>NZ_CP038145.1:1890822-2251645 GCF_004519515.1 Actinobacillus indolicus | reverse complement strand
AATTTCGGTTTACGCGCTGGTAAATAACCGTTTAACTCTTTACGACGACCGTGTAAGTAGTTGTACTCTTCTGAACCTTCCGGGAAAGTCACATATCTAAGTTTTCTACTTGTTCGTCCGTTAATGGTAAGTGGAAGTAGTCACGGAAGCCTTTTAAGCTTTCTAGTGACATTTTTTTCGATTGGTGAGCAGTGTTTTTACTTTCTGCTTCAGGGATTTTATAGCCTTTTTACTTGGTGAGCTAAGATAACCACTGGTTTATTTGAGCGTTTTGCACGTTCAAAGGCAGCAAACATTTTCTCAGAATCGTGTGCACCACGACGTAAGTGCCAGATTTCATCATCTGTCATATCTGCAACTAAGGCTGCAGTTTCGGGGAAACGACCGAAGAAGTGTTCACGCACATAAGCACCATCTTTTGATTTGAAGGTTAAGTAGTCACCATCAACCACTTCCATCATTAATTGTGCTAATTTGCCTGAAGTATCTTTAAATAATTTATCCCAGTTGCTTGCCCATAATACTTTGATAACTTCCCAGCCAGCACCTGTGAATAAACCTTCTAATTCTTGAACGATTTTACCGTTACCATTTACTGGACCATCTAAACGTTGAAGGTTACAGCTTACCACGAAAATTAAGTTATCTAATTTTTCACGGCCTGCAACGGTTAATGCACCTTTAGACTCGATCTCGTCCATCTCACCGTCACCTAAGAAAGCATAAACGGTTTGACCTGAGGTATTTTAATACCACGATTGTGTAAATATTTTAAGAAACGTGCTTGATAAATGGCATTCACTGGACCTAAACCCATAGATACCGTAGAGAACTGCCAGTATTCAGGCATTAATTTCGGGTGTGGATAAGAAGATAAACCATCTGCAAAAGCTTCTTGACGGAAATTATCTAATTGTTCTGCGGTTAAACGGCCTTCTAAGAAAGAACGTGCGTAAATACCTGGAGCTGCGTGACCTTGAGAGAAGACTAAGTCGCCACCGTCTTTATCTGTTGCTGCTTTGAAGAAGTGGTTAAAGCACACTTCATACATAGTTGCAGAAGATTGGAAAGTTGAAATATGACCGCCGAGATCCAAATCTTTCTTCTGGCTACGTAATACCATTGCAATCGCATTCCAGCGAACGGCTGAACGAATACGACGTTCAATTTCTTGATTTCCTGGGTACACAGGCTGTTCAGACACAGGAATTGTGTTTACATAGTCGGTTGTTACGCCTGATGGAAGCCCTACACCCTGAGTGCGAGCATGTTGCATTACTTGTTGAATAATAAATTGCGCACGCTCAGTACCTTCTTCTTTAACTAAAGAGTTTACCGAGTCTAACCATTCTTGCGTTTCGAATGGATCTACGTCATGTGCTAACATTTCTGACATAGTCTTTTCCTTTTTTTATCTGATGAATAAAACATTGCAAAAATTGTTAAAATTTTGCCAACCGTTGAAACTTTAACCATAAATTCAGTAAACTTTCTTGTTTTAAATCAAAAAAGCAGAAAGTAAGCCATAGAAATAGCTTACTACCGAATTTTCTTCGTAGTCTATCTTATTGATTTTCAACAGTTTTTAAAAATTTCTCAAAAAATGTTGAAAATTTGTAGATAAATTGGTAGCAAGATAACAAAACCACCCTTTTTGTCCATTTTTACCCTGTTAAATATAAAACGTTTGATTTTTAAAGCAAACGTTTGCGTTTTGTGGTAAAGTCCATGTTCGTTAGTATCTTGGTTTAAGAAAAGGTTCAATTATGACGACACAAACTGAAATCGCCATTGTAATGGGTTCAAAAGCGACTGGGCAACCATGTCTGAAGCAACCCAAATTCTCGATCAATTTAACATTCCTTATCACGTTGAAGTGGTTTCCGCTCACCGTACCCCAGATAAACTGTTTGAATTTGCCGAAACGGCGGAACAAAAAGGCTACAAAGTAATTATCGCAGGGGCAGGCGGTGCGGCACATTTACCTGGTATGATTGCAGCAAAAACGATGTTCCCGTGTTAGGCGTACCGGTAAAAAGTTCAATGTTAAGTGGCGTCGATAGCCTTTACTCTATCGTTCAAATGCCAAAAGGCATTCCTGTCGGCACTCTTGCTATCGGTCCAGCTGGGGCGGCAAATGCAGGATTATTAGCGGCTCAAATTTTAGGTGCATTTAACCCTAAATTGCACTAAAATTGCGTTCTTTCCGTAATGCACAGACACAATCTGTGTTAGATAATCCAGACCCACGAATTTAGATGAGTAAAAAATTATTAATTCTCCACACAGGTGGAACCATTTCAATGAGCGAAGGCGAAGACGGCAAAGTATCGCCTTCAGCTCAAAACCCACTTTTAACGGCGTTAGCGAAACTCAATCACCCAGCTCAACTTTATCAAGAAGCGATTTTACACGTTCCTTCTCCCCATATTACGTTGGCACATTGGCAGTTGTTAAAAGATCGGATCGAACAGGCTGTGTTAGCCGAAGGTTATGATGGCATTGTGATTACACACGGTACGGACACCTTAGAAGAAACCGCTTATTTCCTTGATTTAGCGTTAAAGTGAATGTTCCCGTTGCCATCACCGGGGCAATGCGTTCTAGCAATGAATTAGGCTCTGACGGTTTAATTAACCTACAAAGTGCTATTTTGGTGGCATTAAGTGATGAAAGCCAAAACAAAGGTGTTTTGGTGGTGATGAATGATGAAATTCATAATGCCAAATTTGTGACCAAAACCCATACTACTAACGTAGCAACCTTCCAAACGCCCACCTTTGGACCTTGTGGTTTGGTTACCAAAAACCGTGCAATTTATTTCCAACATCTGACCGCTTACGAACGCTTTCCGATTGATCGTTTGGAAAAATCAAACATTCAGCTGATAAAAGCCTATGTCGGCATGGATAGCTTCTTACTAGAACAACTGGCTCAAAGTCGCTGTGATGGTGTAGTAATTGAAGCCTTAGGCGCCGGTAACTTGCCACCCTCTTGTTTAGACGGTGTTTCTGCGTTATTAAAAGCAAATATCCCTGTAGTCTTGGTGTCTCGCGCCTTTAATGGCATTACACAAGATGTGTATGATTATCTCGGTGGCGGTAAGCAACTGAAACAACAAGGGGTTATTTTCACCCAAGGATTAAGTGGACAGAAAGCGCGCATTAAGTTAATGGTTTTGCTCAATCAAACATTAGATAAACCATTATCAGAGTATTTTTAATGTAGGTCGGGCATTTATGCCCGACTTCTTATATTTGGTAATTATTGTCGGGCATAAATGCCCGACCTACGAGGTAACTATGCAAAAAAGCACACTCTACCCTCCTATTTATGTTCTTGGTAACGGGCAACTTGGCAGAATGTTACGTTATGCGGGTATGCCGTTGGATGTTGAAGTCCAGCCGTTAGCCTTTGACGATCCAGTATTCGATCTCGCCGAAAACAGTTTAATTACCGCTGAAATTGAGCGTTGGGCAGAAACTCCTTTAACAAATTTATTAAGCAACCATAAAAATTTTGTCAATCTTTCCGTTTTCGGACAACTTGCCGACCGTTTTACCCAAAAATCACTACTCGATCAGCTTAATCTCTCTACATCGCCTTGGCAGTTATTAAGTTCGCCAGAACAATGGCAACAAGTCTTTGAAAACATTGGTGAAAAAGTGGTAGTGAAACGTCGTACAGGGGGCTATGACGGGCGTGGGCAGTGGATTGTCACTCAAGAAAATCTCGAGCAAATTACCCCGACTTATTTGGTGAAGTGATTGCAGAAAAATTTATTCCCTTTGACGGCGAAGTTTCCTTAGTGGGCGCAAGGTTCCGTAATGGCGAAACTCGCTTCTACCCTGTGACCCACAATTTACAACAAAACGGCATTTTACGTTACAGTGTAATGGATGTAACGCTACCCCATCAACAAATATTCCAACAGCAAGCAGAACAAATGCTTTCTGCGATTATGCACGAACTCAATTATGTTGGTGTAATGGCAATGGAATGTTTTGTAGTAGGCGAAAAACTGCTGATCAATGAGCTCGCACCGCGAGTACACAACAGCGGACATTGGACACAATTAGGCTGTTCAATCAGTCAATTTGAATTGCATTTGCGAGCATTACTTGATTTACCAACCCCTGAGCTTAAGCCGATCGCTCCGAGTGTGATGGTGAACCTTATTGGGATCGAACATCATAATGAATGGTTAGACATTCCGTTCAGCCAACTGCATTGGTATGGAAAAGAAGTTCGAGCAGGCAGAAAATTGGGACATATTAACCTTTGCCACCCAGATAAAGCTGTCATTGTTGAAAATCTACAAAAACTCAAACCTTATCTCACTGACGATTTTTATTCGGGGTTAGATTGGGCTATTACAAAACTAGCTTAACAAGCGGTAGGATTTTGTGAAAAATTTGCAAATATACTAACTAAAAAGGCTGTGGTCAGTTCAACCAACAGCCTTTTTCTTATGCTAATTCAAATTAAGAAAGATATTTCGCTTTTAATTCTTTCACAACTGCTTTTTGTTGAGCGTTCAACTCTTTAGTCATTGGTTCACGGCAGTAACCTGCTTGTACACCTTCTTCTTCCAATAAACCTTTGATGGTTTGATATAAACCGTTACCCAAAATGCCTTCGATTAAGTCGTTAGTCACATTTTGAATTTCAAGCGCTTCTTTGACTTTGCCTTGTTGTGCTAATTCAAAAATTTGACGAGCGCGGATACCGTTGACGTTGAAGGTACTACCGATTGCACCATCTACGCCTAATACCGTTGCAGGTAACATCATCTCGTCAAAACCCGCATAGATTAAGTGGTTCGGGAATGCTTTGCGTAAACGTTCTAATAGATAGAAATCGCCTGCGGTGAATTTCACACCAATGATTTTTTCATTTTGGAACAGTTCTGCAAATTGTGAAACGCCGATGTTTACCCCTGTCAAGAATGGGATAGAGTAAACGATCATTTTGTTGCCTGTTTCACGAATAATCGTTTCATAGAAGTTTTTGATTTCTGGGAAGCTGAATTTGTAGTAGAACGGTGTTACCGCAGATAAGCTATCATAGCCTAATTCAGTTGCATATTTACCAAGTTCTACTGCTTCTTTTAAGTTAACGCTACCAACTTGAGCGATTAATGCAATGTCATCTTTCGCTTCATCTTTTGCGATACGGAAGATCTCTTTTTTCTCTTCCGTTGAAAGCATAAAGTTTTCACCGGTTGAACCGCCCACATACAAGCCATCGACTTTCATTTTGTCGATATTGTGGCGGATAATTTGGCGTAAACCTTTTTCGTTGATTGTGCCGTCCGCATTAAAAGAAACTAATAATGCACTGAAGATACCTTTTAAATTTTTCATTTTGTCATCCTTTAGTAAGTAAACATGAAGAAGAATTTGTAAAAAAACAGAATAAACCGACCGCTTGTAAGCTATTTTATCCGTTGCTCTAAAATCACATTGAGTGTTTTTTGTTTCTGCTGAATCGCTTTTTCTGGTTCAGCTTTAACAAGTAACGCATAGATTAAATCAAGTACAAATAGCTGAGTCATCTTTGTACCAATAGAGTCGCCCTGCATATGTCCTTGGCGATTCCCATTAATTAAAACATAATCTGAAACTTCAGTAATTGGCGATCTCAAATTATGTGTGATGGCAACGGTGACGGCTCCATTATCTCGTGCAATACGTAATGCTTTTGTTGTTTCTTCAGAATAACCTGAATGGCTAATTCCAATAACAACATCTCCTTTTTTAAGCAAAGCCGCTTGCATATACATAAAGTGATTATTTGCCACCGCCGCCGTTTGCAATCCAATCCGCATAAATTTATGTTGTGCATCCTCTGCGGTAAGCCCAGATGACCCGACACCAAATAAAAAAATACGCTGAGCCTGTCTTAATTCTTGAACAACCTTTTCTAGTTCATCATAATTAAGCAGATTGACTGTTTCGGCTATGACATTACTTAACGTATTTTGCAACTTACTTGCAATTTCTTTTGGTGTATCGGTTTCTGATACATCCGTATCAAGTAATGTACTACTCTCTTTCTCTTGCGTTGCTAATTCAATCGCAAGATCTAATTTAAAATCTGTATAACCTTTAAATCCTAAGGTTCGACAGAAACGAATAAATGTTGCCTCTCCGACATCAAGTTGTGATGCCACTTCAGAAAGTGAACATTGATTGAGCAAATCTGGTTGAGACAAAATAGCACTTGCAATTTTCTTTTCCGTTTTAGTTAAGCTATTTTGTAATGCTCCTATCGTATCAAGAATTTTGCCTCTCGCTGACATATTAGTCTCCTAGCATCTCCACAGGAACTTTCACGACGAGTTTTTTCAATAATTTATTCTCCGTTACTGAATTACCTGGTGTATGAGGCTCATTTGGTAAGAAAATTGCAAACATATTTGGTTTTAAAATCACCACATTTTTATGTTCAAGGGTTGGAGTCAGTTGATAGTCGTCTTCATCACGATAGTCATCATAAAGTTCAAGATTTGGATAGGCTAGGCTATACTCAATCGCTTCTTCACCTGAAATTAATAATTGGATATCAATAAATTTACGATGCAACTCTGCTTTTTTTCCTTCAGAAGAGGTGGTTTCAAACTCCATGACATTCATTCGAACACCTTCTTCAAGATCTTGCCAACCAAGAGGTAGATTAACTAAATCAAGAGCTTTTAGCTTTGCACATAATCTCGCAAAAACAGGGGGAAGTGATTTTGCATAATCATTGCGTGATAAATCGCCTAGTAACATATAAACCTCCAATATGTTTCACTACACTTCAAATGAAAGAGCTACTCCATAAAAAAACAAATAAAAGAAAATATACTCCATAGAGTACGCTTTTCTTTTTGTAATAACAAGATAGAAAAGATAAAAATGAGAACTAGATCAAACTTTTCCTTATTCGATAAGGTTTCAACCCCTAAAAACGTTCCGAAATAATGTCGATTTTTGCAAAAAAACTTCGTTTTTTATCAAATAATTACAAATAGTTTCGGAACGTTTTTTACCAGCGTGACAGAGTTAAGTGAACAAAAAATAAGCCTCCAACTCGGAGGCTACCCACTCTCATTTTTAAACCTGAATCATCCCCTTCTCTTTCATGTAATCGTAAAATCGTTGATAAATGTGTGATGTTGATGATATAGCTTGATTTGTTTTAAGTGATATATCAAAGACTGCAGCATTAGCTTTAGCAGATTCTTCATTACTCTTAGTTACCAAACGAATTCTATTACCAAGTTCAGTATAACTATCTGCATATTTAATAATATTTCCACTTGCCGCTTGAGCATATACACCAAGCGTAGTAAAAAACTGAAAGTTAGAGTTTTTATTGATATTTTTAGCTGCATTTTCAATATTCTCTAAATATTCTGTTGTACGTTGTGCGAACTGCTTGGCTGAATTTAACGATTTATCCATATCCACTTGGAAAGTACGTGAAAATTGGCTGGTTCTCTGCTCTGATTTAGACATTCCTTTTTCAAAACTAGCTGTTTCTAAATCAAGGATAATATTTAATTTTCCAAGTGACATTTTCTCCCATAAAAAAAGCCACCCTTAAAGGTGGCTTATAAATCTATAAAACCTAATTAAATAATCATATCTACTATCTTAATGCTGTTTTTTATTACGTTTTAAATGGCGGTTTATTTTATACTGCTCAAGATAGTAAGCTCCTAGCAACAAGAAGAAAGGCGCAGAACCAACAATTGTAGCCCAAGGGAAATCAGGTGTATTTAATGATGTTGCAAATATTATCCAGGCAATGATAATGACTGGTAACACAAAAACAACAACGACTAAAGAAAAGAATGTTCTAAAAAGCCATCCAAATGATTCAAATATATCTCTAATTCCCATATTTCCTCCCCTAACTTACACCTAGAACATAAGTCAACAAGCGGTCATTTTCAAGTTTTTTTTGTAAAAATTTATTGCAATAGCACTGCTAAAATTTCGGGGGATTTCCATACTGCAAAAGATAATAAAATTGTGATCAGAATTGCAATAAATCGCCAGTTTGATAAAGTTTTACTCATTTGTAATATCTCCTTGATTAGTTCAAGATTTGATTTTAGAATATTCATCGTTCGTAACCTAACGTAATTAACCGTTTTATAGTGTCATGTCCATAATTTGAACCCCTGTACTACGCCAATAGTCAGGGGTTCGTTGTTTTTACCTACTCGCCAAATACGTCGCTACACCGCCATCATCGTCTTCCGTTTCTTCTGCCTATTGATAAAAAGGCATAAAATCCGATAATTTCGGGCTCTCGCCTTTGGGATCTCGGTTGATCATCGCTAGTAAATGCGATATTTGGGCTGTGCGGTAGTCTTCCCGCCAAAGCCCGAAAGGTTGCTCTTGGTAAAATAATTCATACTCCGCCAAGTGTCTTTCGGGCATTGCTTCAATTTCAGCAAGGGTTTTGCCTAACGCTAGCGATAAATTTAGCTGGAAGCGTCGGCGGTCGGTGAGTTTTTTGGATCACCTAAGCCATTGTTGAAATCAATTAAGATTTGGTTATCTAATTTTGCAATCGCATTTAAATCATCGGCATTAAATGGGTCAAATAGCAATTCACCATTCTCATCACACAGACGTACTGCAATTGATTGCGGTAAGCGGTATTTTGCTCCGAACTCGCTTAAAGCTGTCGCAAAGTTTTCATCCTCTTCCGCAGGCAATTCATAGCCTTCGATTTCAGCTTGTTTTTTCAGCCATACGTTGATACCGTAAAGATGGTTGTTCATATCCCCAACGGTTAAATCACGTATATAGTAAGTCGTGCCTTTGATCTCAATCGGATGCAATTTTGCGGTTTGGGATAATAAAGTTTCATGTAAAGTCATAAGATTTCCTTTTTATTGATATAAAAAAACCGCACGATCTTGCGAAAGTGCGGTTAGTTTTTTGCAAATTCTTCATTCAAAATATTTGGAGTATTACTTGTATTACAAGCATTACCACTTTATACTTATTTCGACATCTCAATATAAGAGGATAACACAATGGCATTAACCGTAAGATTACCAGACGAATTACAACAACGCTTAGATCATCTATCCGTCCAAACAGGACGAGCAAAATCTTTTTATGTCAAAGAGGCATTAGAAGCCTATTTGGAGGATTTAGAAGATTTACTCTTAGCTAATGCGGTTCTTGAGCGTGTCCGTTCAGGTAAAGAAAAAACCTATTCATTAGAGGAAGTCGAGAATGAGCTTAACTTGGAACATCATCTTAGCGGAAACCGCTAAAAAGCAATTAGCCAAACTCGCCAAGAAAAATCCTCAACAGGCTCAACAAATTATCCGCTATCTTAAAACCTTAGCTACGCTAGAAAATCCACGAGATCGAGGCAAAGGTTTAGTTGGCGATTTATCTGGAATGTGGCGTTATCGTGTAGGTGATTACCGCATTATTTGCCATACTGATAATGGCGAATTGCTGATAATCGCCTTAGAAATCGGGCATCGAAGAGAGATTTATCATTAAATAAAACCGAAACACTTACAGAATGGCTTAATGCCTTTCTTGATGATGTTTCGTTTTTGATAACCTAAAAAGAATAGCATCCTACATTTAAGGAGAAATAATATATTATCTAGGTCTCCGCCAAGGTCCTAAACTAATTCTAAAAATATTATCTTTATCTTTTTTGATAACTTGTTTTTCTACGGCAGGGTTAAACTGACCACCACATAACCCTCTTCCATACGGGTCTCCGATTACAGCAAAGTTATGTTCACCTTCAGGAATATAAAAATCTGCTTTTTCTTCTGGGTCAAAGCGAGCCAATAATGTCTGACGATACATCACCCCAAGATAACAACCGCCACCTTGAAAACCAGAGTCTCTAACTATAGTAACTTTTGCATAATCAGGATTATATTCACTTTGAGCTAAAATTCGATCTGGCGGTACTTGTGTGGCTTTTAATCCGTGATAAATCTCACAAATTTAAAATTTCACTAATTGATATTCTTCATCATTTATTAAAAAAGCTATAGACGAATATAATCTAGGAAAAATGCATACCTAAATTTAAGGGGCTGTAGTAGATAAGGTCTAAATCCCACACCATTTTCTCAATATTTTAAGCTGATTAGATGGTGTGCTGTAGTTAAATCTAAACTCACATTCTTTGATAAAAAGATGGAAGTTTTTCTTGTCAATGCCATTGTATTTTCTAAGTACTCGTTTGGCTTGAGACCAGAAATTTTCAATGCCATTGATGTGGTTGTGATCTTTGACAAACTCTTTGGAATGATTGATGCGAAAGTGTTTAAACTCACTCACATCAAGAGCATTATAGCTTCTGTAACCATCTGTGTAAACGATGCTATCTGGCTTGATTTTGCTTGAGATGATAGGCATTAAGGTACTTTGCTTGGTATCTTTTACAACAACAGTATAAACCTTGCCATTACGCTTCAAAAGACCAAATACAGCTGTTTTGCCACCAGCTCCACGACCTCGCTTGCCTTTGCGAATGCCACCGAAGTAGCTTTCATCAAGCTCTACTTCGCCATCAAACAAAGTGTGAGCTTCAAGGTTGAGATTATATTCTATCACAAGTCTGATTTTGCGGTAAAATAAAGCTGCTGAATTGTGCTGAATGCCAAGCAAATCACTTGCTGTTCTAGCAGTAACTTGTGCAACAAAAAATTCAAGCAGTTTTATTTGAACTTTTTTACTTAATTTACAACGAGTTATCTTCATGTTTGTAGTATAGCATAAGTGCTAATCTACTACAGCCCCAAATTTAATGTTGCTAACAGTTTTTGCTCTTCTTCTAAATCTACTTGAATCAGTGGGTTTTTCACTAAAAAATCTTGTTCAAACAACAGTATCCAAGTTTGATTATCTATAGATAACTCAAGTTGTTTAGGAATTGAAGTCGCTTGGCGAGAGCGATTTAGTAATACAGCTAAACGTAATAACCTTAATAAAGTTAGAATATCTCTATATTGGAAACGGTTAAAACTTTTAATATCGTAACGTTTAAAACCCTTTAGATGAAACCGGATTAATGTTGCTAATAACTGTTGTTGTTCACTATCAAAGCCCGGTAGATCTCGGTTAGCAATAATATAAGCAGAATGACGGTGTACACCATTATGATTAATGCTAATCCCCACTTCATGCAACAGACTTGCCCATTGTAAAATGGCACGTAATTCGGCAATTTGTTTTTTATTTTTCCAAGATGTCACTTGATCAAATAGACGCAAAGCCGTTTCTTTAACCCGTTCTGCTTGTGATTGATCGATATTAAACTGCTCTACTAAGGCTTCTGCAGTACGTTGGCGAATATCTCCAACTTGAAAGCGTAATTCAGAACCATATAAGATACCTTCACGCAAAGCACCGTCTGAATATCGCATCGCTTGAATATGGAAGGTATGAAATAACGCCAACAAAATTGCCAAACCAGGCACGAGCACATCAGCACGTTCTTCAAGAAGCCCTTTTAATTGAATTTGATTTAAGGATTCAAAGGCTAAACAGCGTTCAATTAACATTTGCAATCGGCTTTCTGTAATTAACCCATCTCGATAACCATTGGCTCTTAGGACTTTGCTGACGGTTTTAATCGTGCCTGATGAGCCTAAAACATGTTGCCAACCTAAGTCACGATACTCCCATGCTAGATCATCAATTTTTTCCATGGCGGTTTGATACGCTTGGTCAAACCGTTCTGCATTTAATTTACCTTCAGGGAAAAAACGCTTCGCAAAACTTACGCATCCCATGTGGCGACTTTCTGCCCGAATGGGTGTGAAATCATCACCAATCGTCATTTCTGTTGAACCACCACCTATATCGACAACCAATTTACGCCCTTTCTCTGGTTGTGTATGACTAACACCTGAATAGATAAGGCGAGCTTCTTCTTGCCCTGTAATAATTTCAATCGGGAAAGGAAAAACCTGTTTTGCTTGCGCTAAAAAATCTTGATTATTGAGCGCTCGACGTAAGGTGTAAGTTCCAACGACTTTCACATTTTCAGGATCAAAACCTTCTAAACGTTTTGCAAATAGTGCTAAACAAGCCACACCCCGATCTATCGCTTGTTGGTTTAATTGACGATGTTCATCTAACCCCTCTGCTAAACGCACACGACGTTTAATTCGAGATAAAATTTGAATAGAACCATTGACGATGCGAACAACAATCATATGGAAGCTATTTGAGCCGAGATCGATTGCGGCAAATTCTCGAGGTTGAGGGTTATCCGAAAACATGGTGAAATCCTTGGAAAATAGTCTAAAACGCTTGAATTCTAGCATTTTTTTGTCAAAAAAGTGGAATAGATTATAAGAATTTGCGTATATTCTAGCGATAATGCCTTATTAGCTTAAAATTTCCTTATATTTGAACGACTTTTCGAGTAGAATAGCGAGCGTTTTTTTCTGAAAATTTTATAGATTTCAATTCATTTGAGGTAAATATGTCCAAATTTCCAACAATTTCAGAGATTCTTTCTGGCAAAGTTGCCGTAGGGGAAGAAGTTGCTGTACGTGGTTGGGTACGCACTCGTCGCGACTCAAAAGCGGGTTTATCATTTTTAGCCGTGTATGACGGTTCTTGTTTCGATCCTATTCAAGCTATTATCAATAACGATTTAAGCAATTATCAAGATGAAGTATTACGTTTAACAGCAGGCTGTTCTGTGATTGTAACGGGTGTTATCGTTGAATCTCCGGCAGAAGGGCAAGCGGTTGAATTACAAGCAAAATCTGTTGAAGTCGTGGGTTGGGTTGAAGATCCTGATACTTATCCGATGGCAGCAAAGCGCCACTCTATCGAATACTTACGTGAGGTTGCTCACTTACGCCCTCGTACTAACTTAATCGGTGCAGTAGCGCGTGTGCGTCACTGTTTAGCACAAGCCATTCACCGTTTCTTCCACGAGCAAGGTTTCTATTGGGTTGCAACGCCGTTAATCACCGCTTCAGATACTGAAGGTGCGGGTGAAATGTTCCGTGTTTCTACCTTAGATTTAGAAAATTTACCACGTGGTGAAGATGGCAAAGTCGATTTCAGCCAAGATTTCTTTGGTAAAGAGTCTTTCTTAACTGTATCTGGTCAATTAAACGGCGAGACCTATGCTTGTGCATTAAGCAAAGTCTATACGTTTGGTCCAACATTCCGTGCAGAAAACTCAAACACTACCCGTCACTTAGCAGAATTCTGGATGGTTGAGCCTGAATTTGCGTTTGCTACCTTAGCAGATAACGCAAAACTGGCTGAAGACATGTTGAAATATGTGTTCCGTGCGGTACTTGAAGAACGTAAAGATGACTTAAAATTCTTTGAAAAACACGTTGATAACACGGTAATCAGCCGTTTAGAGAACTTTATCAATTCGGACTTCGCTCAAATTGACTATACCGATGCAATTGAAGTGTTACTCAAATCAGGTAAAGATTTTGAATTCCCAGTTTCTTGGGGTATTGATCTTTCTTCTGAACATGAACGCTATCTTGCAGAAGAATACTTTAAATCACCGGTAGTTGTGAAAAACTATCCGAAAGACATTAAAGCCTTCTATATGCGTTTAAATGATGACGGTAAGACCGTGGCAGCAATGGACGTATTAGCACCGGGAATCGGTGAGATCATCGGTGGTTCACAACGTGAAGAACGTTTAGAGGTGTTAGATAAACGCATGGTAGAAATGGGCTTAAACCCAGAAGATTACTGGTGGTATCGTGATTTACGTCGTTATGGTACAGTGCCACACTCAGGCTTTGGCTTAGGCTTTGAGCGTTTAATCGTATATGTAACTGGTTTACAAAATATTCGTGAAGTAATCCCATTCCCACGCGCACCGCGTAATGCGAATTTCTAGAAAAAGATAGGGTAAGGCGAGAGAATATCTCGCCTTATTTATTATCTCTACATAAAATATCTAAACTGGCTCTCAAAATCGTAATACTTGCCTCAACTTCGGCTAATTGTGCTGTTAAATGTCTTTTTTGTTTTTCTAATTTTTCGACATATTGAGATAAATTCACCGCTTGATTCAAAGCAATATCATAATGTAGTGGCTGTTTTCTCGCTTGATTTGCCAATCTATGACATTCATCTAATTTAGGGTGAGTTGATTTTCTTACGCAATGAATCTGATGGCGCTGTAAAAAAGGTTTTAGCTGTTGCCATAAATCTTGTTCCGATTTCGGCATTTCTTGATTTTGTAGTTTTTGAATACCTAACTCAACAAATTGGCTATCAGTGGTGAGTTGAATATGGTGTTTTTTGTTACCTAAACTCGCCAATGCTTCAATGACTGCCAATAATTCCATACGATTACTGCTAGAAAAATAGTAACCTTTGCTTGCAGTTTGAGTTTGTTTGTTATCCGTAAAATAGAGTATATAGGCAATTCCACCCTCGCCTTTTCCATTCACATTACTATTACAAGATCCATCGGTATAAAGTTGTACATTTCGCATATTTTCTCCTCTTGTTCAGTGAATTTTATGCAATTTGTATAAGGCTGAAAGGAAAAAATAGCAATTCTTCGACGAGTGTCACAAAAATAATTAAGCGGTAAGATTTGAATCTCATTTTGCAAAAAATCATCCAAATCTCACCGCTTGTTACATCACTTCCCAACTTAAATTAGAAATCAAACGGCATTGATCACATTTGAAATGGAAAATGTCGTGCAGCGGTTGGGCTAATTTCCATTGTCCGTTACAACTTGGGCAACGGCGACTATGCTCAATTTCGTGGTCTTGGCCTAGGCGGTAGAGATAATAATAGGTTGGTGTGCCTGTGTGCTGTTCAAGCTGTTGGGCTAATGCCCTGCCCTGTTGAGCTAGGTGACTTTCGACATCACAAATTTGTTGTAAAGCTTGCTGTTCAAGAGTTGAACCGTTCATTTGTAACGTGTCGCACGCCTGCCAATCTTGTTGCCATTTTAAGACTTGTTCGCTTAATAACTGATTATCTAAACGATATAACGGGATCGGACGAAAGCTCTCGCCATCATAAATGGGCGAGCAAGTGTCTAAATGTGTAGTGTAAAGTATTTGGAAACTCGGTTGCTCATTATCGCTGGTTTCTTCTGCTTGATAATCCCGCCCAATCAGCTCAAAATACTCAAAAACCACGCCGGCTTCTTCCGCTTGGGCTAAGGCTTCATCTACTTCTGGGCTGTTATTTGTCGGTAACAAGCTATCTTGTTCAGGGGTAGAAAGACGGACTTGAAATGCCGTTTGGTGATAAGTCACCGCCATTTCTCGCCCGATAACTTGTCCGTTATAAAGCCATTGATTTAGAACTTGATTAATCAAAGCCACAGGGTCTTGCTCGAAATGTTGGTAGCTGAAATGGGCTAAGACTTGGTACATAAATATCCTTCATATACGTAGGGGCGAACCACATTCGCCCCCATAAACTTTTATTACTGGGCAAATGTAATTTGCCCCTACAAATTATCTTATTTCTTGTTTGACAATCGTCGTCGGTTCTTGGTGGATAATCACTTCCGAATGGGGAAAAGCCGCCAATATTTTCTGTTCAAGACTGTCGGTAATATCATGTGCCACAACCAAAGGCAGATGATCATCCAGTTCTAAATGTAGCTGAATAAAGCGAATCGCACCTGCTCGGCGAGTTTTGACATCGTGTATACCGATAATACGTGGGTGTTGCAAGGCAATCGCCCAAATCTGATCGACTTCTTCTTGGGGTAACGCTTTATCCAACAAAGATTGCACCGCTTCCCAACACATTTTAGCGGCATTAAACAGAATATAAAGGGCAATGCCAATAGCAAATACGGCATCGGCATAAACTACGCCGTAGATATTCAAAATCATTGCCACAAGAATTGCCGCATTCATATAGAGATCCGTCTGATAATGTAACGAATCGGCTTCAATCGCTGGGCTTTGGGTGAGCTTTACTACTTTTTTCTGATACCAAACTAACGCTGCAGTAAGAACAATCGAGAATAAGCTAATCGCAACGCCTAATTCACTGCTTTGCACTAATTGCGGTTCAGTTAAACGTTGAATCCCTTGTAACAATAAGAATGCTGCCGAACCTGTGATAAAAGCACTTTGAGCAAGAGCAGCAAGAGATTCTGCTTTGCCGTGTCCGAAGGTGTGATCGTCATCGGCTGGCTGTAAAGCAAAAAGTAACACGAGCATATTTGTCAAAGATGCGAACAAATCCACAAGCGAGTCCGTCATTGCCGCCAAGATCGCCATCGATCCTGTCTGCCACCACGCGAACGCTTTTGCAATAATTAAGGTGGCAGCAACAATCACTGCAAAGTTTGCCGCCCGTTTTACATACTTAGTATATTGTTGTTCCATTATTTGCACTCAATTTGCCACGCTAATTGCGAAAACTGCAATGCCATTTGTTGAAGATCTTTGATATAAGCGGTTGGATTTTGCAAATTTTTTGCAGGAACTGACCGCTTGTCTGAGAACTGCATTTGGCTGTAACCGCACTGAGAATTTCGTCCACGAGTGACTTCTAGCTGATAATCATTGAAACGCTCTGTTGGTGGATAAAGCACTTGGCTTTGCAGCTCGTCACCGACAATCGCCACTTTCGCTTTAGTATCAGACTGTTTAGCGAAGGTTTGCTGACGTAACTCTACCCTATCAGCAAGGCTTTTTTGCTGGCTGTTTTTATCGGTGAACAACAATATGCCTTGTTGCCAGTTGTTCGGATCTTTCGAACTTTCTTTGGGTAAAAAAAGCGATTGTTGCATTTCATCAAGCTGATTTTGGGTCACTTTTTGGTAGGTTTTACCTTGAAAATTAACCTGTTCAGGTATCGAAAATTGCGGTGGTGTTACCACGCACCCCGTTAAAAATAGCGGTAAAAAAAAGGATTTCCGTAACATTGTCACGCTATTGTTCCTCACGTTTAAACACCAATTCTGTATCTGTTGAAGTTGTTTCATCAAACCAATAACCACCATAATTAAAGTCTTTAAGCTGTTCGACACTGGTTGGCTGGGTCTGCAACATAAACCGCACCATCATTCCACGGGCTTTTTTCGCATAAAAGCTAATCACTTTATATTTGCCATTCTTTTCATCTAAGAAAACGGGTTTGACAATTTTTGCGGTTAATCTCTCCGCTTGTACTGCCCCAAAATATTCATCGGATGCAAGATTGACTAAGATGTTATCTTCTTGTGCATCAATGGCTTGCTGCAAATGCTGAGTGATGATGTTACCCCAAAAGTGATATAAATCTTTGCCTTTTGGGTTAGCCAATTTTGTTCCCATTTCTAAACGGTACGGTTGCATTAAATCTAAGGGTTTTAATAAGCCATATAGCCCCGATAGCATACGCAAATGGCGTTGAGCATAGTCAATTTCGGCATTGGTTAGCGTTTCTGCTTCTAAGCCTGTATAAACATCGCCTTTAAAAGCAAATAATGCCGCTTTGGCGTTTTGCTCATTATGTTCCATTGTCCATTCGGCAAAGCGAGCAACATTGAGACTTGCCAGTTTGTCGCTAATCGACATCAACGATGCGACTTCCGCAGGGAAAAATTGTTTACAAATATCAATTAATTGCTGGCTGTAAGCGGTTAGTTCAGGCTGAGAAAATACAAACCCATCAATTTTAGTTTCAAAATCAAGGGTTTTGGCTGGGGAAATAATGGCTAACATAGAAATCCTTAAAATTTGGAAAGGCTCGAATTATAGCAAAAAAGAAAAGGCAGGAAAATTCCTGCCTTTCTGGTAAATACTTTCGTAGTTGGGTAGCGAAAGTACATTACTGCACCTCCGCCCCCTAAGAACTGTACAAGCAAATTTCTCTGCATACAGCTCAAGCCTTTCTATTAACTATGAAATAGTCGGTTTCACAACATTCAAATTCAAGGCGTGAATTTTCATATGGCAATTCGGGTGAACCAAACAGCGATTGCTTAACGCATCACTACCTCCAAACATTCTATACACAATATGATGATCGTGCCAGCCTGTCTCTTTGGTTATTGGTAATCCACATAATGCACATTTGCCTCGTTGGTCTTTATACAGTGCCTGCCATTGTCGTCTGTGCGATTGTTCCTCATACAGACGTTCTTGGCTCAGTGTTTCTCCGTATAACTCCCATTCAGGCAAGAATGGATTATATTCAGACTTAATTTTAACGTGTCGTTTGATCTTAACTGCACTACAATAGAATAAATCTATTGGGTTTGTCTCTCCTTTTTCATTGGTATATACAGTGCCAAATACCCAATTTCGGGTAGCTGTGGTACAAAAGTATTTCTCTTTTATCCACTTAATCCCTTTATTGTGATGACGGCGTTTACACCATTTCCAAAGCGTTTTCCAAACTAATGCGTCCATCCGTCCAAATGCCTTGCTTGCCACTTGACTTCGATGATAATTTGCCCAACCTCGTAACATCGGATTAAGTACCATTATCAGGTCTTCTTGTTTTGCCATTTTCATATTGGAAATAACTGTTTTGACTTTGTCATAAAACGCTTTCACATTCTTTTGACTTGGTCTGTTTAGTATTTTTCCTCGAAAACGTCTCACATTCCAACCTAGAAAATCAAAACCTTCCTCAATATGTATTACCTTTGTCTTTTCTGTGGATAAGGATAGCCCTCGCTCTTTCAGAAAGTCTTGGATAAGCGGAGTAACTTGTTGTTCAAGCAATTCTTTCGTTTTACCTGAAATGATAAAGTCGTCCGCATAACGTACTAAGTAAGTTTTGTTCTCTCGGATAGTTCGACTACCTTTCGCACCAAAATGGGTTTCTAGCAGTTTTTCTATTCCGTCTAATGCCATATTTGCAAGCGTTGGCGAGATAATCCCACCTTGTGGTGTACCTTCCTCTGTCCGTTTCAACCGTCCAAATTCCACTACACCTGATTTTAGCCATTTTCGCAATATCCGTTTATTCATTGGAATATGCTTTAACAGCCAGTCGTGACTAATGTGATCGAAACAACCTGCGATATCCGCATCAAGCACCCATTCAACAGGTTGATTGGTTTTCTTGCCTTTATGCGAGAATATTTGGTGGATATGAGTAATAGCGTCAGTCGTTGAGCGATTTAGCCTAAACCCATACGAGCCTTTATCTGCCGTTGTTTCTGCCACTGGTTGCAGTGCGAATAAGTATAAGGCTTGCATTGCTCTGTCTTTCATTGTCGGAATGCCTAATGGGCGTTTCTTCCCATTCGGTTTTGGTATATACACTCGTCTTAGTGGACTTGGTTTATACTTCTTTTCCGTCAAAGATAGAGTGGCTTGCCATTTTGCTTCAGGACTATCCCAAAGCTCCTTATCCACACCACTTGTCCTTTTGCCTTGATTTTCCGTCACTCGTTTTATAGCCAATAATTTGGCGTAATGTGAGTGGGTCAGCATTCGTTGTAAGTTTTTAACCTTACGCCAATTGCCTTCCTGTGTTGCCTTCGCAATCCGAATTTGCATTCCTTTCACATACGTTTCAGCTTTATGCCATTCGACATAATGCCATTTGGAGATGTGCGAGGTCGCTGGATTGCAAGCTAACTTTTCAGTATAATGCTTACGCTCTTTCATACCTACCTCTGATATTACAAGGTAAGTCGAAAGACTCGGTAAGTGGGTAGATCTTTCAAGCAACAAATTTCCCTAGACACAGACTTCCAATTCTGTGGCAAATGTTACAAGAGGATTTTACCGTTTTACCGATAATTTCAACCGCCCTTGTAACCGATTGGGTTAAAGAGTGGAGCGTTAGGTTATGATGAGCCTAACGCTCATTTCTTTAATTTGTTTTATACCTACTCAACATTGTATTCCTTGATAACATTCAAATTTTCTCCTGTTATCTACAACCTCTTTCAGTGTTACCCTTAAAGGAAACGCTATTCATCTTACGATGAAAGACCAGTTAGAAGTCTGCACCCTTTCGGGTTAGGCTATGTTTCACGCCCTATCAATGTCATTACAACACAGCATTCGCTTTCTCTAACCTCCCTTACCTGCATTCCCAACAGTATCGCTTACGCTCTACTTGCCGTCCCTTTCCCTCTTTCTGTTTCATACTTATAAATATGTTTCAGTATTGAGTATTGTGGACAAGGCAGAAATACAGGCTTACCAAGTTCCATTATCATCACAAGGATAGTGAAGATACAATTTTTCCCCCGACAGTACCTATGATGGCGTATTCCCACGTTAAAGAGGAATATCCGACTGTTTGCCTTTTGGTCAGAGCCTATCAATAGCTTTGGCTCTCTCTCAATAACGAGGTTTATCAATTGTTCACTTACGTTTATCTTTCTACCCAGTCTAGCTCCTCAAGAATGTGCTATTCATTCTCTCTCAATATCCTCTCACGATTTTATTGACCGATAAATCAGGGATTCATTGTCAGGAAGCTCCGCACAAAGTCGTTACCAACTATGCACTATCCCTAGACTACTGTTAGCCATATAACAGGTTGCCTCATTAAGTTTTCTGCACTACTTATATCTTCAGATGACTTAACTACAACAATGATGATAACAGCTTACGCATACTTACTAAGTTAGTTTTCCCTATACTGCATAAATAAGTCCGAACCTTACTTCCTAATCAAAGTAGATCACATTTAAGTGTGCTAATTGTTTATGCCAAAATATCTCGCAAATAGCCTGTAACCTATTCAATAAGTGTGGGTAATTAACCCTAGCTAATGTGAGTATTAAAGGTGATTTCAACGAGAATTTAAGGTATAGTTATTCCTAGTTCATAAAAACTAATAAACAAAGTTTATCAACAGCGTTTTTACTCACTATTTAATTGAGCATTCTGCTAAACGCAGATTGCGAATGTGAAGAGTATAGTAAAGGTGGCACTCCCTCCCTAAGATTTACCAATTCTTAGTTCTGATGCCTTTTCTGAGTGCTGAGGCGATCTATTGGACTTTATTTATAGTAGGTACTGTAAATTTTCTCTGCTCGGGGGTATGGGTAACCCGACTGACACACTATAAATAGTGAATGGTCTTTAGGCTATTCACCTAAACTGGAAGTATGGGTAACTTCGGTCTGTGGATCTTGCTTTCTTACTCCTCTTGGTATTAAGAAAAACCAAGTACATAAAAGTGAAGATCATACCTTACAGCCTTTC
The DNA here is from genome assembly GCF_004519515.1 of Actinobacillus indolicus. Taxonomy (NCBI): domain Bacteria; kingdom Pseudomonadati; phylum Pseudomonadota; class Gammaproteobacteria; order Pasteurellales; family Pasteurellaceae; genus Actinobacillus; species Actinobacillus indolicus. The sequence continues at coordinate 2,230,494 of NZ_CP038145.1, read as the reverse complement.
GAGTTGGTTCATTTACTTTCCCAACTTAGAACAAGATCTTGAGCAACGCTCCGTTTCTTGCCTGTCTTCCCAAGCACTCCGAAGAGTGCTTGAAAAGTTGGAAACAGGTGATAAGAACACCACCCACTTCCAGCAATAACTCCTTGATATATAAGGAGAAATTGCCATAAGTACGACAACTTGTCGCACTTAACGTTTTGAGTATTGTGGACGACGACGTGCTTTGTGTAAACCCACTTTTTTACGTTCAACACGACGAGCATCACGGGTAACAAAGCCCGCAGCACGTAATGCTGGACGAAGAGTTTCATCGTATTCCATCAATGCACGAGTGATACCGTGACGGATTGCACCCGCTTGACCAGAAATACCACCACCTTTAACAGTGATGTATAAGTCTAATTTATCTGTTAACTCAACTAATTCTAATGGTTGACGAACGATCATACGAGCTGTTTCGCGACCGAAGTAAACTTCTAAAGAACGTTGGTTAATGGTAATGTTACCATTGCCCGGTTTGATAAATACACGAGCTGAAGAGCTTTTGCGGCGACCTGTGCCGTAGTTTTGATTTGCTGCTGTCATTTTTATGCTCCGTGATTAGATATCTAAAACTTGTGGTTGTTGTGCTGCGTGGTTGTGTTCGTTACCTGCATACACTTTTAATTTACGGAACATTGCACGGCCTAATGGACCTTTTGGCAACATACCTTTAACCGCAATTTCAATCACTGCTTCTGGACGACGAGCAATCATTTCTTTGAAGGTTGCATCTTTGATACCACCTACATAGCCAGTGTGCCAGTAGTAGATTTTATCAGTTTCTTTTTTGCCTGTTACCGCTACTTTTTCCGCATTGATAACGATGATGTAATCACCTGTATCAACGTGTGGAGTGTACTCAGCCTTGTGTTTACCACGAAGACGACGTGCTAATTCAGTAGCTAAACGACCTAAAGTTTTACCTGTCGCATCTACTACATACCAGTCACGTTTAACTGTTTCTGGTTTTGCTACAAAAGTTTTCATTAATTAAATACCAAAATTTAAAGTTTAAACCCAATATCCAAAATGGATATTACCTATATACGGTAGAATCTGACCCCTTCGAGTCTTATTCAGACCAAACTTATATGGCGGGAATACCATACAAAAACAGGGTGGCAGAATTATACAGATCTCTTTGAGAAAAATCTAACCATTTTTGATAAAAAATTTATTTTTGTGGACAGTTTCAAAAAATGGATTTCTTTTCCTTTTCATCCTATAAATAACATGATAAAAATTAATGACATTTACTCAATACACTTAAGGAGTGCATTATGGAACAATGGTCAGGTAACGTGTGGACTGCAATTATTGCAGCATTTATTGTAGGTTGTATTATTAGCTATGTTGTTGTGAGAGCGACAAATAGCAATGTTAAAAAACAGCTCCAGCTTGAAGCTGATTTAAAAGAAGCAACTAAAAAGATGGACGAGCAAAAACAGCAGTTAGAACAACACTTTGAGCAATCTGCGACATTGCTTGCAACTCTTGCTGAAGACTATAAGAAACTCTATACCCATTTAGCAAAAGGTTCAGAATCATTATTACCGTCCGATTCTGCAAAAATTGAGTTTTTCCAACAGCCTAAAATTGAAAGCAAACCACAAACAGATGAAGATCAACCAAAAGATTATTCTGAAGGCTCTTCCGGATTATTAAAATCCTAAGCCTAATTTAGATGAAAAGGGTTAGCATACGTCAAGATGCTAACCCTTTTTTGATCACAAATTCAGCTAATTACACTTTTTTATATCATAATTTGATCGAACGCATGACCCGCTGATCATTTTCCCATTAGAATACAAGGATATTTTAATTAATGAGAATAAAAAATGCCTTGTTTATTTATTGCAGGAACAGACACTAACGTTGGAAAAACCATTGTGACCCGAGCATTATTACAAACGATTGCTCAATATGAAATTCCCATCGTCGGCTATAAGCCTATTGCTTGTGGTGGAGATGATTCACTTCCAACAGAACCCAATCAAGATGATTATGCCTGTGAAGATAACAGCGATGTGTTGATTATTCAAAAAAGCTGTCCACAAGCTGTCAGCTATCGAGAAATCAACAGCTACTCTTTTATTCACTCAAGTACGCCTGTTTTCGCTGCTCTTGATGCCGTTCGCCATATCTCTGTGGAAAAGCTTGATAAAGATTTGCAACGTTTACATAATCAATATAGTAATGTTTTAGTCGAAGGCACTTATGGTTGGCTCACGCCGATTAATAAAGATCTCTATTTTGCTGATTGGGTGAAGAAAAACAGAATGCCTGTTGTATTAGTGGTGGGTATTAAAGAAGGTTGTGTGAATCATGCGCTTTTAACCGCTGATGCGATTCAACAACAAGGTGTAGAATTAGTCGGTTGGGTTGCAAACCGTGTTAATCCTGGGCTACGTCACTACGCAGAATTGATTGAATTACTTAGTCAACGAATTAAAGCGCCATTATTAGGGCAAATTCCTTATATCGCTTATCCTGATAAAAAAGATCTTGTGCCTTATATTCAGCATCCAGATCCTTTATTGAGCTACTTTAGAAAATAAAAAATGGGCGTAAGCCCATTTTTTTATTCTACACTTTGGTTTATACGATCTGCGAATTTTCCGATACTAATCGCAAAGTTATTCGACTTATTCCAGTCCAAAATCGTACGGAAGTTATTTGAAACCAAAAATGCTCTTCCCACTTCTTTATCTGGGCGCACCAACCATAGTTTAGTAGAACGTAACACATTCACTTTTGTGGTTTCTTGTGCATTTGGATAAGCCAAATATACGCCCCAAGCTTGCCATTCTGCTAAGGTTTTCGCCTTGTTCGTTTCAATACCAGAAAAAGATAAATCAATCGGTTGAGACAGCTTAACTTCTACGCCCCAAGGTAATTTGTTATCCCAGCCAACGGTAGAGAGGTAGTTTGCAATCGAAGCAAAGGCGTCGTATTGGTTTTTCCAAATATCTTTTTTACCGTCGCTATCACCGTCTGCCGCGTATTTTAGATAAGATGTCGGCATAAATTGCGTTTGCCCCATAGCACCTGCCCAAGAGCCTCTCATTTCGGCACGTTTCAATGTGCCATTTTCAAGCATCTTCATCGCATTTACAAACTCTTGAGTGAATAATTTTTCACGACGACCGTCAAATGCCAAGGTTGCGAGAACTGATAGTACATCAAAATTACCTTGGTAACGCCCGAAACTACTCTCCATACCCCAAAGCGCCATAATATACTCTTTTTGTACCCCATATTTTTGGCTCGCTTTGGTTAATTGTGGCTGATATTGCCACCAACGTTCTGCTGCAGCATCCACTTTAGCTTGGGTTAAGGTTTTGTTGAGATAATTCGTCACACCATTTGGATTTGGTGGCAAAGGCGGTAAATTAGGATCACGGCGACGGTTTGCTTGCTCATGATCAAGCTCTACGGCACGTTCAATATAATTAATATTAAATTGCGAATTTAATACATTATCTGAAACGCCTTCATTTGCCGCTTTCTGTTTTAAAAACGTCACATAATCATTGAAATTATTTAGGGTTCTTGTTTTAGGGTATTTTGCATCTAACGCTGTTTTAGGGTAATTATGGCTAGTGCAACTGGCTAATAACAAGCAAACCACGGAAAGTGATAAATATTTTTTCATTTTTCTACAACAATATCTTATAAATTCACCATTCGACTTGGTCGAATCACATTATCTTCTCGGATTTCTGCTACACCGAGAAACTGTAAGTCATGGGAAAACAGACGAACTTGCCCATATCTATTTTCGCTATTTTCAAACTTAACTCTTTGACCAAATCCGACCGCTTTAGTTTGCGCTTCCGTTAAATTTAATTTAGCCAAACGAGAAACTGCACTATCCATCGGCAATAATAATTTATCCAACGCTTCAAGCGGTTGGTTTTCTGCTAAATTTTGCAAATCTTCTAAGGTCATCATTTGTTCAACGGGGTAATCCGCCACGGCTAAACGACGTAACATAGTGACATGAGCACCGCAGCCTAATGCTTCACCGAGATCATCTACTAAGGTTCTAATATAAGTCCCTTTTGAGCAATGCACTTCTAAAGTTAAATAAGGGGCTTGATACTCGACGAACAATAATTCAAAAATCGTAATTGGGCGAGCTTCACGTTCAACGGTAATACCTGCTCTCGCATATTCATAAAGGGGTTTGCCATTATGTTTCAATGCTGAAAACATAGTTGGCACTTGTAGAATATCACCACGAAAAGCATCTAATGCAGTTAAAATATGTGATTCGTCCACATTAACATCTCGGGTTTGTACAACCTGACCATCGGCATCAGAAGTGTCCGTTCGTTCACCCAACTTTGCAATCACACGATAACGTTTATCTGAATCTAACAAAAATTGAGAAAATTTGGTCGCTTCACCTAGACAAATCGGCAACATCCCCGTAGCAAGCGGATCTAACGCCCCCGTATGCCCTGCTTTATTCGCATTAAACAGGCGTTTTACCTTCTGCATAATGTCGTTAGAACTCACGCCTTGCGACTTATCCAATAAGAAAACACCGTGAACATCACGTCCTTTTTTCTTTGGTCTGCCCATTGTTACTCTTCTTCAACGTGGCGTTCTTGATCTTTACGGATCACGTTTGTTACAAGGTTTGACATACGCATCCCTTCCACTAAGGATTGATCGTAAACGAAACGAAGTTCAGGCACGATACGTAAACGCATCGCCTTACCCACTAAGGTACGAATATAGCCAGATGCTTTATTTAAGCCTTCTAAGCCACGTTCTACCGCACTTTCATCACTATCAAATAAGAAAGTCACAAACACTTTGGCATAGGCTAAATCACGGCTGATTTCAACATCAGATACCGTTACCATGCCAATACGTGGGTCTTTCACTTCACGTTGTAAAATAATTGCGATCTCTTTTTGTAGCTCTTGTGCTACACGATCTGCTCTTGAAAATTCTCTTGCCATTGTTTTTTCTCTTAAATAAATAATGGGGCGTAAGATACGCCCCTAAATTGTCTGTCTTATTGCTTGTAATAGCAATATAATTGCCAGTGATAATAGTCCAAAAAGGCTTATTTCACAAGCAAATGATATACAAGCGGTCACTTTAGTCTGATTTTTTGCAAATGTTTATCCCAATAAACTTGGTAATTCCGCAATTGTTGCTAATTTATAATCTGCCAACGACCAACGTGGGTCATCCCACTCTGCCTTAGCAGGAATAACGACCGTTTTCATATTCGCTGCTTTGCCTGAAATCATTCCTAATACAGAATCTTCTACGGCAAAGCATTCATTAACTGCAACACCGAGCTGTTTTGCTGCATGTAGATAAACTGCGGGATGTGGTTTATTGTAATCAAGCTCTTCAGCAGACGCTAAATAATCAAAATACTCTGCAATACCGCAACTATCCACAATACCTTGCAACATATTTCTTGGCGATGCTGATGCTACCGCAATTTTTATGCCTTGTTGTTTTAAATTAACGAGAACCTCTTTCACATTTGGCATTAATGGCTTAGCCACTAAAATCTCTGAAACCGCATACTCCATTAATTCCGCAGTTAACTGTGAGGCATTTTTTTCTCTTTGACCATAACGTTGTAAAACATAATCGACTAATTTCCCCACTGGAGAGCCTGTTAGAATAATCATTTCATCCATTGTTACAGGGAAATGATTACGTTGGAAAAACTCAGTACTCACCCGATACCAAATTGGTTGAGAGTCAATTAACGTACCATCCATATCAAAAATTACTGCACGAATCATATTTACATCCTTTCTTTTTATACAAGCGGTAAGATCTCTCAAAAATTTTGCAAAATTCTCGAAAAATCTTACCGCTTGAACGGGCGATATTCGCCCGTTATTTTAGTGATCTAAGTATAAATAGTTTTTCCAGCTATTCATTCTTAATAAGATTTTACGCATCATCGCAAGGTGGTGAGCGTGTTCGGTATAAACTGCGACTTCTGCCGTTGTGCCGTAAGGTAAATTAAATTCAGACATATCTTCTTTTAATTTTAATACTACAAGTGGCATAGCTTGATTATTGATAAAACGGCTAGTATAAAGCGTACCATTTGCTTGTAACTCATGTTCACCGATAGCCGGAAGAATACCAATCACTTCCGCTTTAAATACACGCCCCGGAATTGCAGGGAAAGCAAACTCTGCTTCATTTCCAACATTTAAACGTAATAATGAATTTTGTCTAAAGGCTGCGACAAACTGCTTCTCTTGTTGGTGTGTAAAGGTCATCACTGGGCGGAGCGGTAAGTTACTCACAGTCATTCCTTCTCTGAGTAAAGTTTGGGAAATAAATCCGTCAGCAGGAGCTGTGACAATGGTTGAATCTAAATCGAATTGCGCTTGGTCAAGTTGAGCTTGAGCCTGAGCAACAACGGTATTTACTCCGTCAATCTTAGATAAATATAACCCTTCCGCTTTTTCTAATACTGCTAAATTCGCTTCGTGTGAAGCTTTTGCCACTAAATATTCACGCTCTTTTGCATCAAATTCTGAACGGCTCGCTGAATTACTTGCAACTAATTGGCGATAACGTTCAAACTCTTTTTGTGTTTGAGCAATGATTAATTTGCTCTCTGTTACTTTCGCTTTAGCCGCTTGATAATCCGCTTCTAACGATTTTACCGCTTGTTTCGCTTCGGCTAACTCTGCCTTACGCAAATCCACAACGGCTTGATAAGAGGTTGGATCAATACGGAATAACACATCACCTTTTTTCACAAATTCGTTTGGCTTCACAGGATTTACTTCAATCACTTTACCGCGCACATTCGGAATAATCGGCGTAGAAACATAGTATTGAGTCGCTAATTTGGTGTGTGGGTGATTGTAGTTCATAAATAACAACATGGAGACTAACAACACCACACCGCCTAAAAATGCCGTCGGCACTGTCCATTTATTCAATGGAATTTTAAATAGTTTGAAAATGCCCCAACAGAGCGAAGCATAAATTACTAAAATCATCAATTCCATGCTTATTCTCCTTGTTTCGCTTTTTCAAGTGTCACGAATTTTTGTTGTAATTCCGCTAATTGCTAACGGACTTCATGCAATTCTGCAGAAAGTTGCTGATTATGCTTTTCGAGCTCAGGTAACAGTTTTGACATTTCACCTAATGATGAGAGCGCAGTTGCATCTTTTTGGTGATTACCATTACCCCAACCGTTTTCTTTATGCCATAAAGTTGCCCAAATCCATAAGAAAGGCCAAATGACGTGTAAGGTAAAAAGACTGACCCAACCCGCATAATGAATCGCTTCTAAATGTGGATGGTTACGCTTTTTAGCAATTTCGTAGGGAATATCATGAATGGCAATGATCGCATAGAAAATGACGATACTTGCAAAGATCAGAAAAAATAAGGCTAAATAATCCAGTGCCATATTTGCTTTCCTTTAAAACAGACATACGTCCGATATATACACACAACAAAACAAACGGTATTTTTGTAAATACCGTTTACTTCACCATACAAGCGGTCAGATTTCAGGAATTTTTTGCAAAATACTCTTTAGATCCGACCGCTTGTAATAAAGGGCGAAACAAATTCGCCCTTAAAACTTTTAATTAAATTGAGCGTTTAATTTCAACGACTTCAAATACTTCGATTTGGTCGCCGACTTTCACGTCGTTGTAGTTTTTCACGCCGATACCACATTCCATACCGTTACGTACTTCCGATACGTCATCTTTGAAACGACGGAGAGACTCTAACTCACCTTCAAAAATCACCACGTTGTCACGTAATACGCGAATTGGGTTGTTACGTTTAACGATACCTTCTGTCACCATACAACCTGCGATTGCACCGAATTTCGGATGACGGAACACATCACGCACTTCTGCCAAGCCAATGATTTCTTGCTTGAATTCAGGCTGTAACATACCGCTCATTGCCGCTTTGATTTCATTCAATAGTTCATAAATGATTGAGTAGTAGCGTAAGTCGATATTTTCGCTTTCGATGATACGACGCGCTGAAGCATCCGCACGAACGTTAAAGCCGAGAACGATAGCGTTAGATGCTGCTGCTAAAGTTGCATCCGTTTCAGTAATACCACCTACACCAGAACCAACGACTTTCACTTTCACTTCTGCCGTTGAAAGTTCATGTAATGCTTGAACAATCGCTTCCACAGAACCTTGTACGTCCGCTTTCACAATCACGTTCAATTCAGCCACATCGCCTTCCGCCATATTGCTGAACATATTTTCAAGTTTCGCTTTTTGTTGGCGAGCTAATTTCACATCACGGAATTTACCCTGACGGTATAACGCCACTTCACGCGCTTTCTTCTCATCACGAACAACGGTTGCTTCATCACCCGCTGCTGGCACACCAGAAAGGCCTAATACTTCCACCGGAATAGACGGGCCTGCTGCTTCGATCTCTTTACCGTTTTCATCACGCATCGCACGAACACGACCGTATTCAAAACCACAAAGTACGATATCGCCTTTGTTTAACGTACCTGATTGAACAAGGATAGTTGCAACTGGGCCACGACCTTTATCGAGGTAAGACTCGATAACCACACCGCTTGCCATCCCTTCTTTCACTGCCGTTAATTCTAAAACTTCAGACTGAAGAAGGATGGCTTCTAATAAGTCGTCAATACCCATACCTTTTTTCGCTGACACTGGTACAAATTGCACATCGCCACCGAATTTCTCAGATACCACTTCGTGTTGGAGTAACTCTTGCTCTACACGATCTGGGTTGGCTTCTGGTTTATCGATTTTGTTCACGGCAACCACAATTGGCGCGCCCGCAGCTTTGGCGTGTTGGATCGCCTCGATCGTTTGTGGCATCACACCATCATCTGCTGCAACGACAAGGACTACGATATCCGTTGCTTTCGCACCACGTGCACGCATAGACGTAAACGCTGCGTGTCCTGGAGTATCTAAGAAGGTAATCATCTTACCATCATCAGTTTCCACGTGATATGCACCGATATGCTGAGTAATACCACCTGCTTCACCTGCCGCCACTTTGGCTTTACGAATGTAGTCAAGTAAGGATGTTTTACCGTGGTCAACGTGACCCATGATGGTTACAACCGGCGCACGTGTTACCAATTCCGCATTGGTATCACGATCTTCCATTACCGCTTCTTCTAATTCATTTTCTTTACGCAGAATAACTTTGTGGCCCATTTCTTCTGCGACAAGTTGTGCAGTTTCTTGGTCGATCACTTGGTTAATCGTCACCATCTCGCCCATTTTCATCATGGTTTTGATGATTTCAGTCGCTTTTACTGCCATTTTGTTCGCAAGTTCTGCAACAGTGATGGTCTCACCGATAACAACATCACGGGTTACCGCTTGAGCAGGCTTAGTAAAGGCTTGTTGTAATGCACTGCCTTTCTTCGCTTGTTTGCCTTTGCCTTTCATGTCTTTTTGGTTACGACGATCTGCGCTACGCTCGTTTTTATCGTCTTCACGACCACCTTTCTTGGTTTTCGCTACTCCACCTTTACCACGCCCACGATTACCTTCACTACGGCGATCTGAATCACGATCCGCTTCAAGAGCATATTTAGAGGTAAAGCGATCATCTTCATAATCTTCACCCGATTCGTTTGCTTCTTCACGAGCAATTTCTGCTAAACGACGTGCATTTTCTGCAGCACGTTTTGCTTCCATTTCTGCTTTTTGACGAGCTAGCTCTTCTTGTTTACGACGAAGTTCTGCTTCTTCTTTACGTTTTGCTTCTTTTTCAGGATCAACGGCTTTTTCTTGTTTTGGTTGAGCTTCTACTTTTTGTTGAGCAGGTTTTGGCTGTTTATTTGGCATTACTGGCACTTGGTGTACTGCTTTCTTCGCCTCTTCCTTCGCTTTCGCTTCTGCTGCAGCTTTCTCTTTAGCTGCCTTTTCAGCTGCTTCTTTTTCTGCTTTCGCTTTTGCTTCAGCTTCTTGTTTCGCTTTTAATGCTTCTTCTTGAGCTTTCTTAGCGGCTTCAGTATCTACTTTGCGAGATTTACGCACTTCCACTTGTACTTCTTTCGCTTTACCGCCTGCGGTCGTACCGCTCACGGTTGTTTTAGTACGACGCTGTAAACTTAACTTCTTCGGTGCGTCAGTTTTGATTTCATTTTCACTCATGCTTTCTCTCCCTATTCTTAGCTAAACCAACAGATTTGACGTGCAGCCATGATTAATTCACCCGCTTTTTCTGCAGTTAATTCTTCAATGTCTGCTAAATCATCAACGCCTTGTTCTGCAAGCTCTTCAAGGGTGGTAATTTGTTTTTCTGCTAATTTGAATGCGATATGGCGATCCATACCTTCAAGATTTAATAATTTATCTTCAATATGCGCTTGTTTTAACGCTTCTTCTTCTGCCAATGCTTGAGCTGTTAACACATTTTTTGCACGTGTTTGAAGTTCTTCGACTAAATCTTCATCTTCTAAACCATCAATCGCCGTTAATTCACTGACTGGCACATACGCAAGTTCTTCAAGGCTAGTGAAGCCTTCTTCGATTAAGATATGAGCAAATTCTTCATCAATTTCTAAAGCATCCATAAAGAGATTAATTACTTTATTATCTTCTGCTTGATGTTTTTTATCTAACTCATCAGTTGTCATCACATTGAGTGTCCAACCTGTTAATTGTGTCGCTAAACGAACGTTTTGACCATTACGACCAATCGCTTGTGCTAGTGCTGTTGGCTCAACAGCAATGTCCATTGAGTGATTATCTTCATCCACAACGATTGAGCTCACATCTGCTGGTGCCATTGCGTTAATCACGAACTGTGCTGGATTATCGTCCCATAACACGATATCCACACGCTCACCGCCTAATTCATTGGTAATCGCTTGAACGCGCGCACCACGCATACCGACACAAGCACCTACTGGATCAATACGTTTGTCATTGCTTTTCACCGCAATTTTGGCACGTGAACCTGGATCACGAGAAGCACCTTTGATTTCAATCACTTCTTCGCCGATTTCAGGCACTTCGAGTTTGAATAACTCTTGTAACATCACCGGTTTCGCACGGGTAACGAATAGTTGTGGACCTTTTGATTCAGGTTTAATCGCATAAAGTACGCCACGTACACGGTCGCCCGGACGGAAGTTTTCACGTGGTAACATATCTTCACGCACAATCACCGCTTCCGCTTGATTGCCGAGATCTAAGATAATTTGCTCACGGCTTACTTTTTTCACGGTTGCAGTGATAATGCTGTTCAATTGACCACGGAACTGTTCAATCACTTTGTTGCGTTCTGCTTCACGAATTTTCGTGCTAATTACTTGGCGAGCCGTTTGCATTGTGATACGGTCAAAAGCAATTGACTCAATTTCATCTTCAACATAGTCACCTAATTGAATATTTGGATCTTCAAACTGAGCCGCTTCTAAGGTAATTTCACGTGTGTGGTGATGCACTTTTTCAACCACTAACCAACGACGGTAGGTGGTAAATTCACCGGTTTTACGATCAATCACAACACGCACATCAATATCAATGCCGTTGCCTGTTTTACGATCTTCACGCTCTGCCGCTGCTTTTTTTCTAGTTGAAATCGCTAGCGCAGTTTCAAGTGCTTCAAAAATCGCATCTTTTGGTAATAATTTTTCATTGGATACCGCTTCTGCGGCTAATAAAATCTCTTTGCTCATTGGTTTTGATTTCCTTAGAAATTAAAAACGGGGATTAAATTTGCTTTTTGAATGTTGCCAAAGACAAAAGCCTGCAAATTGCCATCAACTTTTAAGGTAATTAAATCACCTTCAACACTCACTAATTCACCTTGCCATTTACGACGATCTAACATTGGAATACGTAAATGAATCACGATTTCACGCCCAACAAAACGTTGATAGTGGGCTAATGTAAATAATGGGCGATCTAAACCAGGGGAAGAAACCTCTAGGTTATATTTATCCGTAATCGGATCTTCCACATCAAAAATCGCACTCACTTGACGGCTGACATCGCTACAATCGTCGATAGTCACGCCACCTTCTTTATCAATATATAAACGAACGGTTAAAAAACGGCCTGCACGTTGGCATTCGATGCCAACAAGTTCAAATCCCATTGCATCAATAGAATCAGCGACAAGCTCTTGTAATTTTTGTTCTAACGTTGCCAAGGAAACCTCCATTTGACAGATGTAAAAAAAGGACTTAAAAAAGTCCCTTTAAAACAACAAAGCTGACTATTTGCCACAAAAAAGCCTCAAACTACAACAGTTGAGGCTTTCAAGCGGTTTGTTTTGGTTAAAACTTTACAAATTCAAAGTCTTAAATAAAACAAAACTCATCGTTTTAAACAAAACGATGAGCCATAAAACTGGTTGCGGGGGCCGGATTTGAACCGACGGCCTTCGGGTTATGAGCCCGACGAGCTACCAAGCTGCTCCACCCCGCGTCTGATGTGATGCATTATAGGGATTTAAAAAATCCGTGCAACTGTTTTTTTACAATTCTCGAATAAATGCTAAATTTTTAGTCAAAACCCAAGACTAATCTATGTATAATGCTTTTCTCTTCATCAATCTTTGGAACATTTATGCAACCGCTCAATCCCTTACCCTTTCCACCTACTCGGCGATTTTTAAATTCTGTCTCAGCAGCATTTCTTTTAGTGATTTTTATGACGGGGCTTGCTGGGGCTTTACGAGTGCCTGCATTAACTGTCTATTTACATAATGAAGTGACGAGCGATCCAATGCTCGTTGGACTTTTTTACTCCGTCAATTCCTTGATGGCAATGATTTTAAGTCAAATTGTGGCTTATTTCTCGGATAAACATCCAAATCGCAAACGTATCATCACCATAAGCTGTTTTATGCAACTATTAAGTTGTTTATTATTTGCGTTTAACCGTGATTATTACGTTCTACTCTTTTTAGGTACATTACTCGTAGGGTTAGGCTCATCAGCCACATCACAACTTTTTGCTTACTCAAGGGAATACAGTGAAACACAGCATCGAGACAGTACGATGTTTAATACCGTCTTACGTGCTCAGCTTTCATTGGCTTGGATTGTCGGACCGCCTTTAGCCTATTTTTTATCGGATCATTTTGGCTTCACCTTTATGTATGTCGCGGCGGCAACTATTTTTGTCGTTTCGATCATTATTGTTTGGTTAATGTTGCCACAAGCGGTCAGTTCCGATCAAAAATTTGCAAATTCAGCCACAGATGAGCCATTACGTGATGACGGTATTATCAGTAACCGAAAATCTGTTATTTACCTCAGCATCACTTGCCTTTTAGTTTGGACCTGTAACAGCATGATGTTTATCAATATGCCAATTTACTTAGTTGAACTGGGATTACCCCAACGATTAGCCGGTATTATGATGGGAACGGCTGCTGGCATTGAAATTCCTGTGATGTTAATTGCAGGCTACTGTACCCGTTTTATCAGTAAAAAAAGTTTAATGTTGGTCGGTATTGTGGCTGGATTGGCTTACTATGTCGGTATGAGTGTCGCCCAAACGGAATGGCAACTCTTAGCCATTCAAGCATTTAACGGCTTATTTATCGGGATTCTCGCTTCTATTGGCATGATCTACTTCCAAGATTTAATGCCTTATAAAATGGGAACAGCCACTACGCTATTTACGAATACTGGTTCAGCTAGTTGGATTGTCGCAGGGCAATTAGCAGGTATTATGGCAAGCCAATTTGGCTATCAAAGCACTTGGTGGCTGGCTTGTGGCTTCTGCGCTTTAGCATTATTGACTATGCTTAAAGTCAGAAAAATCTAAGATGGACAAATATCCATAAATAAGCGAAAATCTTGCCATTAGGACGCTACATCAGCGTCCATTTTATTTCTAACACGATTAATGAGTTTAATATTCCAATGACCATAGAAACCAATTACGAAGGCGTTGAACAGATGCCGATTAAGCGTTTTAGTGAAGACGCTTATCTCAATTACTCCATGTATGTCATTATGGATCGTGCCTTACCTTTTATTGGTGACGGTCTAAAACCCGTACAGCGTCGTATTATCTACGCGATGTCGGAATTAAACTTAAACCCTTCATCTAAATATGTCAAAGCAGCTAGAACAGTCGGTGATGTATTAGGTAAATTCCATCCCCACGGCGATATTGCCTGTTACGGTGCAATGGTCGGAATGGCGCAAGATTTTACCTTTCGCTATCCTTTAATCGACGGTCAAGGAAACTGGGGAAGTACCGAAGACAACGCAGCACATTACCGTTATACCGAAGCTCGCTTAACCAAAATTTCAGCGATTTTATTATCAGAGCTTGATCAGGGTACTGTAGATTTCAAACCTAACTTTGATGGTTCAAGAAATGAACCCGTTACTTTCCCTGCTCGTTTACCCCACATTTTGCTAAACGGTTCAACAGGTATCGCCGTTGGAATGGCAACGGATATTCCGCCACACAATATCAATGAGCTTGCAGCGGCATCTGTAAAATTATTAGATAATCCGACCGCTTGTTTAGACGATATTTTAGAGGTTGTGCAAGGGCCTGATTTCCCAACGGAAGCAGAAATTATCACACCGCGCGCAGAGATTGCTAAAATCTATGAGCAAGGTAAAGGCTCAATTAAAATGCGTGCTATCTGGCAAAAAGAAGATAGCAACATTGTCGTTTCTGCCTTGCCACATCAAGCTTCACCCGCGAAAATTATTGAGCAGATTGCAAACCAAATGCGCAATAAAAAATTGCCTATGGTGGATGAAATTCGAGATGAGTCCAACCAAGAAAATCCAATTCGAATTGTGATTGAACCACGCTCAAATCGGATCGACTATGATGAATTAATGAATCATCTCTTTGCAACGACTGATTTGGAAAAAAGCTATCGTGTCAATATGAATATGATTGGGCTTGACGGCAAACCTGCGGTGAAAAATCTGTTAACCATATTGACAGAATGGCTTGAATTCCGTCGCACAACGGTAACTCGCCGTTTAAATTATCGCCTAGATAAAATTATTAGCCGACTTCATATCCTTGAAGGTTTAATGATTGCCTTTCTAAACATTGATGAAGTGATTGAGATCATTCGCAATGAAGACAATCCAAAAGCTGAACTCATGGCTCGTTTTAATTTAAGTGATGAACAAGCCGAAGCGATCCTAAATCTTCGCTTACGTCATTTAGCGAAATTAGAAGAGCATGAATTAAAAGCAGAACAGCAAAAATTAGAAGAAGAACGTGAATATCTACAAGGTATTTTAGGTTCAGCTCGCCGTTTAAATAGCTTAATCAAAAAAGAAATTGAAGCCGATGCCAAAGCCTTTGCAAGTCCACGCCGTTCACCATTAGTAGAACGTGCGGAAGCGAAAGCGATTTCAGAAAGCGACCTAACGCCAACAGAACCAGTTACTGTTATTCTTTCAGAAAAAGGCTGGGTACGTTGCGCGAAAGGACACGACATTGATGTTCAAAATCTAAGCTATAAAGCAGGCGATAGTTATCTCGCCCATGCTTATGGTAAAAGTAATCAGCCTGTTGTGTTTATCGACAGCACAGGTCGAAGCTATGCCCTTGACCCATTAAGTCTGCCGTCCGCTCGCTCTCAAGGTGAACCAATTACAGGTAAAATCACCTTACCTGAAGGGGCAACTGTGGAATATGTGTTAATGTCAGAAGAAAACCATAAAGTCTTAATGGCATCTGACTCAGGTTATGGCTTTATTTGTCAATTTGAAGACTTAGTTTCCCGAAACAAAGCAGGGAAAGCGGTGATTTCATTAACTGAAAATGCAAAAGTGTTACCACCACAACTGCTCAATGACGAAGATAAAAATCTTCTCGTTGCAATGAGCAATGTTGGCAGAATGTTAGTGTTCCCTGTTTCTGATTTGCCTGAATTATCCAAAGGCAAAGGAAATAAAATCATCAACATTTCAACACAAGGGGCAAAAGAGCGCGCAGAGCTACTTTCTCGATTACTATTGATTCGCCCAACCAGTTCTCTCGTCTTTGTATCAGGAAAACGTAAGATTACCCTGAAGGCAAGCGATATTGAAAATTATCGAGGAGAGCGAGCAAGAAAAGGCTCACAACTTCGTGGATTAAATGGGAATTCTGAAGTCGAAATTGTAGACTAATAGGTATATTACAAGCGGTAAGATTTATGCCTAAATTTGCAAATTAGGGTTAGGATCTTACCGCTTGTATTCCACATTGTATGCTGTAAAAAATCCTTATGGGGAAAAAATCTATATTTTCAAAGTTTCTAATAAGGTTGAATTATAAACAGCATACTTTGTGGAACAACACCATTTAAGTTAAATAGAGTTTAAGATCTCTCAAAAATGAATTAAATCTTTCTATGATTATAGTTTTTATAATAGGTATATTTTCTTGTGTATTTTCATAATTAAAATAATGATCTTTATATAATTTAAAATAGAAATATAGATTTTCCCTACTTCTAATACATCTTTTCATAAAATCATCAAAAGTTTCTTCTAAAGTAAAATTATTTCTACTTTCTAACTTCCCACTTAATACAAGATCATAAAATAAATCAATATTTATATTCTCACAAAAATAAACATCCTCTAACAATATACTATCTAATGAACTAATAAAACTAGGAATGTAAGTTGGAGAATTTAAAGTTCCTAATTTAAACCCATCAACAATCAAAACAAGATTGGCCATGTTTTTTGAATATGTATTAAGATCTATTTCAATATAGATCTCTTTATTTCCTATTTGTTTCATATTTTTTACCTTTTTAATTCCGTAGGAACATCTGTAATTTTAATGGCTCTTGTTTCGCCTTTTGAGGTCTTCCCATTAGTTGAACCATTCCAATGAAAATTACCATTGCCATCATCTTGAAATCTATGATAAATAGTTTTACCGTCTTTTAGTTCAACAGCCCATCTATTATTTGGATCACTTTTAACTGCAATACTTTTATTCCATAGCTCTATATGATTCTCTGGTAAAACCGATTTAGTTGAATTATAAGTAACATTTCCCCCACCTTTAGACATTCATTTAAAATTTTGAGGATTAAACTTTTTACTCAGCGCCGATATTGGTGCCATTACATTAATCTAGAGTATTTACATTAAAAACAACGACCTGAGAAAACATATTTTCTGACTCAAAAAACACGAGCATTCTATAAGGAGAATCAGAGCCATCAATATCCTTTAACCAACTTACATTAACATTTAAATCTTCAGAACCAAATATAAAACCATTATCTCTAAATATCTTATTAACATCACTCCACTCTCCTGGAGGATGACTAAATAAGGTAGAAATAAACTTTTTAGAATGCTTATAAATTAAAAACTCATCCACTATGTAATAAAATAAAACTTCCTTTAACCCTGTATTATCTAAGTCTTCAATCATATAAATTTCCCTCATTTAATATACTTTCTAATATTTTCTATTTCCCAGTAGCTCCTCTAATAACATATCGCCCATCCTCTTGCATAAAAATATCCGAATCTCTAGCTCTTTGCAGAACATTCATAACCATGCCTACGTTTCTACCTTGTAATTTACGCTCTTGAGCATGCTTACCTAAAGTTAGATTACAACACTTATCATTATGCACCCATATAGTTGTCTAATAAAGCAATCCTTGATGACTAAATCATTGTCACAATAATATCTCACATACTAACTTTTAACATAATAGAAAAATCCCTATTGCGTAAAATTTCAATAGGGATTTTAACGTTTTCTATCTTTCAATAAGATAAATTACTTAGTTTGCGCCTTAACCGCAGCAAATGCCACCATGTTAATAATACGACGAACTGAAGAGACTGGGTTAAGAATATGTGCAGACTTATTCATCCCTAATAAAATCGGGCCGACCGTAATTGCCGTGGTCGTTGCACGTAATAAGTTATAGCTAATACGGGCTGCTTCCATATTTGGCATAACAAGTAAATTTGCAGAACCTTTTAATGGGCTGTCTGGCATATAATCATGACGGAGTTTTTCAGATAAGGCTAAATCTCCGTGCATTTCACCGTCAATCATTAAATCAGGATCTCTTGCTTGAACTAACTCTAACACTTTACGCATTTTTGGCGCACCTAATTGGTTTGATGAGCCGTAATTAGAGTGAGAAAGCAAGGCAACCGCAGGTTCAATACCAAAGCGTCTAATCTCACGAGAAGCCATTAAGGTAATTTCTGCAAGCTCTTCTGCCGTTGGATCTGCATTAACATAAGTATCGGTAATAAAGACGTTCCCTGTTGGTAACACTAAACTGTTTAATGCTGCAGGGACTTTGACACTCTCTTTAACACCGATAATATCTTTAATCGCTTCTAAATGACGACTGTAAGTGCCGAATAATCCACAGACTAAGCCATCAGCGTAGCCCATTTCAACTAATAATGATGCAATTACCGTGGTATTTGATGTGGTCACACGTTTTGCAATGGCTTCGGTAATACCACGACGTTTCATAAGGCTGTAGTAACGTTTCCAAAGCGCTTCATGGTATTCATTATGCTCATTATCCACAATGTCAAAATCTTGCCCAGCCACAATGTGTAAGCCCAATTTTTTGATTTTGGCATTAATTACATCTGGACGGCCAATTAGAATTGGATAGGCTAATCCCATTGAAACGACTTCTTGTGTTGCATGTAACACTTTATCTTCTTCACCTTCAGCCAATACAATGCGTTTAATTTCAGCTTTCGCTTGGCTGAAAATTGGTTTCATAAAGAGATTGGTTTTATACACAAATTGAGTGAGTTTTTCGTGATACGCATCCCAGTCAGTAATTGGACGTGTTGCTACACCTGAATCCATTGCAGCTTTTGCCACAGCAGGGGCAATACGGACGATTAAACGAGGGTCAAATGGACGAGGAATAATATAATCTGCTCCAAAGGTTGTACCTTCACCGCCATAAGCTGATGTAACCACTTCATTTTGTTCTGCAAGGGCTAAATCTGCAATCGCATAAACCGCCGCACGTTTCATCTCTTCATTGATCGTTGTTGCACCTACATCTAAAGCACCACGGAAAATGAATGGGAAACAAAGTACGTTATTCACTTGGTTTGGATAGTCTGAGCGTCCTGTACACACTATTGCATCTGGACGAGCTGCTTTGGCTTCTGGTGGAGTAATTTCAGGATTTGGGTTTGCCAATGCTAAAATAATTGGATGTACTGCCATGGTGCGAACCATATCTTGCGTTAATGCCCCTGCAGCTGAGCAACCAAGGAAAATATCAGAATTTGGCATCGCATCTGCTAAGGTTCTCCAACCGTTATCTTCAATCGCATAGAGTTTTTTCGTTTCATCCATACGATCGTCACGATCTTTGTAAATCACCCCTTTTGAGTCACACACAACGATGTTTTCACGCTTCATACCTAAAGAAACAAGTAAGTTTAAGCATGCAATAGATGCAGCACCTGCACCGGATGCCACTAAACGCACCTCTTCAATTTTTTTGTCCACAATACGTAACGCATTAATTACTGCTGCGGCACTGATAATCGCTGTACCATGTTGGTCATCATGGAAGACTGGGATATTCATGCGTTCACGCAGTTTTTGTTCAATGTAGAAACACTCTGGGGCTTTGATATCTTCGAGATTGATACCGCCAAAGGTTGGCTCAAGGGATGCGATGATTTCGACCAGTTTTTCAGGATCTTTTTCATTGATTTCAATATCAAATACATCAATCCCTGCAAACTTTTTAAAGAGCACGCCCTTCCCTTCCATCACCGGTTTACCCGCTAAGGCACCGATATTCCCTAAACCAAGTACCGCTGTACCGTTTGAAATGACTGCAACCAAGTTTCCTTTTGAGGTATAGCGATAGGCTGCCGATGGATCTTTTTCGATTTCTAAACAAGGCTCGGCAACGCCTGGGGAATAAGCAAGAGCAAGGTCACGTTGAGTAGCAAGAGATTTGGTTGGGGTAACTTCAATTTTGCCTGGGATTGGAAATTCGTGGAAATCAAGCGCTGCTTGGCGTAATTTAGATTTGTCATCCATAGCTAAGTCCTTCTTTTTGAATGAAATAATTATGGCTATTTTACCTCAAATAGAGATGAATATTTTGTGACATAGTTCTAAATTTTTTAATTCATACGAAAAATAACACTTATGACAAAATGTGATCCTCATCACACTTTATGAAAATTTATTATATTTCTATTGATTTATAAAATTTGGTATAAACTTTTGCTTTTATGAAAAACAACAATATAAACTTTATAAAAACCTAATTTTTTTATAAAAACAGATTATTTATCTAAAAGTAATAAAAATAAAGCCAAAATCATCACTAGACAAGCGGTAAGATTTCTTGCAAAATCTGCAACATCTTGTTTGTAGCAACAAACCCTATTTTGTATTTAGTTGGAGGATTCAATGAAAAAACTTTCAGGAGCTGAAATGATTGTGCAATCCTTGCGTGACGAAGGCGTAGAATACGTATTCGGTTACCCAGGTGGCTCAGTTCTCGATATTTATGATGCAATTCACACCTTAGGTGGCATCAAACACGTCCTTGTTCGCCATGAACAAGCGGCTGTACACATGGCGGATGGTTATGCACGTTCAACAGGTAAAGTTGGCTGTGTGCTTGTGACATCAGGCCCAGGGGCAACCAATGCGATTACAGGCATCGCAACCGCTTATTCTGATTCTATTCCCCTTGTTGTTTTTTCAGGTCAAGTCCCTTCAAGCCTTATTGGAAGCGATGCTTTCCAAGAGTGTGATATGGTTGGTATCTCTCGCCCTGTGGTTAAACACAGTTTCCTTGTTACGAATCCTGAAGAAATTCCAGAGATTGTGAAAAAGGCATTCTATATTGCATCAACAGGTCGCCCTGGCCCAGTGGTTATCGATGTACCAAAAGATATGGTGAACCCAGCTAATAAATTTAGCTATCACTATCCAAAAGAAGTGTCATTACGCTCTTATAACCCAACCGTTCAAGGACACAAAGGACAAATTAAAAAAGCATTAAAAGCCATTTTAGTTGCGAAGAAACCTGTGTTATATGTTGGCGGTGGTGCAGTTATTTCAGAGTCAAATCAAGAACTTATTGAGTTTGCGCAAAAATTGAATTTGCCTGTCACAAGCTCATTAATGGGATTAGGCGCATATCCAAGTACCGATAAACAATTCCTTGGTATGCTCGGTATGCACGGCACTTATGAAGCCAACAATGCAATGCACGAAAGTGATTTAATTTTGGGTATCGGGGTACGTTTTGATGATCGTACCACCAATAATCTTGCGAAGTATTGCCCAAATGCCAAAGTGATTCATGTGGACATCGATCCTGCTTCTATCTCTAAAACTGTACCCGCTTACATTCCGATTGTGGGCGATGCAAAATTTGTATTAGAAGAATTTTTAGCATTGTTAGGTGAAGAAAATCTTGCAAAAAGTCAGGCAGATCTAACCGCTTGGTGGGAGCAAATTAACCAATGGCGAGCTCGCCAATGTCTTCGTTTTGAACAAGGTGAAGTGATTAAACCACAACAGGTGATTCAAACAATTTATAAACTAACAAAAGGCGATGCTTATGTCGCTTCTGATGTAGGTCAACATCAAATGTTTGCCGCACTACACTACCCGTTTGATAAACCACGCCGTTGGATCAATTCAGGTGGCTTAGGCACAATGGGCTTTGGCTTACCTGCGGCAATGGGCGTGAAATTTGCTCATCCTGAAGCAACGGTCGTTTGCGTAACAGGTGACGGCAGTATTCAAATGAATATTCAAGAGCTTTCAACGGCAAAACAATATGATACGCCAATCGTGATTGTCAGCTTAAATAACCGTTTCTTAGGCATGGTAAAACAGTGGCAAGACATTATTTATGCGGGTCGCCATTCTCATTCTTATATGGATTCATTACCTGACTTTATTAAACTTGCAGAAGCTTATGGTCATGTGGGAATTCAAATTAATACCCCTGATGAATTGGAAGAAAAATTAGCTCAGGCATTTGCTATCAAAGATAAACTTGTTTTTGTAGATGTCCGAGTAGATGAAACCGAACACGTTTACCCGATGCAAATTCGTGGTGAATCAATGAAAGATATGATGTTAAGCAAAACGGAGAGAACAGATGCGTAGAACATTATCCGTCTTATTAGAAAATGAATCAGGGGCATTATCCCGTGTGGTTGGGTTATTCTCTCAACGTGGTTTTAACATTGAAAGCTTGACCGTAGCCCCGACTGATGATCCAAGTCTATCTCGTATGACGATTGTAGCTCAAGGCGATGAGCAAGTATTGGAGCAGATCGAAAAACAACTGCACAAACTGATTGATATTTTCAAGGTGATTAATTTAAGCCATTGTGAACATATTGAGCGTGAAGTGTTATTACTCAAAGTCCGTGCAGTTGGCTCGGTCAGAGATGAACTGAAACGTATGGCAGATATTTTCCGTGGTCAAATTGTCGATATTACGCCAAAACAATATACCATTCAGCTATCAGGAACGAGTGACAAACTTAATGCCTTTATTGATGCGGTGAAAACAGAAACAACGATTGTTGAAATTGTACGTTCAGGCGTGATTAGCCTTTCTCGTGGTGAGAAAAATAGTCTATAAAAATCTAAGGGGACTTTTGTCCCCTTTATTATCAATGCGCCTCATCCCAATTGCTTCCAACTCCGACTTCCGCAATTAACGGCACTTTAAGCTCAATCGCTTTTTCCATTTCGGCTTTAATCAGTTGGGTGTAATGCTCTACTCTGTCGGCTTTGACTTCAAAGACTAATTCATCGTGTACTTGCATAATCATTGCAATATCTTCGCAGTTTCGCACCGCTTGATCGATCCCGATCATTGCCACTTTGATAATGTCTGCCGCCGTGCCTTGCATTGGGGCGTTGATGGCAACACGTTCTGCCGCTTTGCGTCGCATTTGGTTGCTTGAGTTAATTTCAGGCAAATATAAACGACGACCAAATAGGGTTTCAACATAGCCTTTTTCAGCGGCTTTTTCACGAATGTCTAACATAAACTGTTGCACCGCTGGATAACGCTGGAAGTAAAGTTCCATATATTTTTTTGCATCGGTACGAGAAATGCCAAGTTGATTTGCCAAACCAAATTCAGACATTCCATAAATCAAACCGAAGTTAATCGCCTTGGCACTACGGCGTTGTTCACTGGTCACCGCTTCCAACGGCACGCCAAAAATTTCCGCCGCCGTAGAACGGTGAATGTCTTTACCTTCGGCAAAGGCTTTGATCATATTCGCATCATTAGCAAGATGGGCCATTATGCGTAACTCAATTTGCGAGTAGTCCGCCGCCAAAATCACATAGCCATCACGGGCGATAAAGGCTTGACGGATACGTCTGCCCTGCTCGTTGCGGATCGGAATATTTTGTAAATTCGGTTCGCTTGATGAAAGTCGCCCTGTTGCCGTCACCGCTTGATGATATGAAGTATGCACTCGCCCTGTTTGTGCGTTAATCATCTGCGGTAGTTTATCGGTGTAGGTCGATTTCAGCTTGCTCAAGCCACGATGTTCCATCAACAGCACCGGCACTTGGTGTCCCATTTGAGCCAGTTCTTCCAACACTTCTTCGTTCGTTGATGGCGCACCTTTCGGGGTTTTCTTCAAAATCGGTAAGCCGAGTTTGTTAAATAAAATCTCTTGCAGTTGTTTGGTAGACGCAAGGTTAAACACTTCACCAGCTTCTTGATGTACAAGGGTTTCAAGCTCTTTTAAACGTTGTTCGATCTCTACCGAATGTGCCAACAGTTTGGCAGGATCGATTAATACGCCGTTTCGTTCTACACGGGAAAGCACGCTCACCAACGGCATTTCTATCTGTTCAAACAGTTTCACCAATTCAGGCGTTTTTTGCAGTTCAGACCATAAGAGCTGGTGCAATTTCATTGTAATTTCGGCATCTTCCCCGGCATATTCTGTCGCTTTATCCAGTTCAATTTGATCGAAGGTAAGCTGATTTTTGCCCTTGCCTGCCAACTCTTCAAAAGGAATAGTTTGATGTCCCAAATAACGCTCTGCCAAATCGTCCATATTGTGACGACCGGTGCTGTCTAGGGTGTAAGATTGCAACATCGTATCAAAAGCAACCCCTTGTAGCTCAATGCCATTGCGGGCAAAAATCGTTAAATCGTATTTGATATTCTGCCCAATTTTGCGGATATTTAGGTTCTCTAAAATCGGTTTTAGCTGTGCCAAACAGTCTGCTTTGTTCAACTGGTTAGGCAGTAACGCTTCGATTTCATCGAGCTCCGTTTTACTTTCACCAAACAGATCCACTTGGGTCGGCTGTGCAATTTTGCCTTTGTGTGCCAGCGGAATGTAGCACGCTTCGCCATTTTCTAAGCCAAACGAAATCCCGACTAAATTCGCTTGCATTGCATCTAAATTATCTGTTTCGGTATCCACTGCCACAAGCTCTGCCATTTGCAATTTTGCTAGCCATTTGGTAAACAGCTCAGGGCTGTTCACGCAATCGTAAGCGGTACGATCTATCGAAATTTTTGCAAAAGGTGCAGATTTTTGTTCAGCACTGACCGCTTGTGTGGCTTGATAATTGTTCGGGATTTTCTCTGCTGATGTTTGTGTCACTGGATTTGCGTCATTCATCACTTCGTTCAGCCAGCGTTTAAATTCATAGCGACCAAACAGTTCCACCAGTTGATCTCGCTGTTGGGGTTGAGTAAGAAGCTGATCGTAGGTGACATCAAGGGCAACATCGGTTTTGATTGTCGCTAATAGATAAGAGAGACCGGCCGTTTCTTTTTCTGCTTCCAGTTTTGGTGCAAAGGTTTTTGCCCCACGAAATGATAACTCTGCAACTTTGTCTAAATTTGCATAAATCGCTTGCATTGAGCCAATGCCTTGCAACAACGCAATCGCCGTTTTCTCACCCACACCTTTTACCCCAGGAATATTATCGGACGAGTCGCCCAATAAGGCTAAATAGTCGATGATCAACTCAGGCGGAATACCATATTTTTCAATCACGCCTTCACGATCTAACAAGGTATTGTTCATCGTGTTAATCAACATAATATGATCGTTCACCAGTTGAGCCATATCTTTATCGCCCGTACTGATTAAAACGTGCTTACCTGCTTGTGAAGCCTGCACCGCAAGCGTGCCAATCACATCATCAGCTTCCACCCCTTCAATCGACAACAGCGGAATACCCAATGCCTTAATCATTGCGTGCAAAGGTTGGATCTGCGAACGAAGCTCATCGGGCATCGGCGGACGGTGGGACTTATACTGTTCAAACAGCTCATCACGGAAAGTTTTCCCTTTCGCATCAAACACGACGGCAATATGGCTTGGCTCAACCTGTGCAATCAGGCTTTTTAACATATTCAGCACGCCATACATCGCCCCCGTTGGCTCACCTTGTTTGTTAGTTAAAGGGGGAAATGCGTGGAATGCACGATATAAATAGGACGAACCGTCCACTAAAACGAGCGGATTTTGTGCGATTGTTGCCATTTGAACTCTCTTTGATCTAAATAATTTGGGCTATTATAGCGAAAGTGGGGGGATTAAAGAAAAGGTTTGTTTATAAGAAAAAAGAATAAGGGGCTGTCCTAGATAACTAACTTAGACTGCCCTTAACTAATTGTTTTAGAATGGAAATTTGAGATTTTAAGTTACTGTGATTAAAACGCCATTCGCATTCCTTCAAATACAACTCAAAATGTGCTTTGGGAATACCGTTAAACTTGCGTAAATGACGTTTAGCTTGGTTCCAAAAATTCTCAATTCCGTTTATATGATTTTGTTTTTCTGCGAAATGAGTACTGTGATTGATACGAAAATGATTAAACTCACTCACATCAAGAACATCATAGCTTCGATAAAAATCGGTGTAAACAATGCTGTCAGGCTTCACCTTTTCTCGAATAATCGGTAAAAGTGTCGCAGATTGAGTATTCGGTACAACGACGGTATACACCTTACCATCACGCTTTAAAAGCCCGAATACAGCGGTTTTACCCACAGCTCCACGACCTCGTTTACCTTTGCGAGTGCCGCCAAAATAGCTTTCATCGGCTTCAATTTCACCTTCAAACATCTCCATATGTGGGCTGTTTTGATAGATAAGCAATCGCAGACGATAGAAGTAATAGGCTGCTGTCGTTTTATTTACATTTACCAACTCAGCCGCTGTTCGAGCAGTGACACCTGCCACAAACAGCTCAATGAGTTTATTTTGTTTATGCTGACTTAGACGACTTTTTCTCATTTGGTTATTTTAACCTAAAATAGAGCTTTTAGTCGTTATCTAGGACAGCCCCAAGAATAAAGACGGGCAAATCCCGTCTATTATTTTATTTAGGTTTATGCTTATTAGGATCGTAAGTTTGAATCTTATAAGAGGCATACATTAACAATAAACCTACAAAAAATAAGAATATCAGTAGTTCTACTGGCATTAAACATCCTCCTCTTTAATTGTTAAACGAGTAACATTTTCTCGTAAAGCTTTGGCTGAAATTAGAGCATAGTAGGCAATAAATAGCAATACAGCTATTGAAATACCTTTAAATTGAATACTCTCTTTGCCAAAGAAAATGACAGGAATGGCTAATATAGAAACTTTGGTAAAATCTTCTAACATTTTAGCCCATGAATCAATCGTTTCTTTTTTGGTTGGAAATTTGAATAAGTTCCACATATATTCTCCACTACGAATCAGATCAAGCGGTACGATAAGGGAATTTTTTTACAATGAAAGAGGCAAAATCGAATTTTTCGACAGAGATCGAAAAAATAAGAAAATCTGATTGAATAAAAAATGCGATTTTACTTTGAATAAAACCGCATTTTTCTTAAAGAATTACTGACAAATTTTTCCAAACTCATCAAAGTAAGTTGGGAAGGTTTTTGCCGTACATTTTGGATCTAAAATCGTCACTGGGGTATTTGATAATGCCACTAACGAAAAGCACATCGCCATACGGTGATCGTTGTAAGTTTCAATTTCAGCGTGCTGGAATTTATCTAATGCAAGCGGTTGGATTCGGATAAAATCTTCCCCTTCTTCCACTTCAGCACCGACTTTGCGTAATTCTGTTGCCATTGCCGTTAAGCGGTCAGTTTCTTTCACTCGCCAGTTATAAATATTGCGAATTACTGTTTCACCTTCAGAAAACAATGCAGTTGCCGCGATGGTCATGGCTGCGTCTGGAATATGATTCATATCCATATCAATCCCTTTAAGTTCGCCCTGCTCTGCTTGAATAAAATCGTCACCCCAAGTGATTTTTGCCCCCATTTTTTCCAGCACATCGGCAAACAAGCGGTCACCTTGAATGGAGTTTTTACCAATTCCCGTCACTCTCACTTTTCCTTTAATCGCACCTGCTGCAAGGAAATAGGACGCGGAAGATGCGTCACCTTCCACTAAATATTTTTGTGGTGAAAGATATTGCTGATTGCCTTTAACAAAGAAAGTTTGGTAATTATTGTGAGATACGGTTACACCAAAATCCTTCATCATCGCAAGGGTAATATCAATATAAGGTTTAGAGACTAAATCACCGATAATTTCAATCTCCATATCGCCCGAAGCAAGTGGTGCTGTCATTAATAATGCGGTTAAAAACTGTGAAGAAATAGAGCCGTCAATTTGAATTTTACCGCCTTGAATCCCTGTATTACGAATCGCAATTGGTGGATAACCTTCATTTTCAAGATATTGAACGGAAGCACCCGCTTGACGCAATGCATCCACAAGGTGTTTGATTGGACGCTCTTTCATGCGGGGTTCACCGGTTAAAATCACTTCCGCTTCTTCTGTGCCTTTCAAACAAAGTGCCGCAGTCAGCGGACGCATTGCCGTGCCTGCGTTGCCTAAAAAGAGTGACAACCCATTCTGCCAATGAAATGCACCGCCTACCCCTTCTACGGTACAAATGGTTTTATCGTCTGAAAGTTGATAATTCACACCTAACGCTTTTAACGCATTTAACATATGGCGAATATCGTCACTGTCTAACAAATTGGTGACCTGTGTTGTACCTTTGGCAAGTGCTGCTAATAATAAAGCACGGTTGGATAAGCTTTTTGAGCCAGGAAGATTGATTTCGCCTTCTACATGGGCGATCGGTTGTAATGTGAGTTTTTCCATGTTGTGTTCCGAAAAGGGTAAAAAATTGGCGGAATCTAACCGCTTGTAATGAATTAGAATAAGGTTTGTTGATGTTTAGGGGGATAAAATCACCAGATTATTTATTTAATATCCCAGCACGGCAGAGCCGTACTGGGTTACGCATAATTCAGCCCCTTTGGGACTGAGAATTAGAGTGGCAAAGCCACTCAACTATGCGTAACCTAGTACGCATTTTGCGTGCTAGGCACAAAACATCAGCAAACATTTATGTGGAAATTAGTTTAACGGCTCAAGGCAAAATTACAATCTATTTCTCTTGTTTTTGCCGAAAACCTTTTTTATTAAACACAATAATGAATATAAATTCATTATTTATGCATAATTATTTTAAAATAAACTTGCATTTCGCCAAGTTTATGCATAGACTGACAAAAATTGATTTTAGGAGATAGTATGGCTAAACATAAAATTTTTGTTGATGGTGCAGTAGGTACAACGGGGCTACGCATTCATGAACGTTTATCAACGCAATCCGATATTGAACTCTTGGCGTTACCTGAACATCAGCGAAAAGATCTTTCTGCACGTTTAGCCATGATAGCTCAAGCTGATCTCACCTTACTCTGTTTGCCAGATGATGCAGCCAAAGAAATTGTGGCACTTGCACCTAAAGAAAGCAAAATTTGTGATACATCAACAGCACATCGTACTCAATCTGATTGGGTCTATGGCTTTGCCGAACTCTCTCATCAAGCTGAAAAAATTGCTCAATCCAATCGCGTCGCTGTGCCAGGTTGTCATGCAACAGGCTTTATTGCCCTTGTGAGACCGTTAATTGAGAAAGGTGCATTATCTGCGGACTATCCATTAATTTGCCACTCTTTAACGGGCTATTCTGGCGGTGGAAAATCAATGATTGCAGAATATCAAGATGATACAAGATCCGTTGAATTTGATGCCCCAAGAATGTATGGCTTAAACCTTAACCATAAGCATCTCCCTGAAATGATGGCTATGACGAGCAGTTCAACTGCGCCAATTTTTACCCCTGTGGTTGCTGATTATTATAGTGGTATGCTAGTAACTGTCCCATTGCCTTTATCCGCGTTAAATGCAGGATATACATCGGGAGAAAAAATTGCCTCATTATTAAGTGATTATTATCAAGGCAAAAAACTGGTGAGCGTACATCATCTTAATACCATGCCAACACCAATGATGGCTGCAAATCAACTGTCAGGTAAAGATAATCTTGAGATTTTTGTCTATGCCAATGCAAACCAATTAGTGCTCATGGCGCTGTTTGATAACTTAGGAAAAGGCTCATCAGGGGCAGCCGTGCAATGTATGAACATGATGCTTGGACGTGATGAAACCGCAGGCTTAACAATTTAAAAAAATTCAAAATATAAAGGAATAACAATATGCAACAATCACAGGTGAATTTACTCGCCGACATCATGGCAAGTGCCTATCCTTATATCAAAAAATATCAAGATAAAATCATTGTGGTCAAATACGGTGGCAATGCAATGATTAATGAAGAACTTAAACTGGCTGTTATGCAAGATTTATTACTCTTAAATCAAATGGGTATTAAGGTTGTGTTAGTGCATGGTGGTGGACCTGAAATTTCTCAAGGGCTAAAACTGATTGGTAAAGAAAGCAAATTTATCAATGGGTTACGAGTCACAGATAAAGAAAGCATGGATATTGTGCTACAAATGCTCGCTGGGAAGGTCAATAAAAGCCTAGTTGCTCTATTAAAAGGCAAAGGCATCGGCTTATGTGGGATCGATGGACAAATGCTACTCTGTGAGCCAATCAATGAAGAATTAGGTTACGTTGGGGAAGTAAAAGCAGTCAATACGACACTACTTGATTTTGCGTTACAGTCTGGATTTATCCCTGTTATCTCGACAGTAGGCGTTGATGAACAAGGCGCTGCTTACAATATCAATGCAGATACTGCGGCAAGTAAAATTGCGATTGCACTCGGTGCAGAAAAATTAATCAATATGACCGATATTGTGGGCGTACTCAAAGATCGCTTTGATGACACCACATTAATTCCCCAAATTGAAATATCTGAAGTAGATAGCCTTATCAATCAAGGGATTATCACCGACGGTATGATCCCTAAGATCGCATGTTGCATTGACTGTATTCGTGAAGGGGTAAAATCGGCTGCGATTATTGATGGTAGAGTTCCCCATGCATTACTGATCGACACCTTCACTACCCAAGGTAATGGCACACTTTTTTATAAAAAGGATTAAGCATGAATAGCCAACAAATTAAAACTTTAGATCATCAACATATCGCTCAAACTTATGGGCGTTTTGATCTCGCCCTTTCCCATGGAAAAGGCTGTCTTGTATGGGATTTTGAAGGAAAGCAATACCTTGATTTTACCAGTGGCATCGGAACAAATAGTCTCGGCTGGGCGGAAGAAAGCTGGGTGTCCGCCGTCGTTAATCAAGCCAGTAAACTACAACACGTTTCCAACCTTTTCTATACTGAACCTGCTGCAAAATTATCGGAAAAACTGACCGCTTGTTCGGGACTAAAACGCGCATTTTTCTGTAATAGTGGCGCTGAAGCAAATGAAGGGGCAATTAAAGCTGCACGTAAGTATAGCTTTGATAAGTACGGCAAAGGACGTTATACCATTATTAGCTTACAAAATTCATTTCATGGCAGAACGATTTCTACCCTTTCAGCCACAGGACAAGATACCTTTCATCAGTTTTTCTTTCCGTTTACTGAAGGCTTTGAACATCTTCCTGCCAATGATATTTCAGCCCTTAAAACCCGCTTAGCGCAAGGGGATGTTTGTGGTGTGATGATTGAGATTGTACAAGGTGAAGGTGGTATTTTTACCTTAGAAGAAGAGTACCTTGCCACATTACAACAACTCTGTGCATCACAAGATATTTTATTGATGATTGATGAAGTACAAACAGGGATTGGAAGAACAGGAAAATTCCTTGCTTATCAACATTTTAACCTACAACCTGATCTGGTGACATTAGCCAAAGGCTTAGGGGGTGGTTTACCGATTGGTGCTATCCTATTTGGCGAAAAATGCCAAAACACCTTTGGTAAAAGCGATCATGGTTCAACCTATGGCGGAAATCCCGTTTGTTGTGCAGCTGCAAATGCGGTACTCGATCAACTTACCCCAACATTTTTAGCGGATGTTAAAGTCAAAGGCGATAAACTCCGCGCTGCGCTACTGAATCTACCTAAAGTAAAAAGCGTCAGCGGATTAGGATTAATGCTCGGTATTGAGTTTGAAGAAGGTATAAAGGCAACTGACGTAGTCAATCAAGGTATCCAAAAAGGTTTATTGACGCTCACCGCAAAACATAAACTCCGTTTATTACCCCCGCTTATCATTAGTCATGAACAGATTGATGAAGGGGTGAAAATTTTAAAAGACATTCTTCAAAAGATCTAAGCTAGAGTTTATAGAAAGAGTCCCGACTCTTTCTATAAACTATTAATTTTTAAAGCCAAAGTAGCTATTACCTCCAAAATACAAAGATTACAATTATTTACATTAATTCTCTATAAAAATAGAGATGATCATTTATTTATTTTAATAAAAATTAATCACTTTATTTATTTAAAAATAACTCTTTGATTTATAAATACAAAAATTCTACTTATAATATTTATGATTTACATCAAAATTATCAGTTGTTTTGTAAATCTATTTTTGGTAGAGTTCAGTGCAATTATTATATGCATAAGCGTTTAGCCAAGGAGAGCAAATGAAAGACCTTGCAGCCAATATTACTTCGTTTAAGCAAGAAAATACCTTTATAGAACAGCTTGTCAATGGCTGTTGTCAAGATCCTTTTGCTTATTTAGGGATTCATCAAGTTGATGATGGCGTGATTATTCGGGCTTATCTACCTGAAGCAGAACAGGTGACGGTTATTAATGATAACAGTGAGCCGATTGTGCAGATGGAACAAATTGACGATCGTGGCTTCTTTGCTGCGAATTTGGTTGGTGAAAAAACTGACCTTTCCTACCGCTTGTTAGTGCGTTACGCCCACACTGAAATTGATATTGAAGATCCTTACCGTTTCCAGTCCCATTTTTCCGATTTAGATAATTGGTTACTTTCCGAAGGAACTCACGTTCGTCCTTATGAAAAATTAGGTGCTCATCTTGTTACCCAAAATGAAGTTGGCGGTATTCACTTTAGCCTTTGGGCACCGAATGCTCGCCGTGTCTCTGTGGTGGGGGATTTTAACTATTGGGACGGTCGTCGCCATTCAATGCGTTTTCATCAAACCAGCGGTATTTGGGATATTTTTGTACCAAACTTACCAAAAGGAACGCTCTATAAATTTGAAATTTTAGATAAAAATGGGCAAATCCGTTTGAAATCAGACCCTTATGCGTTCTCTGCACAATTCCGTCCTGACACGGCTTCTGTTGCTTCCGGTTTACCTGCGATTGTTGAGAGTGACGAGAAACGTCGTCGTGCAAACGATCCTGATCAGCCGATTTCTGTCTATGAAGTGCACTTAGGCTCTTGGCGACGTAATTTAGAAAATAATTATTGGCTAAATTATGAAGAGATTGCGAATGAATTAATTCCTTATGTGAAAGAGATGGGCTTTACCCATATTGAGTTATTGCCAGTTACAGAGTTCCCGTTTGATGGCTCTTGGGGTTATCAACCAACAGGAATTTATGCCCCAACCAGCCGTTTTGGTTCACCTGAAGGTTTACGCACTTTAATCAGCAAGGCTCACGAAGCAGGGATTAATGTGATTTTAGACTGGGTAGTAGGGCATTTCCCAACCGATGAACATAGTCTGGCGTATTTTGATGGTACTCATCTGTATGAACATTCCGATCCAAAAGAAGGCTATCACCAAGATTGGAATACTTTAATTTTTAACTATGGTCGCCACGAAGTGCGTAACTATTTGACGGGTAATGCACTTTATTGGATTGAGCGTTTCGGTATTGATGCGTTGCGTGTCGATGCGGTTGCGTCAATGATTTATCGTGATTACTCTCGCAAAGATGGCGAGTGGATCCCAAATCGCTATGGCGGTCGTGAGAATTTGGAAGCGTTAGATTTCTTACGTTCAACGAATGATATGTTAGCGAAAGAAGGCAAAGGTGGTGTGACTATCGCTGAAGAGTCCACCTCTTTTGCAGGCATTACTCACCCAACGGAAAATCACGGCTTAGGCTTTGATTATAAATGGAATATGGGGTGGATGAACGATACCTTACGCTATATGAAGACCGATCCGATTTATCGTAAATATCATCACGATTTGATGACCTTCGGTATGATTTATCAATATAGCGAAAAATTTATGTTACCGCTTTCCCACGATGAAGTCGTTCACGGTAAATGTTCGTTACTCGGTAAAATGCCTGGGGATTGCTGGCAACAGTTTGCAAACCTAAGAGCATATTACGGTTATATGTGGGGTTATCCGGGTAAAAAACTGCTCTTTATGGGTAATGAATTTGCGCAAGGACGTGAGTGGAATTATCAAGAGAGCTTGGATTGGTTCTTGCTTAACGATGAACACGGCGGTTGGCATAAAGGTATGTTGAACTGGGTGCGTGATTTGAACCGCATTTACCGTCAATATCCGGCACTCTATCAGTTGGATTACGATCCTGCTGGCTTTGAGTGGTTGGTGGTTGATGATGCAGAGCAATCTGTGTTTGCCTTTGAACGTAAAGCAAAAGATGGCTCAAGCATTATTGTGGTCAGCAACTTTACCCCGATCCCGCGTGATAATTACCGTTTTGGCGTTCATGAAGATGCAGAATATAAAGAAATTCTCAACTCAGACTCCGCTTACTATATGGGTAGTAACTTAGGGAATTTCGGTACTATTCAATGTGAAGAGATTGAGTCGCACGGTAAACCATACTCTATTTCGCTGACTATCCCACCGCTTGCGACGATTTTTATCGTTAAAGAAGCAAAACCACAAGCGGTAAGAAAAGCAAAAAAATTTGCAAAAAAGACGGAAGAGTTGAAAGAGACAGAGCCAAAAGCGGTTAAAGCGAAGACGGAAAGTAAAACTGTTAAAGCAAAAGTGACAAAATTGAAAAAGAAATAATAAGTACTAAGGCTGTATATGAAGTATCTTGCAGGTAGACCATTTCCATTAGGAAGCCGATTAACTGAAATAAATGGAGAAAAAGGCGTAAATTTTGCCCTCTTTTCTCGCCGTGCAAGCGGTGTGGAATTATCCATTTTTTGCGAAGGTAAAGAAATTCGTTTACCGATGATCAAAACCGATGAAATTTGGCATTTATTTGTTGTTGGATTACCTGTAGGGACACAATATGGTTACCGTGTAACGGGAGTTGTAAATGAGGAAAAAGGTGATTTATTTAACCCTAATAAATTATTAGTTGATCCTTATGCTAACGCTATCATCGGTCACCCAGATTTATCTAGTGATGAAGCTGTAAGATGGTTCCAATGGAATGATTCTAGAGATAATGCACACCTTGCGCCAAAATCTGTTGTGGTAGAACGACACACATTTGATTGGGAAGGTGATTACAAACCATTTACCCCTTGGGCTGAAACTGTAGTTTATGAAACTCATGTAAAAGGCTTTAGTAAATTAAATAAAGAAATACCCGAAGAACTTAGAGGCACTTTTGCTGGTTTGGCACATGAAGCTTCTATTTCTCACTTGAAACGATTAGGAATTACTGCGATAGAACTGTTGCCTATTACTTATCATGTTGATGAGCCACATTTACAAAAAATGGGGTTAACAAATTATTGGGGCTACAACGTTTTAGGACATTTTGCCGTTGATCCTAAATTAGCTTATGACAAGGCTGATCCGCTAACAGAGTTTAAGCAGTTGGTTAAAACACTTCACAAAGCAGGAATTGAAGTGATTATGGATGTGGTCTTTAATCATACGGCGGAAGCAGGTAAAGATGGTCCAACACTATCTCAGCGCGGTATTGATAACGAAGCATACTATTGGTTGACTGATAATAGTGAATATTTGAATTGGACAGGTTGTGGCAATACGCTCAATGTATCATCCGATGTCGCGGTATTACGCTGGGTGATTGATTGTCTCTGTTATTGGGTTAAAGAATGTAATGTTGATGGTTTCCGTTTTGACTTAGGTGCCGTGTTAGGTAGAGCACCAACATTCTCTGAAAAATCAGCATTTTTTACTGCCGTTTACAGTAATTCGAAGTTGGCACATATTAAATTGATTGCGGAACCTTGGGATATTGGCTGGAGTGGCTATCAATTAGGCGCATTTCCAAAACCCTTTGCAGAATGGAACGACCGTTTCCGTGATGATATGCGTCGATTCTTTCTAGAAAAAAATGGTAATTTAGCTGGATTCGTACGTCGATTTGCAGGGAGTGACGATATTTTTGCGCATAACCGTCAGCCATTTCATAGCATTAATTTTATTACTGCACACGATGGATTTACCTTACAAGATCTTGTTAGTTATAACGAAAAACATAACTGGGCAAATGGCGAACAAAATCGTGATGGGCATGGACATAATATTAGCTTCAATTTTGGCGTAGAAGGCAAAACAGATAATCCAATTATCCTAAAACAACGTAAACAGGCTAAAAAAGCGTTATTAACAACACTCTTACTCTCAGGCGGTACGCCAATGTTATTAGCAGGTGATGAACTGGGACATAGCCAACAAGGCAACAATAATAGCTACTGCCAAGATAATGAGATCAGTTGGATAGATTGGGATTCGGCTGATCAGGAATTGATCGATTATACTGCAAAATTAATTGCGATTCGCAAACAGATCCCCCTACTCTCCCAAGACACGAAATGGTGGACGGGTGAAGATGTACAATGGTTACGAGCAGATGGTCAAGTGATACAGTTTAAAGACTGGCATGACCATTTTACCAAAGCATTACAGATATTATTAGAAGATAAATGGCTTATTTTGGTGAATGCTAAACAAGCAATGCAACAATTTTTATTACCTAAGGGTGATTGGCAAATACTTTTAGGTGAAAAAGAAACCACTCTAATGACAGATACGCTTGCGGTTACACTCAATGATATTGAGGTATGCGTACTTCAAAGGAATTAATATTTACCATCCCAATTTGGAGATAACAATATGCTAAAACAGGAAGCATCCACAGACAGACGTAATCTTACCGCGCAAACTTTAGTGCTGATATTAGCAGGCGGTCGTGGTTCTCGCCTTTATGAACTTACCGATAAACGTGCAAAACCTGCGGTTTATTTTGGCGGTAGCCGTCGTATTATTGACTTTGCCCTTTCTAACTGTATTAACTCTAACTTATTAAAAGTTGGGGTGATTACCCAGTATGCGGCGCATTCACTACTCCGCCACTTACAACGTGGTTGGTCGTTCTTACCTTATGAGCGTAACCAATATATCGATATGCTTCCTGCTCGTCAGCAAATCGATGAAAACACATGGTATCGTGGTACAGCCGATGCGGTTTATCAAAATATGGAAATGATGAAATCGCACTATCGTCCAAAATATGTGATTATTCTTGCGGGTGACCATATCTATAAAATGAACTACAACCGTATGCTTGAAGATCACGTTGATTCTGGAGCAAAATGTACCGTAGGTTGTATTGAAGTGCCACGTGAGCAAGCAACTGAGTTTGGTGTAATGGCAGTTAATGAAAAATTAAAAGTCAAAGCCTTCGTGGAAAAACCATCTGATCCACCAGCAATGCCAGACAAACCTGAATCATCGCTTGCTTCTATGGGTATCTATGTGTTTGATGCAGATTATCTCTATGAAATGTTAGAGAAAGAAGTCAGCAACCCAGATACATCACACGACTTTGGTAAAGATATTATTCCAAAAGCTGTTGAACAAGGTGTAATTTATGCTCACCCATTTGAACGTTCTTGCGAAGGTCGTAACACCACTGGAACAATCTACTGGCGTGATGTAGGAACGATTGACAGCTATTGGGCTGCTCATATGGATCTTGTGAGTGAAAATCCACAATTAGACTTATACGATGAATCTTGGCCGATCCACGGTCGTCCACAACAAACGGCACCAGCACGTTTCTTCTATCATAAGTCACGTTCAAGAACCTTAGATAACTCTTTAATTGCAGGCGGTAGCGTGATTACCGATGCGGAAATCAGTAATTCAGTATTGTTTAACCGTGTACATGTAGATGCTGAGAGTATTATCGAAGAATCGGTGATTTTGCCACAGGTGAATATCGGTAAAAACTGCGTCATTAAACGTGCAGTGATTGACCGCCATTGTGAAATTCCAGATGGCTTACAAATCGGTGTAAACCCAGAAGAAGATGCGAAATACTTCCGTATCAGTAAAGGCGGTATCGTCTTAGTTTGCCAAAAAATGTTAGACAAATTGGCAAAAGATAAAGCGGCTGCTTAATCTTATATTGAATAGCACAAGCCTTATGCGCTTGTGCTATCTTACAAGCGGTCAGATATTCAAGAAATTTTGCAATTTTCAAACACAACATATTTTTAATATCAAAACTGGTTAATCATTAAATGAAAATTTTACATGTTTGTTCAGAAATGTATCCGCTTATCAAAACAGGCGGACTTGCTGATGTGATGGGTGCACTACCCTATGCACAACAATCGGCTGGAAATGATGTTCGAGTATTAATTCCTTATTATCCACAAGTGGCTTCCAAATTAGGCGAAACCGTTGAAGTTGCGACCGTCGGTACTTTTGCAGGTATCGTCACTATTCGTTTTGCTTATTTGAATGGCTTAGGTGTATATGTGATTGATGCCCCACATCTCTTTGATCGCCGTTTACCTTACTACGACGATAACTACCAAGATTACACCGATAACTACAAACGTTTTGCACTATTAGGTTATCTTGGGGCACAACTTGCTTCAGGCTTAGATCATTGGTGGGGCAGATGCGACGTGTTACACGCTCACGACTGGCAAGCAGGTTTAGCTTGTGCTTATCTCAAAAGCTGGAACAGCCCTGTTAAAAGTGTCTTTACCATTCACAATATCGCCTACCCAGGACGTTTCCAAGCCTATCACTTAGCAGAATTAGCATTGCCTTGGGAATTTTATAATGTTCACGGTTTAGAATTTTACGGCGAAATTTCCTATCTTAAAGCAGGTTTATTCTACGCAGATCGTGTTACAACCGTAAGCCCAACCTACGCACGTGAAATTACCGAGCAAATTGCAGGGGCAGGAATGCACGGCTTACTACAACAACGCCTTGCAGAAGGGGCATTGCGTGGTATTTTAAATGGCGTAGATGATACCGTTTGGAACCCTGAAACCGACACAAATATCGTGGCAAATTACCGTCCGAACTATATGCAAGGTAAAGGTAAAAACAAATCGGAACTACAACGTTACTTTGGCTTGCCAGAAGATAAAGATGCTCTCTTATTCGTAATGGTTACTCGCTTAACCGAACAAAAAGGGGCGGATTTCCTACTTGCTCGCATTGACCAAATGATGCAACACAATGTGCAACTCGTGGTGCTTGGTAGCGGATCGCCTGACTTAGAATGGGCATTACGTGATGCACAATCTCGTTATCCACATAAAATCGGCTTAAAAATTGGCTATGATGAAGCACTTTCACACCAAATTATTGCAGGTGGTGATGTTATCTTAGTCCCAAGTCGCTTTGAACCTTGCGGTTTAACCCAACTTTACGGCTTAAAATATGGCACACTACCATTAGTCCGCAGAACTGGTGGCTTAGCCGATACCGTTAATGATGCACACAAAGAAAGCATTGAAAACCGCACTGCAACAGGTTTTGTGTTTAGTTATCCTGACGCAGATAATTTCTACGATGCCGTACTGCGTGCGATCAATTTATGGGGTAAAAATAAATTATGGTCAAGCGTACGCCAAAATGCCCTTGCACAAGATTTCGGCTGGGCAAAAGTGGCACAGCAGTATCAAGATCTGTATCACGAGATTGTATAAGAATATAGATGGGCAACTCGCCCATCTTTTTTGCAAAAAATTTAACAAATCTAACCGCTTGTAAATTTACAACTCCACTAAATCTCTGTATAATCCGCCCGCAATTTTTCCAACTTAATTTTTTATTTTTAACATATAGGAACTATTGCAATGCTACGAGTAATTAAAGAAGCACTGACTTTTGATGATGTTCTTCTTGTCCCAGCGCACTCTACGGTGCTTCCAAATACCGCCAACCTTTCTACTCAACTTACCAAAGACATTCGCTTAAATATCCCAATGCTATCTGCAGCCATGGATACAGTGACAGAAACAAAACTCGCTATATCCCTTGCACAAGAAGGTGGTATCGGTTTTATCCATAAAAATATGTCTATTGAACGCCAAGCAGATCGTGTACGTAAAGTGAAAAAATTTGAAAGTGGCATTGTCTCTGAGCCTGTGACGGTTTCACCTGATATGAACTTAGGTGAACTTGCTCAATTAGTACAAAAAAATGGTTTTGCTGGCTACCCTGTTGTCGATAATGAAGGCAATCTAGTGGGTATTATCACTGCCCGTGATACCCGTTTTGTACGTGATATGACAAAACCAGTATCCGAAGTTATGACCCCAAAATCACGTTTAGTCACCATTAAAGAAGGCGCAACACGTGAAGAAATTTTAGATTTGATGCACAATCACCGTGTTGAAAAAGTGTTAATGGTAGATGACAACTTCAAATTAAAAGGCATGATTACCGTTAAGGACTATCAAAAAGCGGAACAAAAACCAAATGCCTGTAAAGATGAATTAGGTCGTTTGCGTGTAGGCGCCGCAGTAGGTGCTGGTCCAGGTAATGAAGAGCGTATTGATGCTTTAGTTCAAGCGGGTGTTGATGTGTTACTTATCGACTCTTCCCATGGTCACTCTGAAGGTGTGTTACAACGTGTGCGTGAAACCCGTGCGAAATACCCTAATTTACCGATTGTTGCGGGTAACGTGGCAACTGCCGAAGGTGCTATTGCCCTTGCAGATGCTGGGGCAAGTGCGGTTAAAATTGGTATCGGCCCAGGTTCAATTTGTACAACCCGTATTGTTACAGGCGTAGGTGTGCCACAAATTACCGCGATTGCGGACGCAGCAGCCGCATTAAAAGAGCGTGGTATCCCTGTTATTGCAGACGGTGGTATCCGTTATTCAGGCGATATTGCTAAAGCGATTGCCGCAGGTGCATCTTGTGTAATGGTGGGGTCAATGTTTGCTGGTACAGAAGAAGCCCCAGGTGAAATCGAACTCTATCAAGGCAGAGCCTTTAAATCCTATCGTGGTATGGGTTCTTTAGGTGCAATGTCAAAAGGATCGTCAGATCGCTATTTCCAATCAGATAACGCCGCAGATAAACTCGTACCTGAAGGTATTGAAGGACGAATTCCATACAAAGGCTTACTCAAAGAAATTATCCACCAACAAATGGGCGGTTTACGCTCTTGTATGGGCTTAAC
Organism: Actinobacillus indolicus; assembly: GCF_004519515.1. Lineage (NCBI taxonomy): Bacteria > Pseudomonadati > Pseudomonadota > Gammaproteobacteria > Pasteurellales > Pasteurellaceae > Actinobacillus > Actinobacillus indolicus. The sequence goes on along the minus strand of NZ_CP038145.1, from coordinate 2,189,827 downwards.
GGGCTGTGCAACCATTGATGAACTCCGTACTAAAGCTCAATTTGTACGTATTAGTGGTGCTGGCATTAAAGAAAGCCATGTTCATGATGTTACCATTACGAAAGAAGCGCCAAACTATCGCATGAGCTAAAAATGACACTCCCCTTATCTCTGATAAGGGGAATTCTTTGTTTAACGAGAAATCAATGAAATTAAAAAAAATCTTTTTTACAGCGATGTCAGCTGTACTTTTAACCGCTTGTAGTAGCGGTACTTTTTCGCAAGGCGATTTGAATAGTGATATTTATCAAGGTTATTGGGCAATGAGTCCCGTCGATGATATACATCGTGTTGTTAAATTTGAACCCACAGGCGAAGTTAAAATTTATGATTACACCTGTGATAACCAATATCAAAGCTACAAATTAAATAGTGCAGAAACCTATGTATTAACAACGATTAGCCCAAATCGTTTTAACGTGCTAGATGAAAATAAAAAAGCATTTTCCATTTTTGAAATTACTAAATTAACCAAAACGACGTTGCAGGCTAAACAACAATTTAATGATAAATCCATAGCACCGCTAAACTTAAATTACTTTAATATTCAAGGTGCAAAACCTATTTGTTAATGCGGTCATTTACGCTTATGTTTTCAATAATTAAACGAAAAGTTAATCAGCTATTTAGAAAAGCAATAAATCAGCAAAATAAGCAGAGATTGACCAATCACCATTTTTCAGTGATCTCAAGTAACTGTAATGGTGCTTTTATGTTGCACGATTTAGGCGAACGATTTAATTCTCCTTTTGTTAATCTTTATCTAACGCCTAAAGATTTTATTCGATACCTAAAGCGTATTGAACATTACCGACATCAGACGATAACCTTTCCAAAGGAAATACAACGGCACTATCCTGTTGGTTTACTGGATGATATTACGCTCTATTTTATGCATTATCATTCAGAACAAGAAGCTGTAAAAAAATGGCAAGAACGCACCGCTCGTCTAAATTTAGATAACCTTTTTGTTATCATGACTGACCGAGATGGTTGCTGTTACGAAGATTTAGTCGAGTTTGACCAGTTGCCTTTTAAACATAAAATTGTTTTCACCCATAAAGCTTATCCTGAGTTAAAATCCACCTTCTATATTCAGGGGTTTGAACACAAGCAACAGGTTGGTGATCTCTTTGAGTTCAGTGGCTGGAATGGCAAAAAGTATTATGACCAGTTTGATTATGTTGGGTGGTTTAATCAGCGTTAAGCATCCCCTCACGGCAAGCCGTACGGGGTTACGCATAAGTCAGCTCCGCTGGAGCTGGAAGTGACAAATAGACAAAGAGCTACGGGAGTAGCTCAATTATGCTTAACCTAGGGCGTAAGCCCTAGGAAAAGAATATTATAATTTTCATTAAAACAGAGAAACAAAATGACAAACATCCACAACCACAAAATCTTAATCCTTGACTTTGGTTCACAATATACCCAACTGATCGCACGCCGTGTGCGTGAAATTGGGGTTTACTGCGAACTTTGGGCTTGGGACGTGACGGAAGAACAGATCCGTGAATTTAACCCAACAGGGATTATTCTTTCAGGCGGTCCTGAAAGTACCACTGAAGAAAACAGTCCACGTGCACCTGAATATGTGTTTAACGCTGGCGTGCCAGTGCTTGGCATTTGCTACGGTATGCAAACTATGGCAATGCAGTTAGGCGGTTTAACTGAAACATCGGATCACCGTGAATTTGGCTATGCCTCTGTTGAGTTAAAAGCAACTGACAGCTTATTTGCAAAATTAAACGATGATCTCACCGCTTCTCAACCAAAATTAGACGTTTGGATGAGCCACGGCGACAAAGTCACTCGTTTGCCGTCAAACTTCCAAATCACAGGCGTAACCCCAACTTGCCCGATCGCAGCAATGTCGGACGAAAGTCGCCGTTTTTATGGTGTACAATTCCACCCAGAAGTGACCCATACGAAAAGTGGTTTAGAACTACTGAAAAATTTTGTGGTCGGCATTTGTGGCTGCGAAACCAAATGGACAGCGGAAAACATCATTGAAGATGCTGTAGCTCGTATTAAAGCGCAAGTCGGCGATGATGAAGTTATCTTAGGCTTATCAGGCGGTGTGGACTCATCGGTTACTGCTTTACTTTTACACCGTGCGATCGGCAAAAACTTGCACTGCGTATTCGTGGATAACGGCTTATTACGCTTAAACGAAGGCGATCAAGTGATGGAAATGTTCGGCGACAAATTCGGTTTGAACATTGTCCGTGTAAACGCTGAAGATCGCTTCTTAGATGCCCTTAAAGGCATTGATGAACCTGAAGCGAAACGCAAAACCATCGGTAAAGTCTTCGTTGATGTGTTTGATGATGAGTCGAAAAAATTGACTTCAGTGAAATGGTTAGCGCAAGGCACAATTTACCCAGATGTGATCGAATCCGCCGCCAGCAAAACAGGCAAAGCACACGTGATCAAATCACACCATAACGTAGGTGGCTTGCCAGATTATATGAAATTGGGCTTAGTTGAGCCATTGCGTGAATTGTTCAAAGATGAAGTGCGTAAAATCGGCTTGGCATTAGGCTTACCAGCAGAAATGCTCAACCGCCACCCATTCCCAGGCCCAGGCTTAGGCGTGCGTGTGTTAGGCGAAATCAAAAAAGAATACTGTGATTTAGTCCGCCGAGCTGACGCTATCTTTATGGAAGAACTACACGCCTCAGGCTGGTACTACAAAGTCAGCCAAGCCTTTACCGTATTCCTACCGGTCAAATCGGTGGGCGTAATGGGTGATGGACGTAAATATGATTGGGTTGTTTCCCTGCGTGCAGTCGAAACTATCGACTTTATGACTGCACATTGGGCACATTTACCATACGATTTACTTGGTAAAATCTCTAACCGTATTATCAATGAAGTGAATGGCATTTCCCGAGTAGTATATGATGTTAGCGGAAAGCCTCCAGCAACGATTGAGTGGGAGTAACCCGTCTATTTCTTCATCACTTAAGCCCTGTTTATCAGGGCTTTTGCCAACTAGATCACATCTTTCAACATAATCGTTTGACGACCTTGACAGAGCTTTTTATAGTACAACCGTTCTATAAACAAAAATGAATTTTGTGAGGTAGTATGTCTGTATCATTTTTCACGCGCCCACTTATTTGGGTGCTTTTTGCTTTATTGGGATTCTTGATCCTTCCTTCTAAAGCGCTCGATTATGGATTATTTGAATCCACATCCGATGAAATCTGGCAAGCGATGGGTTGGGCGAGTACCAATCTCAGCTGGGCTTGGTTTCTTCCATTACTTATCTATTTAATCCCGAATAAAGAGAACACGCGATCTCGTTCGATCTTAGAGTTGGTCGGCGTGGTTGCAATTTTTCTCTTTATCTTTATCTCGGCAATTATTGGAAAAATTAGCCTAGGCTATTCGGTGATGTGCTTAATTGTTGCCTTGGTTGCCTTAGCGACCAATGCGTTGGCAAATCTGAAAGTCATGCAAGGCGACCGCTTTATTATTGCATCGTTAATCAGCATTATTTTGTTGATTTTCTTCTTTATCGTTTATCCGACCATTGCGATTTTTATCTCGATGTTCTATGACGGTAGCGAATTTGTACCAAGTCAAGTGTTCACGATCTTGCAGCAACCGTATATTGTTCGTGTAATTACTAACTCCTTAAGCGTTGCGGGGACTGTAGGTATTTTATCTACGCTCTTTGGTTTGGCTTTTGCGTTATACACGACACGTATTGCAAAACGCACCGCATTTATCGGTAAGATTTTCTCTATTTTACCGATCGTTACCCCGCCTTTTGTGGTTGGTTTAGGGGTTACTTTAATGCTTGGGCGTTCAGGTTATGTCACGGCATTTTTAGTGGAATACCTTGGCTTTAGTAGCAACTGGCTTTATGGTTTTACAGGGATTGTTATCGCACATACATTGGCACTAACGCCAATGGCATTTATGATTTTAGAAGGGGCATTGAAATCCATTCACCCTTCTGTGGAAGAAGCAGCTTATACTTTACGCTCTAACCGCTATCAAGCTTTCTTCTATATTATCTTCCCATTACTCAAACCCGCATTGGCAAATGCTTTTTTAGTGGTAGCAATTCAATCTTTAGCCGATTTCAGTACGCCGTTAGTGTTAGGCGGTAGCTTTGATGTAATTGCAACGCAAATCTACTTCTACATTGCAGGATCGCAGTTAGATTATGCTTCTGCAAGTACACTTGGCACAATTCTACTTGTCTTCTCTTTAGCCATCTTTGTTATCCAATATCTCTGGATTGGTAACCGCTCTTACGTCACTGTTTCAGGTAAATCATACCGTGGCGATGTGCAAGACTTACCAAGCGGTATGAAATGGTTAATTATTTGCACATTAGGGTTCTGGGTTGCCTTTAACTTTGTGCTTTACGGTAGTATTTTCTACGGTAGCTTTACTGTGAACTGGGGTGTGGATTACACTTTAACACTCAATAACTACATCAGCCTATTTGGACAAGGCTTTAGTGATGGTGCGTGGCCTTCATTAATTCAAACGGTAATCTTTGCCGCAAGCGCAGCGCCGATTACGGCTTTATTTGGTCTATTGATTGCTTATGTCACAGTACGTCGTAATTTCAAAGGGAAGAAAACGCTCGAATTCTTAACCTTACTTTGCTTTGCTGTACCGGGCACAGTTGCGGGGGTTTCTTATATCTTAGCCTTCAATAATGCACCTATTTATCTGACAGGGACGGGGATTATCATCATTCTCTCTATGGTTATGCGGAATATGCCAGTCGGGATGCGTGCAGCGATTGCTGGGTTAGGGCAGCTTGACAAATCTCTAGATGAAGCATCACTTTCGCTGAAAGCAGGCTCTTTTAAAACGATCTTCTTTATCGTCTTGCCGTTATTAAAACCAGCGTTATTATCTGCACTTGTTACCAGCTTTGTACGAGCGATGACAACGGTGAGTGCGATTGTCTTCCTTGTTACCGCCGATACCCGTGTTGCGACATCCTATATCTTAAACCGTGTAGAAGATGGTGAATATGGTATCGCCATTGCCTACGGCTCAATTTTGATTGTCGTGATGATGGCAATTATCTTTATCTTTGACTGGATCGTTGGCGATACTCGCATTGCCCGTTCAAAAGCGAAAAAAATGAATTAAGGAGAGCAAAATGGAACAACAAAATGATTTCTTAGTATTGAAAAATGTCACCAAGTCCTTTGGAAAAGCGACGGTGATTGATAATCTCAACCTGTCTATCAAAAAAGGGACGATGGTGACTTTACTCGGTCCATCAGGTTGCGGTAAAACCACCGTATTACGTTTAGTCGCAGGATTAGAAAACCCAACATCAGGGCAAATTTTTATTGATGGCGAAGACGTTACTCATAACTCTATTCAACAACGTGACATTTGTATCGTATTCCAGTCCTATGCTTTGTTCCCACATATGTCTATTGGCGACAACGTAGGCTACGGTTTAAAAATGCAAGGCGTACCAAAAGCGGAGCGTGAGCAACGCATTAAAGAAGCGTTAGAATTAGTTGATTTAGCAGGGTTTGAAGATCGTTATGTCGATCAGATTTCAGGTGGTCAACAACAACGTGTCGCTCTTGCTCGTGCCTTAATTCTCAAGCCAAAAGTTTTATTATTTGATGAGCCGTTGAGTAACTTAGATGCAAACCTACGTCGCTCTATGCGTGAGAAAATCCGTGAATTACAGCAACGTTTGAATATCACATCACTGTATGTTACTCACGATCAAAGCGAAGCCTTTGCGGTGTCCGATCAGGTAATTGTGATGGATAAAGGTGTAATTCGCCAGCAAGATACGGCGAAAAATCTCTATTTACAGCCAAATTCACTGTTCCTTGCTAACTTTATGGGCGAGTCAACCATTCTTTCAGGCAAACGAAATGGCGACACCATTCATATTGGCGATTTCACCTTCACTCTTGAAAATGCAGAGCGCTTCAATGTGCCGAATGGTGATTGCTTGGTCGGTATTCGCCCTGAAGGGATTCGTCTGTTAACGGAAGGAACAGAAGCCCAACATTGTGAAATTAAACACGCAATTTACATGGGAAATCATTGGGAAGTGATCGTACAGTGGCAAGGCAAAGAGCTGATGATTAATCTCAACCCTGAAGATTACGATGAGACTCAGCAAAATTGCTATGTAGAAATTAAAAATAAAGGCGTGTTCTTACTTAATCCATAAACATACAAGCGGGTAGATTTGATAAATATTTTGCAAAATTCTCATCAAATCTACCCGCTTGTTTCCAAGTTTAAAATAACTCTTTCGCTTCTTTAACTAAACTCTCAGGTACTTGAATTCCTAGCGCTTTCGCAGTTTGTTGATTAATAGAAAGCTCCATTTTGCTCACATCGCGGGTTGCAATACTTCCCGCTTTTTCACCACGTAAAATACGCGCGGCCACTTTACCCGTTTCAGCCCCAATATCATATTGATTCACAGCATAAGCAGCTAATGCACCACGTTTTACGGTATCTCTATCTGCAGCAATCACTGGAATTTTTGCTTCTACTGCCGCTTTATGTAAGGCTTCATAAGCTGACACTACCGCATTATCTTCAGAAATATAGATCGCTTGTACTTTGCCATTTAAGCTACGTGCTGCAGTACCAATATCCGCACTACGCTGAACAGCAACAGGAACGACTTTCACATTCGCCTGTTTTGCCGCAGCTTGTAACTCCTCTAATACGATGGTTGAGTTTACCTCACCCGCACTATATACATAGCCGACTGATTTTAACTCTGGAACTAAGGTTTGAATCAATTTTAACTGTGGCTCAATCGGTTTGTGATCCGAAATCCCTGTTACATTCGTACCGCTCGGCTCCCAAGATTTCACTAATTTTGCTGCAACAGGATCGGTGACACCTGAGAACACGATTGGAATAGAACGTGTTGCAGCAACCACAGGTTGTGCGCTTGGCGTGGTAATTGGAATAATGATGTCTGCTTTGTCACCCACGAATTTACGTGCAATTTGTGCCGCAGTTGCCGTGCTTCCTTGTGCTGATTGGAAATCAATTTTAATGTTTTTGCCTTCAACAAAACCTTCGCTAGCTAATTCTTCAATAACGCCTTGTCGAATGGTATCTAATGCTGGGTGTTCTACAATAGCCGTAATCGCCACATTGCGAATACTCTCTTGTGCAATGCTATTTAATGAAAGTGCTGTAAGTGCAGTAAAAAGTAGGGTTTTGCTGAATTTCATACTCATATCCTTTTGTAAGTAAAATTGTATTTTTGTACTATTAAAATAGTACATGAATATAAATTAACGAATTCTTTATAGAAATGCAAGCAAAATTTGAAGAATAATCGTAGCTAACGATTTTCAAATGGGTTTCTCATGCAAAATAAGTTAAAATAATGCTTTTATAACACTTGAACTGTTTATTCGAGGATTTAATGAAATACGAACTAAAAAAAACAAGCGGCAACGCTCGCCGTGGTCGCTTAACCTTTTCTCGTCCAAAGGGCGAATATCACGTTGAAACCCCTGCATTTATGCCTGTGGGGACTTACGGCACGGTTAAAGGAATGACCCCTGAAGAAGTGGCGCAAACAGGTGCTCAAATTCTGCTTGGCAACACTTTCCACCTATGGTTACGCCCAGGGCAAGAGATTATGCGTCAGCACGGCGATTTACACGATTTTATGCAATGGCACGGCCCAATTCTTACGGACTCGGGCGGTTTCCAAGTCTTTAGTTTAGGTAAATTACGCAAAATCAAAGAAGAAGGCGTTTATTTCCAAAACCCAATTAGTGGTGAAAAAGTCTTTTTATCCCCAGAAAAATCTATGGAAATTCAATACGATCTCGGCTCGGATATTGTGATGATTTTCGATGAATGTACCCCATACCCAGCGACCTTTGACTATGCAAAACAGTCAATGGAAATGTCGCTACGTTGGGCAAAACGTAGTCGTGATCGCTTTGACGAACTACAAAACCCAAATGCGTTATTCGGCATTATTCAAGGGGGCGTTTATGAAGAATTGCGTAAAGTTTCCGTAGAAAAACTGGTTGAAATCGGCTTTGACGGCTATGCGGTGGGCGGTTTAGCCGTTGGCGAACCGAAAGAAGATATGCACCGCATTTTAGAATATGTTTGCCCACAAATCCCTGCGGATAAACCACGCTACTTAATGGGCGTAGGCAAACCTGAAGATCTGGTGGAAGGCGTTCGCCGTGGGATCGATATGTTCGACTGTGTAATGCCAACTCGCAACGCTCGCAACGGACACTTATTCGTCACCAATGGTATTGTCAAAATCCGTAATGCGAAATATCGCAATGACATCTCACCGCTTGATCCTGAGTGTGATTGCTACACCTGTAAAAACTACACCAAAGCCTACCTATATCACCTTGATAAATGCGGTGAAATTTTAGGGGCAAGATTAAACACCATTCACAATTTACGTTATTACCAACGTTTAATGGCAGAAATCCGCCAAGCGATTGACGAAGATCGCTTTGATGATTTTGTTGTCGAATTTTATCAACGCATCGGCAAAGAAGTACCGCCGTTACAATTAGCTAAAGAGGGTGAAAATGCTTAATTTAGAACCACAAAATTTCGTTACTTGGGATGAACCTATTGATATGCTCTATGCCTGCCATGGAAAAGTAAAAAATTTTTGTCGACAACTTCAATTACTGCCTGACTATCTCGATAAAAATGGCGTTAACCAAGCTGTTAAAAATGATGTGCAACAGATTTTGAACTACTTCAATCAATCTGCACCGTTACACCACGATGACGAAGAAAAAGACTTCTTCCCAGCATTGATTAAGCAACATCCAGAAGCGCAAACAGAAGTGGATTTACTTGAAGCACAGCATATTGAATTACATCGTAATTGGGACGAACTTTCCACCCAATTAGTTGCCTTACTCCATGGAGAAATTCAACAAATTGACCGCGAGTTAATCAAGCGTTTTGTGGCTGGTTATGATCAACATATTGCGATTGAAGAACCGCTTTTTGAATTAGGGCGAGAGCATCTAAGCCAAGAAGAACTCAACTCAATCGGGAAAATTATGGCTGATCGCCGCCGAGTTTAATGGTGAATTATTCTCTTGATCTCACCGCTTACCGTTGCCCTCTCCCACTATTTATGGCAAAGAGGGCAATAAAATTGTTAAGTGTTGATGAACAATTATGTATCCACTTACATCAAGATGCCATCCTACAAGATTTTGTTTATTTATGTGAGAAACATTCTTGTCAAATAGAAACACTAAAGCACAATTCAGATAACTCAATCATATTAATTACAAAAAAATAAGCTAATCATCAATGATTAGCTTATTCTTCAAAATGATCAGATATTCATGATTAAATATCTAAGTTTGCATACAACGCATTATTTTCAATAAACTCTCGACGCGGTTCGACTTCGTCTCCCATTAGGGTTGTAAAGAGCTTATCTGCAGCAATCGCATCGGTAATGGTGACTTGTAACATTTTACGCGCAACAGGATCCATCGTTGTTTCCCAAAGTTGTTCTGGGTTCATCTCACCTAATCCTTTATAACGTTGAATCGTTAAACCTTTACGAGATTCTTTAACTAACCAATCAATCGCTTCTGCTACATTTTCGATCTGCTGTTGACGCTCACCACGCTGAACATAAGCTGTCGGCTCAAGTAAATCGCTAACCTGCGCACCTAACTTCGTAATACGCGCATATTCATTACTCGTAATAAAGTTAAAATCTAAACGGTAGGTTGTACTGATGCCGTGTGTAGTGACTGTCACTTGTGGCTCATAAATATGGCGTTCTGCATTGTAGAATACTTCTGCTACGTAGGTACTGCCACTGCTCTCTTTTGCTGTTAAAATTTCAACAATTTTATGATTCCAAGCGGTCACTTCCGCTTCATTTTTTACAAATTCTGCGGTTAATGCTGGCTGGTAAATCAATTCATTGAGTAATGAAACAGGATAACGACGCGCTAAACGCTCAAATAATTTCTGTACATCATTATATTCAGCAATTAATTTTTCAAGGGCTAAACCACTTAGCGCAGGGGCTTTATCACTCACATAAAGCGATGCACCGTCTAAGGCTAACGCTAATTCATACTGCTCCATTTCCGCGTTATCTTGGATATATTTTTCTTGCTTACCTTTTTTCACTTTATAGAGTGGTGGTTGCGCAATATAAACATAGCCACGTTCGATCAATTCTGGCATTTGACGATAGAAGAAAGTCAAAAGCAAGGTACGGATGTGTGCACCATCAACGTCCGCATCGGTCATGATGATGATTTTGTGATAACGTAATTTCTCAATGTTGTATTCGTCACGTCCGATACCCGCACCCAATGCAGTAATTAAGGTTGCGACTTCTTGTGAAGAGAGCATTTTATCAAAACGAGCTTTTTCTACGTTTAGGATTTTTCCTTTTAACGGTAAAATCGCTTGGTTTTTACGATCACGCCCTGATTTTGCTGAACCGCCCGCAGAGTCCCCTTCCACTAAGTAAAGTTCAGATAACGCAGGATCTTTTTCTTGGCAGTCTGCCAATTTACCTGGTAATCCGCCTAAATCTAATGCACCTTTACGGCGTGTCATTTCACGAGCTTTACGTGCCGCTTCACGAGCACGAGCTGCATCAATAATTTTCGTTACAATATTTTGAGCATCATTTGGATTTTCTAATAAGTATTCCTGCAATGCTTCATTCATTGAACTTTCTAATGGATTTCTCACTTCCGAAGAAACCAATTTATCTTTTGTTTGAGAAGAGAATTTTGGATCAGGCACTTTCACTGAAATAACCGCAACCAAACCTTCACGGGCATCATCACCCGATGCATCAATTTTGGCATCTTCTTTTTTCAGTTTTGCCCCAGTCTCCATATAGTTTTTCAAGGCACGGGTTAATGCACCACGGAAACCTGCTAAGTGCGTACCGCCATCACGTTGTGGAATGTTATTGGTAAAGCAGTAAACATTTTCATTAAAGCTATCGTTCCACTGCATTGACACTTCAATACCAATGCCATCTTTTTCCGTTGAAAGATAGAATGGCGTTGGATGAATCACATTTTTACCTTCATTCAAATATTCCACATAAGCACGGATACCGCCTTCATATTTGAAATGTTCTTCTTTGCCATTACGCTCATCGACTAAACGAATAGAAACCCCTGAATTTAAGAAAGAAAGTTCACGTAAGCGTTTAGAGAGAATGGCATATTCAAATTCCGTTTTATTTTTGAAAATATCGTAACTTGGCCAGAAACGAACGGTCGTCCCTGTTTTTTCTGTTTCGCCAATGACCGCTAAAGGCGCATCAGGATCACCTAAACTATAAAATTGTTCGTGCACGTGACCTTCACGGCGAATCGTTAGCTGTAACTTAGAAGAGAGTGCATTTACGACCGACACCCCTACCCCGTGCAGACCGCCTGACACTTTGTAAGAATTATCGTCAAACTTACCGCCTGCGTGTAATACCGTCATAATGACTTCTGCGGCAGAAACCCCTTCTTCTGGGTGAATACCGACAGGAATACCACGACCATCATCTTGAACCGACACGGAATTATCTGAATGAATTGTCACGACAATGTCACTACAATAACCTGCTAAGGCTTCATCAATCGCATTATCCACCACTTCAAAAACCATGTGGTGTAAGCCTGTACCATCATCAGTATCACCGATATACATCCCTGGACGTTTACGTACCGCATCAAGACCACGTAAGACTTTAATGCTGGAAGAATCATAGCTTGCTGGTTGCTTTTGTTCTTGTTCTGACATTGTTATTCCTATTTCATTTATATTAACCACGGCTACAAAATAGACCGTAAAAATTAGGCAAGATTATATCAGAAAAAGGGATTTTAGGAAAAAGGAATATTACGTTGATTTTTACCCCAAAAGTATTGATTTAGGAGTACAATAGTGACTTTTAAATTAGACTTAAACTGCTATGTCAAAAGATACCTTATTCTCCGCACCGATTGAAAAACTAGGCGATTTCACCTTCGATGAATCTGTCGCTGAAGTATTCCCCGACATGATCCAACGTTCTGTCCCAGGTTATTCCAACATCATTACTGCGATTGGAATGCTTGCATCACGTTTTGTAACACATCATTCAAATGTCTATGACTTGGGCTGTTCTCGTGGCGCAGGGATCTTGTCGATCCGCCGAAATATCGATAAATCAGGGGTACAGATTATCGGTGTTGATAACTCTGAGCCGATGGTTGAACGTTGTCGTCGTCACTTAGATGCCTATCATTCTGATATTCCTGTGGATATTTTATGTGACGATATTCGCCAAATCGACATCCACAATGCATCTATGGTGGTGTTAAACTTCACATTACAATTTTTACCACGAGAAGATCGCCTCGCCTTGCTCAGTAAAATTTATCAGGGGTTGAATCCTAACGGAATTTTGGTGCTTTCTGAAAAATTTACCTTTGAAAATCAGACGATGAACGAATTGCTGATCGACCTACATCATACCTTCAAACGTGCAAATGGCTACAGCGAGCTAGAAGTCAGCCAGAAACGGACGGCGCTTGAAAATGTGATGCTAACAGACAGTATTGAAACGCATAAAGAACGCTTAACACAAGCAGGTTTTTCTCAAATTGAGCTTTGGTTTCAATGCTTTAACTTTGGTTCAATGATTGCAATCAAATAACACAAGCGGTGAGATTTCAGGCAAAATTTGCAAAAATTTGCGTAAATCTCACCGCTTGATTAGGCTTTTATGCTATATTCCACCCAATTTTATTATTCATATAGACTATTATGGCAAGCAAATCTAAATATCAAGACAAACAACTCGACGCACTTTTAAATGATTTAATTATCACACTTGAAAAACACAAAGCGCCTGTGGATCTGTCCTTAATGGCATTAGGCAATATGGTCACCAACATTTTGGTCACTAACGTACAAAATCCACAACAACGTGAAGTGTTGGCAGATGCCTTTAGTTCTGCATTAAAAAATTCTTTGATGTCTGCTAAATAACTATGTTGAGTTCACTACGCCACTTACTCCCTGAAAATTCTCGCCAATACCGAGAAGAAGTTTCCCAACGTATCAGCTGGGGACATTGGTTTGCACTTTTTAATATTGTTGTGGCGTTATTGATCTCTTCTCGTTATGCCTTTAATTCCGACTGGCCAAATACCCTTTTTGGAAAACTCTATTTCTTTATTAGTTTGTTTGGGCATTTCAGCTTTGTCGTTTTTGCCCTTTACTTACTACTACTCTTCCCACTCAGCTTTATTATCAAAAATAACAGAGCCTTCCGAAGTATTTCTGTGATTTTTGCCACAGCGGGCATGACGGTATTATTGCTTGATACGGAAGTCTTTAAACGATTTTATCTCCACCTTTCCCCTTTAGTGTGGGATCTGCTCGTCAATCCTAATGATGACGGAGAATTAACACGTCAATGGCAACTTCTTTTTGTGCCTATGCCATTGATTTTATTATTAGAAATGCTCTATTCCCGTTGGTGTTGGAATAAATTACGGAGTTTTAATCGTCAGAAATGGGGCAAATATGTTGCGATGCTCTTTTTGAGCTGTTTTACTGCAACACATTTGCTTTACGCCTGGGCTGATATGTCACTTTATCGCCCAATTACCGCCCAGAAAGCAAATTATCCCTTAGCCTACCCAATGACTGCTCGTAGTTTTCTTGAAAAACACGGGCTGATTGATCGTGCTGAATTAGAACAACAAATCGAAGAAACAGGTCGGTTAGATACCTTCTATCTTAACTATCCGAAAAAAGCTGTTCAATTTACTGAACCGCAATATAAACCTAATGTGCTGTTGATTAATCTGTCTGGTCTAAAAAATCAGGCGATTGTTGAAGAGACGATGCCTGCGCTTTATCAGGTTAGCCAACAAAGCCGCCGATTCTCTCAACATTACAGCAGTGGCGACACACAAAGTAGTAGCATTGTTGGGTTATTTTATGGGTTAAGTGGGCGTTATTTAGATGCCATTTTGAATGAAAAAGCACGATCTGTATTGATTTCACGTTTACAACAGCTTCACTATCAATTTGGATTGTTTTCCTATAATGGCTTTGCAGAACCCCTTTATCATCGAGCCTTATTTGCCGATTTTAAATTACCAAAATCGAAAGGAAATTTAGATGCGATTGCCCAATGGAAAAAATGGTTAACTCAGCGAAAAGATCAAGCATTTTTCAGCTATTTAGAGCTCAATCTACCGCAAGGGGTAGATTACACACAGCAAACCAAAATCCTAGATTGGCAATTTGCAGATGTATGGCAAGCCTTAGAGCAACAAGGGTTAACTAAAAGTACGCTTATCATTATTACCGCAGATATTGCAGAACAAGCGGTCAGTTCAACCCAATCTTTTGCAAAAGAGCGGACGCAAGTGCCTATGTTGATGTACTGGCAAGGGGATAAAAGTCTTTATACTGGCTTATCTAGCCATTTAGATATGGTACCAACGCTACTCAATCAATTTTTTGGTGCAACATCTTCTGTCAATGACTATGCACAAGGCATTAACTTAGCCACGGAAAATGATCGCAAATGGCTATTAGCATCTAACTATCAATGGAATGTTGCCATTATGCCAGACGGCGAACAATATCACGTCAACCGTAAAGGTGATTTTGAACATTACAATGTGCAAGGCGAAAAACAGACGAGCCGTCCGCCTTTAGCGCTCTTTTTACAGCTCATTCAACAAAGCAATCAGTTTGTTGAAAAATAGATAGAGATGGAAAAACCTAATCTAGTCAGCTAAATGTCATACTAGATTAGGTTTTCTTTTTGAATTAAGATGGTGTAATCAGGCGATTTAAAGGATTTCTATATTTATGTCTATCTTACATTCATTTTTATCATTTCTCCGCCAATCAATGAAAAGCCATCCGATTGAATTACTCTTGATCCTTATATTTGGTATTTTGCTGATTGCTATTCCCACTGAAGACTTATTTTATACGGATAACCATATAGGGGGAATTTTTCTCTTCTTCCCACTCTTCTTTAGCTTAACCTATTTATTACGCCCAACCCGATTTTACTGGTTTAGCCTGTTGTATATCGTTATCACATTGGGATTAATGACGTTTTTTTGGGGATTTCACCTTGAAACTTATTTAACAAGTCCAGCTTATTGGGGCGTGCTATTCATTCATTTAATCCTACTGCTTATTAAAGATTTCCGATTTAATAATCGCCAAATGATATATAGCATTCTGATGACTTCGGCACATCTGGCAATTTCATTTGCATTAGCAGGTATCATTATTTTCATGATACAAATCTTGTTAGCCAGTATTTCCTATCTGCTACTTAGCCCTGAAACTAGCATTTATTATATTGAAGAGCCTATTTATGTCGCCATATTTTTGATTTTTACTTCGCTCTTTTTTATCTTTTTTGAAGATCGTGAAGTACAAAATAACCCTGAACGAGAAGGACGGCTACTGCTTGCAGGTGAAGTCCTGATTAATTTTATCCTTTCGCCTGTTGTTATCCTTTATACCATTATTGTCTATCTTTACATTGCTAAAATAGTCGCTCTTTTTGAACTGCCTAAAGGCGAATTGAGTTTTATTGTTTTAGGGGCTGTAGTAGATTAGCACTTATGCTATACTACAAACATGAAGATAACTCGTTGTAAATTAAGTAAAAAAGTTCAAATAAAACTGCTTGAATTTTTTGTTGCACAAGTTACTGCTAGAACAGCAAGTGATTTGCTTGGCATTCAGCACAATTCAGCAGCTTTATTTTACCGCAAAATCAGACTTGTGATAGAATATAATCTCAACCTTGAAGCTCACACTTTGTTTGATGGCGAAGTAGAGCTTGATGAAAGCTACTTCGGTGGCATTCGCAAAGGCAAGCGAGGTCGTGGAGCTGGTGGCAAAACAGCTGTATTTGGTCTTTTGAAGCGTAATGGCAAGGTTTATACTGTTGTTGTAAAAGATACCAAGCAAAGTACCTTAATGCCTATCATCTCAAGCAAAATCAAGCCAGATAGCATCGTTTACACAGATGGTTACAGAAGCTATAATGCTCTTGATGTGAGTGAGTTTAAACACTTTCGCATCAATCATTCCAAAGAGTTTGTCAAAGATCACAACCACATCAATGGCATTGAAAATTTCTGGTCTCAAGCCAAACGAGTACTTAGAAAATACAATGGCATTGACAAGAAAAACTTCCATCTTTTTATCAAAGAATGTGAGTTTAGATTTAACTACAGCACACCATCTAATCAGCTTAAAATATTGAGAAAATGGTGTGGGATTTAGACCTTATCTACTACAGCCCCTTGTTTTATCTTATCTCTCGTTAGGAATCTTCTGTATTGCGTTACGCCACCTATTAGAAAAGCCGAGATGGACATTCTTCTATCGCTATTTTAACTATTTTGCCTTAATACCCTTGGGTTTAGTGTGGGTAGGTATCTTTGAGCGAATTCAACAATATGGCTTCACAGAAGCTCGTGTTTATTTAGTGGCGATTGCGACTTTAATCTCACTCTTTGTGCTCTGCTCTTTTAGCCAACGCCTATTGCAATACCGATTATTCAGTGTATTAACCATTGCGATGATTGCTATTGTCACCATCATTCTATCACCTGAAAAAATTGAACAACATAGCCAATATGCTCGTTTTGTAAAAATCACAACCGAATTAGGTTTGCTCGATGAAAATCAGAAAATCAATGTGGAGCGCCTTAATCAGCCATTCTCTAAAGAATCTGATCAAAAAAATCTAAGAGAACTTTATAGTTTATTAACTTTATCTGATGTCAAAAACAATCCTGAATTTGTTGAGCTTTATGGTGAAGAAACATTATCTAAACTTGCAAGTATGTCTGGAAATTCCGATTATCTTGAAGCAGAACAGCAAACACAGGGCTATTATTATCTTTATCGCAATGATGATCTCTATGCTACTCCTCCTATTGATGTTCGCCCATATAAAACGTTCACACAACTACGCGGATTTATGGAATATCAATCTGAAAAGGACTCGAATAATGAACAAAATCTGTGTAGTGACAATCGTAAATTAGTACTTATGAATCAAGCTTCATCAACGAGCAATATCGTAGTTGAAGAACGTTATTTTAAACAACAGATGACCGAGTTAGGTATTGATATCACTCGTCCATTAACCAATGAACAAGTAGATAAAATTCGTCAAGAACGAGATAGATTCCTTAATGTACCCACAACAAATGGCGGACTACTATTATTAAATACGGTAGGATTTCAATATGGGGAAAATTCGACTTGTCGTGGATATACGCTCTATCAGGGAGATGTGATGGGTTATTTTGAACCTAACAATGAAAAGAAATAACCAATGCCTATAAGTAAAAATCCACCTTTTGAAGTGCATATCACACATTGAAAGGTGGATTTTTAAAAAATACAACTACTCTACTTGAAATAAGAAAGGATTAATCGCACTACGTGCTAAGCCTTTTTGTTCCATTTCAGCATCAAGGAATAGCGTACCTAAATCATCTGCAATCGGTTCAACGTGTGGATCTTTATCTTGGTACATCACTTTAAGATAGCTTTCACAGTCACCACAGCTTTCTGCTTTTACTGCAGCATCCATGCTATCTAAGCTCCAATAATCTAATTTACCTGTTTGCTCACAGTTACTGCATTTCGCTCGCACCATATTCCATTCACTTTCACATAATGAACAGTGTAAATAGCGTAAGCCTTGTGCTTCACCAAAGTGAATTACACTTGCAATAGGCGCTGAATTACATACAGGGCAAGTGTGACGCTCTTCACCTTCCGCTCGGGTATTACGTGGTAATTGCTGAGTTAATTGTACCCAGTAAAGCGATAAAACAGCCCAAAGGAATACGGCTTTATCCGCTCCCACTTCTTCATAACGTTCATTGAGCAGATGATCTGCAAGGGTTTCTAACTCTGAACTAGACGCTTTTTCTAACCACTCTAATGTCGCTAAAACAGTATCTGAAGCATAAGGCTTAAATTTTTCAATAAAGGCTAACAGCAATTTTTGCCATTCATCTGAACGTTTAAAATGTTTAGCATCTAAAGGCTTAATACCTTGATTAGCTTCTAAGTAAGCGGTCAGTTCCTTCGACATATTTGCAATTGGCTGATTTTGAAGAAGATCAAGCTGAACTTCCACAATATTTGCCACAAATTCGAGATAATCGCCAAATGGATTGTTTTCAGCTAATTGGCGTAAACGTTTTGCTCGACGAGCATATAAATTTTTAGGGTTAGCATATAACAAATCAGGATGCTGAAATGAACTTGCCACTTTTTGAATTTCATCTTGTGGGAGAATTCGGATACTCATAATAGTTCTCTTTAATCGTGAATAAATTAGTGAGAATTTTACCGCAATTTCACAAACATTTGTTAAAAATTTGTAGCAAAAAGAAAACTCCCCCTAAATGTAGGGGGAGTTTTATCATCTTTGATTATTTCGCTAATTTAACATCATTAATCCATTTATCAATCAGACGTTTACGTTCATCATTTGAACCATATTTTTCAAAGTCATAATTGATTAAATTTAATTTATCTGGGTCAAGTGAATATGGCGAACGCTCTGCTGTGGTATTAGTTAACACTTGGAAAGCTTCACCTTTCTGCCATGAAAGCTCTTGTGCTTCTTTAGATAATGCCCAATCCACAAATAATTTTGCATTATCCAAGTTACGCGCACCTTTTAAAATGCTCACGCCACCTAACTCATAACCTGTACCATCCGTTGGTGCAACAATTTCTAAGTTAGCGCCATTTTTCTTCTCAGTTGCATAGTCATGTAAGAAACCGATACCGATAGCCGTTTCACCACGCGCTGCGTTACGAGATGGGGTGATGCCTGATTTAGTATATTGTGAAATATTTTTATGAAGCTGTTTGAAATATTCAAAGGCTTTTTCTTCGCCCCAAAGTTGAACAAAGGTTGCAATCGCAGTATATGCTGTACCTGAACTTTGTGGGTCTGCAATTTGAATTTCACCGGCTAAACGTGGATCAAGAAGATCTGCCCAAGTTGTTGGGACTTTTTCAATGCCTAATTTTTTGAGACGATCTAAATTCACGCCAAAACCTAAAATTCCCATATAAATCGCAGAGGTATAGTTTCCTTTCACTTTTGCTGGATCACGGAATCTTTCCACAATTTGTGCGAGATTTGGTGATTGATACGGCTGAAGCAATCCCATTTCACCTGCTTGTGATTGTGGATCTAGCGTACCGCCATACCAAACATCCGCTTGTGGATTACCTTTTTCTGCTTCTACTTTCGCTAAGGTGCTGCCTGAACCATTACGAATAAAAGAGACTTTCACATCATACTTTTTACCGAAAGCTTGTGTCTCTTGCTCACACATTAAGTTAGTTGAGCTACAATAAACGACCAAACGTCCTTCTGCTTGCACAGTTGAAGCTAATGTTGCACCAAAAAGTAACGTAGAAAGTAAATAAGATAATTTTTTAAGTTTCATTACATCCATCCTTATATGAATAAAAGTGGATGCAATATAACGGGATTTTGAAAGAAATACTGTGATGTAATTCACAAATAAGAAAAAACGGTGGTTTTTGTAAATTTTTTACGCAAACCCACCGCTTGTATGAAATGATTATTTCTTGGTAATTGCGCCTAAAAGACCACGCATGATCTGTTTAGTCACTTGGTTTCGCAAGTTTCGCCCAACAGATTGAGCAACGCTACCAACCACTTGTTCAGCTAAAGATTGTTCGCTTTTTTTCTTCGTACCAAAAATACTGCCTAGCATTCCGCCTAAAAAGCTCTCTTCTTCCGCTTTAGCCTGCTCTACCGCTTGTTGTTGCACTTGTGCTTGAGCGTTTAACGTTTCAAATGCCGAAGCATTGTCAACATATTGGCTATAATGGAAATAGAGATCATCTTGTTTTACCAAACTTAAACGCTCATCTTGAGAAATCGGTTTAAGTTGGCTTTGTGGTGGATAAACATAAGCGATTTCAACGGGCGTTGGCATCCCTTTTTCATCTAATACCGAAATTAATGCTTCCCCAACCCCTAATTGCGTAATGGCCTCAACCACATCCACACCTGGATTTGCACGGAAGGTTTCTGCCGCAGATTTTACGGCTTTCTGATCTTTTGGTGTGAACGCACGCAATGCGTGTTGTACACGATTACCTAACTGACCTAAGACAGACTCTGGTAAATCTAATGGATTTTGTGTCACAAAATAAACACCAACACCTTTAGAACGAATTAAACGCACTACTTGCTCAATTTTATCGACAAGTACTTTCGGCGCACCGTCAAATAATAAATGGGCTTCATCAAAAAATAGGACAAATTTTGGTTTATCTGGATCGCCCACTTCAGGTAACTGTTCAAACAATTCCGCCATAAACCATAATAAAAATGCGCCATACATTCTTGGAGAATTGATTAATTTCTCAGAGTTAAGCACATTAATGACACCACGACCATCACGTGTTTGAATCCAGTCCTGTAAATCTAACGCAGGCTCGCCAAATAAATTCGCTGCGCCTTCATTTTCAAGGGCTAAAAGCGCACGTTGAATTGCCCCCACACTTGCAGCGGAAACGTTGCCGTACTCTAGTTGGAAGGTTTTTGCATTTTCTGCAACAAATTTAAGCATTGCACGGAGATCTTTCAGATCGATCAGCAATAAACCTTTATCATCTGCGACACGGAATACTAAATTTAATAAGCCTTCTTGGGTATCATTTAAATTGAGTAAACGCGCTAAAAGCATCGGCCCCATTTCAGAAATCGTTGTACGAAGTGGGATACCTGACTCACCAAATACGTCCCAGAAAGAGACAGGGAAGCCATTTAAGTAAGCTTCGCCACCGAGTTGGAATTGCTCAATACGTTCTGCAATTTTTCCTTGAAAACTACCCGCTTGTACTAAACCAGATAAATCCCCTTTTACATCTACGAGAAAAACAGGTACACCGTCATTACTGAAGGTTTCTGCTAATTTACGTAAGGTAACGGTTTTACCTGTCCCTGTTGCCCCTGCAATCAAACCGTGGCGGTTTGCCATTTTGGCTGTAAGTGAAATTGGATTGCCTGATTTACTCTGTGCAATTGTATAATTCATTGATTTCTCCAAAATATACGAATTCGTATAATTTATTACAACTTACTTTTAGAATCTCATTGAGACTCTACAATGATTAAAAATCTTGTGCTAAAAATTAAAGTCTGCGATTCTTTTTATAATATTGAGTGGTTTTTCCTCTCGACTTAGAAGGTTTTGGAAGCTCTAGTAACACACCACTATCATATTGGCTCACCGGAATTGGATGTCCAATATATTCTTCAATCGCAGGAAGGTTTACCGCATAGCGTTCACAAGCAAAGCTGATCGAAACACCACTTTCCCCTGCTCGCCCAGTTCGTCCAATACGATGAACGTAATCTTCTCGATCGTCAGGCAAATCATAGTTAAACACATGGGTCACATCGGGAATATGTAAACCACGCGCTGCTACATCTGTTGCGACTAAAATATCTAATTCACCTTGTGTAAAGCTATCCAATAATGCTAAACGTTTTTTCTGTGGAATATCCCCTGTCAATAAGCCAACACGATGGCCGTCGGCGCTGAGATAGCTCCAGATCTCTTCACATTTATGTTTGGTATTTGCAAAGACAATACAACGATCAGGCCACTCTTCTTCCATTAAGGTCAATAATAGCGCCATTTTGTCTTCATTAGATGGATAAAAAAGCTCTTCTTTAATGCGGTGACCAGTACGTTGTAACGGTTCAATTTCAACATATTCCGCATTATGCATATCTTCAAAGGCTAATTCACGTACACGGTGAGAAAGCGTTGCCGAGAAAAGCATAGTTAGACGTTCGTCTGGTTTTGGACATTTGCGCATTAAATAACGGATATCTTTGATAAAACCAAGATCAAACATCCGATCCGCTTCATCCAATACCACCACTTGAATTTTATCTAAATTAATCACGCCCTGTTTGACATAATCAATCACACGCCCCGTTGTACCAATCAGAATATCCACACCACGTTCAATCTCTTGCAACTGTTTATCGTAGCCATCACCGCCATAAGCTAAAGCTAAACGTAAATCTGAATATTGTGTCAACATAGACGCATCCGATGCAATCTGAACAGCTAATTCGCGAGTTGGTGCAAGGATTAATGCTCTTGGCTGATTTTTCTGTGTTGGAATTTCATGACTTAATAAGTGGTGAAAGGTTGCCACCAAAAAGGCAAGGGTTTTACCCGTTCCCGTTTGAGCTTGCCCTGCAATATCTTGCCCTGCAAGAGTATAAGGCAAAGTTTTTGCCTGAATAGGTGTACAAAATTCAAAGCCTTTACTATCAAGAGCGGCTAACACGCTGTCGTGAATCGGAAAGTCGATAAAACGTTGTTCGGTAAGATGTTTAGACATGGTGTTCTCCTCTCAGCTGACAAGCGGTCACTTTAAGCAAAAATTTTGCAAAAAAGTCCAAAAATCTCACCGCTTGTAGCACATTTTTACTAAACAGAAAATTTGTGGAAAAAGATACCACAAATCATGCTTTTTGAGTAGAATCTCACAGATTTTCCGTCATTTATTTCAACGATAAGGAACAACTATGTCAGCAAACACGACTCCAAATCTTAAAAATCGCCATTTCTTACGCCTCATGGACTTTACCCCGACTGAAATTCAATACCTACTAGATTTATCTGCAAAATTAAAAGCAGACAAAAAAGCAGGTAGAGAAGTCCCAACCATGAAAGGCAAAAATATTGCGTTGATCTTCGAAAAAAGCTCGACACGGACACGCTGTGCTTTTGAAGTTGCGGCTTTCGATCAAGGGGCGAATGTGAGCTATATTGGTCCAAGCGGTTCTCAAATTGGGCATAAAGAATCCATGAAAGATACTGCGCGCGTTTTAGGCAGAATGTACGATGGCATTCAATATCGTGGTTACGGTCAAGAACTCGTTGAAATTTTAGCAAATCATTCTGGCGTGCCAGTTTGGAACGGTTTAACCGATGAATTCCACCCAACTCAAATTCTCGCCGACTTCCTTACGATGATCGAACATTCCAATAAACCCCTTAATCAAATCAAACTCGCTTACTTAGGTGATGCTCGTAACAATATGGGTAATTCTTTTGTTGAAGGCGCAGCATTAATGGGCGTTGATTTACGCCTTGTCGCACCAAAAGCTTTCTTCCCAGAACAGCGTTTATTAGATGAAGTTGCGGACATAGCAGAAAAAACTGGTGCAAAAATTACCTGTACCGAAAATGTTGCCGAAGGTGTAAAAGATGTAGATTTTGTTTATACGGATGTATGGGTTTCAATGGGTGAACCTGAATCCGCTTGGGAAGCACGTATTAATCTGATGAAGCCTTACCAAGTAAATGCGGAGCTAATTAAACTCACAGGAAATCCGCACGTTAAATTCTTACACTGTTTGCCTGCATTCCATGACGATCAAACAACCGTTGGAAAAGAGATTGCAGAGAAATATGGTATGAATGGCTTAGAAGTGACAGATGATGTTTTTGAATCTGAAGCGTCCATCGTCTTTGATGAAGCGGAAAACCGTATGCATACCATTAAAGCCGTTATGGTTGCTACATTGGGGAATTTATCATCAAATTAATGATGTACTCTCTGTGTATTAAAGTTTTTAATGCAATAATCCGAAAAAAATCACTATCTAAACAACTAAAAACTGCGTAAAATAGCTTGGTCTATCAACTACGCAAACGATTACTTAATAGGAGAAACCGATGTTAAGACGTGATATGAATATCGCAGATTACGATCCTGTATTATGGCAAGCAATTCAAGACGAAAACCGCCGTCAAGAAGAGCACATTGAGCTTATTGCTTCAGAAAACTATGCAAGCCCACGAGTGATGCAAGCTCAAGGCTCACAATTTACTAACAAATATGCGGAAGGTTATCCGGGTAAACGTTATTATGGCGGTTGTGAATATGCTGATATCGTCGAGCAATTAGCGATCGATCGTGCAAAAGAATTATTTGGTGCAGACTACGCAAACGTGCAACCACACTCAGGTTCTCAAGCAAATGCGGCCGTTTATGGCGCATTATTGACACCAGGCGATACTATTTTAGGTATGAGCCTTGCACACGGTGGTCACTTAACTCACGGTGCTTCAGTTAGTTTCTCAGGAAAAGTTTACCATGCAGAACAATACGGCATCACCGCTGAAGGGGTTATCGACTACGATGCCCTTCGTAAACAAGCGCATGAAGTAAAACCAAAAATGATTGTTGGCGGTTTCTCTGCTTACTCTCAAATCGTTGACTGGGCAAAAATGCGTGAAATCGCAGATGAAGTTG
Organism: Actinobacillus indolicus; assembly: GCF_004519515.1. Taxonomy (NCBI): domain Bacteria; kingdom Pseudomonadati; phylum Pseudomonadota; class Gammaproteobacteria; order Pasteurellales; family Pasteurellaceae; genus Actinobacillus; species Actinobacillus indolicus. Next base: position 2,165,383 of record NZ_CP038145.1, on the reverse strand, counting down.
GTGCTTATTTATTCGTCGATATGGCTCACGTTGCAGGCTTAATTGCAGCAGGTGTTTACCCAAGCCCACTCCCACACGCACACGTTGTAACTACCACAACCCACAAAACATTAGCAGGTCCACGTGGTGGTTTAATTCTTTCCAACGCGAAAGACGAAGAAATCTATAAGAAACTACAAAGTGCGGTGTTCCCACGTGAACAAGGTGGTCCATTAGTTCACATTATTGCAGCTAAAGCGGTTTGCTTTAAAGAAGCATTAGAACCTGAATATAAGGTTTACCAACAACAAGTAGTTAAAAATGCAAAAGCAATGGTGGAAGTATTCAAACAACGTGGTTACAACGTTGTTTCAAATGGTACAGAAAACCACTTATTCTTAGTTGATTTAGTCAGCCACGGTTTAACGGGTAAAGCGGCAGATGCTGCGTTAGGTAAAGCAAATATTACTGTAAACAAAAACGCAGTACCGAACGATCCACAAAAACCATTTATCACATCAGGTATCCGTGTAGGTACGCCAGCAGTAACTCGTCGTGGCTTTAAAGAAGCAGAAGTCAAAGAGCTTGCAGGCTGGATGTGTGATGTGTTAGACAGCATCGGCAAAGAAAACGAAGAAGCTGTTATCGAAGCAACGAAAGCGAAAGTATTAGATATTTGTAAACGTTTACCAGTTTACCCATAATCTAGACTTATTTATATGGCAAACCCCGAGCTTTCGGGGTTTTATTTTTGGAAAGAATATGCTGATTTATCTACTTATTTATCTCATTTTCATTAACTTGCTGAGTGCATATTTAATGTATAAAGATAAACAAAAAGCGATTCAAAAAGCATGGAGAGAACCTGAGTCTAATCTACTCTTTCTCTGCTTTTGTGGTGGTTTTATTGGCACTTATCTTGTCATGAAATATGCTCGCCACAAAACTAAACATTGGCAATTTCATGTTACAGTGATTTTATCTACATTGATATGGGTGATTGGGTTACCGATTTTCTATTGGTATATGCAGAATTATTGAGAAACTATTTGAAAGGAAATTGGTTGCGGGGGCCGGATTTGAACCGACGACCTTCGGGTTATGAGCCCGACGAGCTACCAAGCTGCTCCACCCCGCGTCTGATGGCGCTATAATACAATCTTACCGAATAAAAGCAATCTTTAAATTCCTTTTAGTTATTTGTTTGCCTTAATAACATGCAAAAAGCATATAAAAAAAGCGAATGTTGTTTATGTAACAATCGCTTATTTTGTACTATTACTTTTCAACATTTTTTGATAATCTACGCAACTTCAAACCAGCCCTTAAATTTAATAGGAACTCTCTTATGTCTTGGAAAGCATATAAAAAAATTGCACTGTTGACTGGTATTGCGGTACTTGTAGCAAGCTGTTCAACTACCACAACGAAAAAAACAACTGGCTATAACCCTGACACGGCCAAACTGGGTGCCGTTTTTAAAGACCGTCAATTTATCCCTTACAATATGCAATTTATCAGCACACCACGTGTCGCTGCGAATGGCAAAGTGGTTAATCAACGTGATTTCTTACAACAAGTTTCTAATGTTCGTGCTTATTCAACAGGTTTAATGAATCGCTATGCAGGGACTTATGGAAAACTCTCTGCGTGGTTAGCTAACGGCGGAAATGTGAATGATTTAGCTCGCTATGGGATTAATGCCCGTCAAATGCGTGGTGAAGATGGCTATCAGAACGTATTGATGACTGGATATTACATTCCTGTTATTCAAGCACGTATGACGCCACAAGGGGAATTCCGTCATCCACTTTACGCAATTCCAAATGGTAATAAAAAATATGATCGTGCAGAAATTTACCGTGGTGCATTAGCAGGACAAGGTTTAGAGTTGGCTTATACCAATTCCATGTTAGAAAACTTCTTAATGGAAGTACAAGGGAGTGGCTTTGTTGATATTGGCGGTGGCAATTTACGTCATTTTGCCTATGGTGATAAAAACGGATATAGCTACACCAGTGTTGGACGTTTATTAGTAGAAGACGGTGAGATCCCGAAAGAGAAAATGTCTGTGCAAGCCATTCGTGAATGGGGTGCGAAAAACCCACACCGTTTACAATCACTACTTGAACGCAACCGCTCTTTCGTTTACTTCCGCCATGATCCAACCTTAGATGTGAAAGGATCTGCGGGCGTGCCTTTAGTTGCTCTTGCTTCTGTTGCATCAGATAAACGTATTGTACCGACGGGAAGTACGCTTTTAGTGGAAATGCCATTAATTGATAGTAATGGAAACTGGACGGGTCGTCACGAATTACGTTTAATGGTTGCTCTTGATGTCGGCGGTGCGGTAAAAGGACAACACTTTGACCTTTACCAAGGTATTGGCGATAAAGCAGGTCACCAAGCAGGACATATGAAACATTACGGACGTGTTTGGGTACTCAACTAATTGATGAAGATCCCCGCAGTTGCGGGGATTTTTTATACCGTTCTTCCCTTCAATAAGTTCCGTATCCACGTTCGATTTGTGCTTAACCCTTGCAAAATATCTTGGCTAAGGGGAAGCGGTTCACCACAAATTTGGCTCGCTAACAGTTCGCCCAATAAAAAAGCGGTGGTTAAACCTCGTGAGCCAAGCCCTGCGACTAAATAGAGATTTGGATAGCAGTTGGCAGTTTCAATCGGCTCTCGACGGCGAAGTTGATTATATAAGTTAGCATATTGCGTTTTTTGTGCTTCAAAATCCGGCACAGCCCCCACCATCGGCACACGATCTCGAAATGCTGCCCGAATGCCGACTTTGGCAAGATTTCCAGAAAAATCAAGCTGTTGCGTCCATTCACAAGCGGTCAGATTTTGCTGAAGTTTTGCAATGTTTTGCTCGTGTTCCACTAAACTGAACTGTTCATCGGCATTATCTCTTAAATGGCTTGCTCCGATACAATGGGTCTGTTGAGCTGAGATCGGCGTTAAATAGCCATCATAACAAACCACGCATTTTAACTTCGACAAGGCTTCTGTCGTTGGGATTTGGCTGACTTGTCCTCGTACGGGATAAAGGGGAATGCCGTGGCTCTGAGCAAAATCGGTTAATAAATGCCCGTTTGCCAACACTAAGGTTTGATGGGCGAAGGTTTGCTCTTGATGTTGCCATTGCCATTTTCCTGCAAGCCACACAGGATTTTCCACCTGATGATTTAACACCACCTTCAAGCCTCGTTGTTGCAATAAAGCAAAGGCATTTTGCACAAACTGCACAGGCGAAAGCCAACCGCCCTGAGCAATAAAAGCACCGCCATTTTGCACCGCTAAGCCCATTTTTTCGCTCAAATCTTGAGCTGAGCAGAGTTGATAAAGTTCGCTATCCCAACCTTGCTCCGCCATTTTTTGCAGTTTGTGTGCGGTCTTATCGTTATAAGCATACAACGCCACCCCTGAAAAATCGTGTTCAAATGTGACCGCTTGAGCCAACTGCTTAAAACGTTGCAACGCATAATCGAAACTATGCACATAAAAACGGACATTGCGTTCATCATCGTCGCTGAGTTGTGGGTAAATCGCCCCCTGTAAATTGCCAGACGCATTTTTTGCCAGCTGTTCATCTTTACAATAAAGCGTGACCTGTTTACCCCGTTCCAGCAAAGACAAGGCAACAGCAAGGCTTGCAATACCGCCACCGACAATCGCCACATCATCGCTCTCTGTTTGGTTAGATTGATAAAAATAAGGAAAGCGAATGCGGTTTTCCGTTTGATTGTCAGGCTTCTCGCCCCAAAGCATTTCACGTTTTTTGCTGAAACCTTTGCGTTTTTTCACCTCAAAACTGACCGCTTGCAAACCACGGCGGACATTGCTTGATGCGGTAAAAGTCGCAAAAGATCCGCCCGCTTGTGTTAGGCGGAACATTTGCTGATAAAGGCTTTCGTTCCACATTTCAGGGTTTTTGTCGGGCGAAAAGCCATCTAAAAACCAGCAATCGATCAGGTTGTTATAATAGTCGCCCAGTTGTGGCAAATTCTCTAATAGGTCGCCAAACCAAATATCAAGGTAAATCTGTTCAAAATGGTAACGCTGACACCCAACCTGTCTAGGCTGCCAACAAGCGATAAGTTTCATTGAAAAATCTGCAAATTGCGGATAATGTTGGTGAATTTGCTGTAATTGTTCGGCTTTTATCGGAAATTTTTCAAAAGAGATAAAATAGAGCCGTTTAAGTGGTGAAGTCGGATATTCCGCTAAAAATGCATTAAACTTTTCTGCCACAGCAAAAAAATTCAGCCCTGTCCCAAAGCCTGTTTCGGCAATCACAAAGGAAGAGCGAGTGTGTCGTTGCCATTTTTCCCAAAGTTGATTACCCTCTTGAAAGACATAATGGCTCTCCGCCAGCCCATCTTGCGTAGAAAAATAAATATCATCAAACTGTGCTGAAACAGGGGTATTGGATTGATTAAAATTTAAAGAAGCAAAGGTAATTTTTGACATAGCTTATCCCATAAATAAAAATGGTGAGTTAGTTACCTAGCTCACCATTATACAAAATAGAAACTAATTAAAAGATGTTGTAGGCAAAAAGCACAATCATTCCTAAAGCCCCAACTACTGTCATCATTGCATAGCCAAAAGTACCCATTTTTCTGCTCCTAAAATAAAATAAGTCTGGTTATTCTAAAACTATTTGCTAAAAATGCAATGCAAGCGGTTATTTTATTTAAAAGTTTTGCAAATTTTTCGCTATAATGGCGTAATTTTTTTTATCACGAGGAAGAAAAATGGCTACGATTAAAGATGTTGCCAAATTAGCAGGTGTTTCTACGACAACCGTTTCTCATGTTATCAATAAAACTCGTTTTGTCGCAGAAGATACTGCAAAAGCGGTATGGGATGCCGTTTCTGAATTAAACTACTCTCCAAGTGCAGTAGCACGTAGTTTAAAAGTCAACACAACCAAATCGATCGGAATGATCATTACGACTAGTGAAGCGCCTTACTTTGCTGAAATTGTCCTAGCCGTAGAAGAATATTGTTATCGTCAGGGCTACTCGTTATTTTTATGTAATACTCAAAATGAAGCCGAAAAAGTGCAAAACCATCTTGATATGTTAATCAAAAAACGTGTTGATGGCATTTTAGTGATGTGTTCTGAATACACAGAAAATTCTCTTGCACTCTTTAATGGTATCAATGTACCAATGGTTGTCATGGATTGGGGGCCGAATGACGATAAAAGTGATCGTATTTTAGATCACAGCTTTGATGGTGGTTATATGGCTACTCGTCACCTAATTGAAAAAGGGCATAGAGATATTGCTATTATTGCAGGATATCTTTACAAAACCACAGCAAAAGCACGCTATGAGGGCTTTGTAAAAGCCATGACAGAAGCTGGGCTGTTGATTCGAAAAGAATGGATTTTTGAAACAGACTTTCAGCCTGAAGGCGGTTATGAATGTATGAATAACTTATTAAAACAAGATAAGTTACCTACTGCTGTTATTTGTGGCTGTGATGCGATGGCATTAGGTGTGATTTCAGCGATTACTGAAAAAGGACTCTCTGTCCCGCAAGATATTTCGGTAATCGGTTATGATAACATTCATAGCTCTCGTTTTTATGCCCCACCATTGACTACTGTACATCAATCAAAAACACGCTTAGGTCAAATGGCGATTGATGTATTGTTAGAGCGAATCCAAAGTGAAGAAAAAGTCCATGCACCAAGGGTACTTGAGTTTTATCCTGAACTTGTTATCCGTAGTTCTGTGCGTGATCTTAATCAATAATAAGGAGAATTAATGGAATTATTAATTGAATTTTTTAGCAGTTACGGTTATTGGGCTGTATTTTTTGTATTGCTTGCCTGTGGATTTGGACTACCTATTCCAGAAGATATTACACTCGTGTCTGGTGGTGTAATTTCAGGTCTTGGCTATACTAATGTCCATTGGATGCTTGTCGTCAGTATGCTTGGTGTGTTAATTGGTGACAGTACAATGTATTGGTTAGGCAGAATTTATGGCGAAAGAATATTACAATTTCCATTAATTAGACGTATTGCTACACCTGAACGTTTTGCTACAGTTCAAGAACGTTTTGAAAAACAAGGTTGGAAACTATTATTCGTTGCTCGTTTTTTACCGGGTCTTCGTGCTGTCGTTTATCTTGTTTCAGGCATTACTCGACGTGTGACTTTTACCCGCTTCGTTTTAGTTGATTTTTTTGCTGCGATCATCTCTGTTCCAATTTGGGTTTACTTAGGTGATTTTGGTGCGAAAAATTTAGACTGGTTACATCACCAAATTCAGAAAGGGCAAATAGCTATTTGGGTTATTTTACTCATTGGTGGTGCTATTGTGTTTTGGAAGTGGAAAAAATCCCGCAACGCAAACTAAAGGCATAAAAAAAAGCCCCTATATCAGGGGCTACTCGGAAAGCAAATTTATGAATTTGGTTGTTGGACACAACACTTGTTGTTTGGTGTATGTAGATTACGTCAAGTAAGTCAACTTTTCAAATATTTTTAAAGAAAAACGTAAACTTTATCTCATTTTTGTGATCTACTTCATATTTTTCTTATAAACGGCGTGCTTGCCAAAATGTTTTAGACCAATAAGGTGAGTTCATATCAGAATAAATAACCCCACCTTTTGTTGAAGCATGTAAAAACTGACCATCTTTTACATATACGCCAACGTGTTTTCCATTAGGTCCTCTTCCTGTGTTAAAAAACACTAAATCACCCGTTTGTAAGTCACTTTTAGATACTCGAGTCCCTTCTTTTGATTGTTCCGTTGTCGTTCTTGGCAAATCGATTCCAAATAAATCTCGGAATGTAATTTGCATAAATCCAGAACAATCTACGCCACTACGACTTGTTCCGCCTAAACGATAACGTGTTCCTTTCCACTCTCTTTGATGCTCGCTAAGGCTACTGATCACAAAAATAGGATCATTAAGACTTCCTTTATTTGTTCTATAAATTTTTGATGTCTGAGATTTTCTCGGTTTATCTACATCAGGAGAACTACTACAAGCAGTTAAAACTAATGCACTTGCTAAAAGCGAACAAAATAGTAATCGTTTTTTCTGTTTGATAGAAAACATCTTTAACTCCTTAAAAAATATTCTGCCATAAAATGGCAGAATATTTAATTATGTTAGGCTTTTACCTTCGCAGTTTCGACACGCTCACGCAATTTTTGCCCTGGCTTAAAAACAACGACTCGACGTGCAGAGACTGCAACATCTTCCCCTGTTTTCGGATTACGACCTGGACGGGCTTTCTTATCACGAACAGTAAAATTACCAAACCCTGATAATTTTACTTCTTCGCCTTTTTCAAGAGATTGGCGAATTTCTTCAAAAAAATCCTCGACAAATTGCTTTGCAATACGTTTATCTAACCCAAATTTTTCAACTAGGTTTTCTGCGATTTCAATTTTGGTAAGTGCCATAATTTATCCTTACATCTAATCTCTTAGATAAGCATTAAAACGTTGTGAAAGTGCTTCTAAAACAGCTTGAATCACCGCATTAATCTCTTCTTCTTCAAGGGTTTTTTCTGTATCTTGAATCGTTAAGCTGATGGCTAAACTTTTCTTACCTTCGGCTAAATTAGTACCTTGGTAAACATCAAATAAATTGACTCCAACAAGTTTAACACCTCCAGCTTGTCGTACAGTATCTAATACATCACCAGCTGGAATTGTGCTGTCTACAACAATTGCGATATCACGTTTATTCGCAGGGAAGCGTGAAATTTCTTTTGCATTTGGAACTTGACGTTCAGAAATTGCAGAAGCCAAAATTTCAAACGCCACAGGTTTACCCGAAAGACCGAGTTTTTGTACGATTTTAGGGTGAATTGTACCAATAAAGCCAATTTCTTTACCATCTAACATAATAGCAGCCGATTGTCCCGGATGGAATGCAGGAAATGCTTTTGCGACAAATCGTAAATCATTTCTCACACGAGTTAAAGAGAGAACGCGCTCTAAATCCCCTTTTAAATCAAAGAAATCAACATTTTCTGCTTTATGTTCCCAATGAGCGGGGCGTTTATCTCCTGCAATCACACCGCCAATCACAAATTCTTGGCGAACACTATTTTCCGCATTGGTATCTGGAATGAAACGTAAACCGCTTTCAAAAATACGCACTCGATTTTGCTGGCGGTTTTGGTTATACGCCACAGTTTCAAGCAAGCCAGTTAAAAGCGATAAACGCATTGCCGACATTTCACTTGAAATCGGATTTGGCAGAATTAACGCTTCTTGGCTTGGGTGTAACAACTCTTGGATTTTAGGATCAACAAAGCTATAAGTGATAACCTCTTGGTAATCACTATCAATCAATGCCGTACGGACACGAATCGCTTCCAAGACTTTTTCTGGGACACCTTTCATTTGTAAATGAGCAAGTGGTGCATTATTTGGAATACTGTTATAGCCGTAAATACGTGCGACTTCTTCTACAAGATCTTCTTCGATCTCAATATCAAAACGCCAGCTTGGTGATTGAACCGTCCAGCTCTCGTTTGCATAGCTTGGGTTTAAACCTAAGCGAGCTAAAATATCGGTTACGGTTTCGCTATCAATATGGTGACCGAGTAAGCTATCTAATTTGCTACGGCGTAAAACCACTTGTTTAGATGTTGGTAAATGAGCTGAACTCACCGCTTCCACGATTTCCCCTGCTTCACCGCCACAAATTTCAAGTAATAACGCTGTTGCTCTTTCCATTGCTTTACGCGTTAATTCTGGATCGACGCCACGCTCAAAGCGGTGCGATGCGTCTGTGTGTAAGCCATATTGTCTTGCGCGCCCTGTAATTGCAAGCGGTGCGAAGAATGCAGCTTCTAACACCACATCTTTAGTTTCAGCGCTTACACCACTCGCTTCGCCACCAAAAATACCAGCCATTGCAAGCGGTCCGTTTTGGTCTGCAATTAACAAGGTATTTGGCTGAAGTTTTGCCGTCGTACCATCAAGTAACACGAGTTCTTCGCCCTCTTTTGCCATACGCACTTGGATTACACCGTTGATTTTTGCCGCATCAAAAGCGTGCATTGGCTGACCAAGTTCAAGTAAGCTCAGATTGGTAATATCCACAATCGGATCGATAGAACGAATACCACAACGGCGTAATTTTTCCTGTAACCATAATGGTGACTGTGCTTTGACATTCACATTTTTCACCACACGACCTAAATAGCGTGGGCAGGCTTCAGGGGCTTGAAGTTCAATCGCCACTTTATCTGCAATGGTTGCAGGCACAGCTTGAATTTCAGGTGCATTTACCGCTAATTGATTCACTACCCCAACTTCACGAGCGATCCCTGCAATGCTTAAACAGTCCGCACGGTTTGGCGTTAAGCTGATTTCAATCGCACGGTCGTTTAATTTGAGATAGTCACGGAAATCTACACCCACTGGTGCGTCCGCAGGTAACTCAATAATACCGCTATGATCTTCTTTAATCCCTAATTCTGAGAATGAACAAAGCATTCCCTCTGACGGCTGACCACGCAATTTGGTTTTCTTAATTTTAAAATCACCTGGTAACACCGCCCCTTCTGTTGCACAAGCTACTTTCAAACCTTGACGGCAGTTTGGTGCGCCACAAACAATGTCTAATAAACGTTCGCCACCCACATTTACTTTGGTGACACGCAATTTATCGGCATCAGGGTGTTGAGCACATTCAACCACTTCGCCGATAACAACACCGTTAAATTCACCTGCAACCGCTTCAACGGCATCGACTTCTAACCCTAACATAGTAATTTGGTCACATAACTGTTCGGTGGTAATCGCTGGATTCACCCACTCACGCAACCAACTTTCACTGAATTTCATTATTTATTCCTCATTAATTCTTTTCTCTTCCCCCGTTTACGGGGGAGGGCAAAGGAGGGGGAGCCTTTAAGGCAATTACAAGCGGTCAGATTTAAGTAACATTTTGCAATCCCCCCTTCCGCCTTCGGCACCTTCCCCCGCAAGCGGGGGAAGGGAATGTATCAATTACTTAAACTGCTTTAAGAAACGCAGATCATTTTCAAAGAATGAACGTAAATCGGTCACGTTATAACGCAACATCGTCAAACGCTCAACTCCCATTCCCACCGCAAAACCTGTGTATTCATCAGGATCAATGCCCACATTGCGAAGTACATTCGGGTGAACCATTCCGCAACCTAACACCTCAAGCCATTTGCCGTTTTTGCCCATTACATCGACTTCCGCTGACGGCTCAGTGAATGGGAAATAAGACGGACGGAAACGCACTTGCAAATCTTCTTCAAAGAAAGCTCTTAAGAAATCGTGTAATAAGCCTTTTAACTCAGTGAAGTTCGCTTTTTTATCCACATAAAGTAGCTCAATTTGGTGGAACATTGGCGTATGAGTTTGATCGTAGTCGTTACGATAAACACGGCCTGGTGCCATAATACGAATAGGCGGTTGCATTTTTTCCATCGTACGAATTTGAACGCCTGACGTTTGGGTACGCAACAAACGCTCTGCATCAAACCAGAATGTATCGTGATCTGCACGAGCTGGGTGATGAGCAGGGATATTTAACGCATCAAAGTTATAATAATCCGTTTCAATTTCAGGGCCTTTTTCTACACTAAAGCCGAGTTCAGAGAAGAATTTCACCACACGTTCAATCGTAATTGATACAGGGTGTAAGCCACCTAACTCTGTTTTACGACCAGGTAAACTGACATCCACTTTTTCCTTTTCTAATTGAGCATTCAGTGCAGCTTGCTCCCACTCTTCTTTTTTTGCATTTAATGCATCTTGAATAAGTTGTTTTGCTTCATTGATTTTTGCACCAATCGCCGGACGCTCTTCTGCTGCAACGTTACGTAACTCTTGCATTAATTGAGTAAAATGCCCTTTTTTTCCAAAATACTCTACTCGGAATGTTTCTAATGCATCTAATCCTTTATCATGTAAAGCTTTTAGCTCTGCTTGCGCTTTTTCTGTGATTTCTTTTAGGTGTTGCATACCTACCCTCTAAAATTTTTAGTCAAAATAAAGCCCATTTATTTATGGACAAAGTGTTCCGAATGATAATATGTATAAGAAATATTGTAAATTTAAAAGTGTAGTTAAAAGCAGATTAACTTATTGATTTCCATATATTAGAAAACAAACCATGTATATTTTTCACACAAAACTTGCAAAAAAATCACCAAATCTTACCGCTTGTAAGAGATTAATCCGTGATCTTCTTAAAAACATCCTGTAAAATTCACCTCGGTTTGTTCATAAGCAAACCACTTACTGTTAAATTTTTTTGGAGAGATACAATATGGCAATGAATAATATTTTAGGATTATTCGCACAATCGCCACTCAAACCCCTACAACAGCACTCAAAAAAAGTGACTGAATGTTGTGGACTACTTGTTCCATTTTTTGAATCTACATTTAAAAATGAATGGAATGACGCAGAAGAAATCCGTCGTAAAATCATTGATTTAGAACACCGTGCTGATACTTTAAAACGTGAAATTCGCTTAAAGTCTCCGCGCGGTTTATTTATGCCTGTAGAACGTACAGACCTACTTGAATTAGTCACTCAATTAGATAAGTTAGCAAACTATTCAAAAGATATTTCTGGCCGAGTTATTGGACGTCAATTAATTATTCCAACAGAAATTCAAGGTGTATTCCAACAATTCTTAAGTCGAAGCTTAGATGCAACAATTCATGTTGATAAAGTCATTAATGAAATGGATCACTTACTTGAAACAGGTTTTCGTGGTCGTGAATTGAATTTCGTAAATAACATGATTCTTGAATTAGATACTATCGAAGATGATACTGATCAACTTCAAATCGTATTGCGCAAAGCAATGTTAGGGATTGAAAGTCAATATAATCCTATTGATATTATGTTCTTATATAAAATTATTGAATGGGTCGGTGTTCTTGCAGATCAGGCACAACGTATCGGCTCACGTATTGAGTTGATGCTAGCTCGTTCATAAGAGGTTTTAATTATGGAACTCATCCAAAATTATGGTTTTATCATTATTCTAATTACGGCTGTTTTTGGTTTTTTAATGGCATTTGGTATCGGTGCAAATGATGTAGCAAATGCAATGGGAACATCTGTTGGTTCAGGTACAATTACAGCAAGACAAGCTATTTATATTGCACTAGTCTTTGAATTTGCTGGTGCTTATTTAGCTGGTGGTGAAGTGGCAGAAACCATCAAGAGTGGAATTATTGCTTCAGATGCTTTCTTTGGAAAACCTGAAGTGCTCATTTTAGGGATGATGGCATCACTATTTGCAGCAGGTGCTTGGTTGCTTATTGCATCAGAAATGGCTTGGCCTGTATCAACAACACACTCTATTATTGGTGCTATTGTTGGATTCGCTTGTGTAACCGTAGGTACCGAAGCAGTACAATGGTCCCAATTTAGTGGAATTGTAGGTAGTTGGTTTATTACGCCTGTAATTGCAGGGATTGTTGCATATCTCATCTTTATTTCGACCCAAAAACTTATTTTTGATACTGAAGAACCATTAAAAAACGCACAAAAGTATGCGCCTTATTATGCGGGACTTACAGTATTAATTATCTGTGTGGTAACGTTAGACAAAGGTTTTAAACATTTAGGTTTAGAGCTTACTTATGCCCAAACAGTAATGATTGGTTTTGTTCTTGCGATTATCTCAACTGTAGCTTGTTACTTCTACTTACGCAGCAATGCCTTTATCTCTCGTTTGAAGAAAGGTGGCTTTAGTGGTGTAGAAAAGGTATTTAGCATATTAATGTTGATTACCGCTTGTGCAATGGCTTTCGCCCACGGTTCAAATGATGTAGCGAATGCGATTGGACCTCTAGCAGCCGTTGTTTCTATCGTAGAGCACGGTGGTGTTATTGAAGGCAAAACTATTATGGCTCCTTGGATTCTTCCTCTTGGTGCTATTGGTATTGCAGTCGGTCTAGCTGTGATGGGACATAAAGTAATGGGTACGATTGGTACTGGTATTACTGATTTAACGCCTAGTCGCGGTTTTGCTGCACAGTTTGCTTGTGCAATCACCGTTGTTTTAGCATCAGGAACAGGTTTACCAATTTCAACAACACAAACCTTAGTAGGTGCAGTATTAGGGGTTGGTTTTGCACGTGGTATTGCAGCCTTAAATTTAGGTGTAATTCGCAATATTGTTGCTTCTTGGGTGATCACCTTACCTGCTGGTGCTATTTTATCAATTATTATTTACTACATTCTTGCTGCATTCTTCCTATAATAATGTGGCATTGTTGACAATTCAGAAAAGTGCGACTCTCGCACTTTTCTTTTATTTTTTATTAAGGACTTTTATGCAAAAACGACTTCCGGCATTACTTGCAACTTTACTTTTTAGTGTCTCACTTCCTACATTTGCTCAAACTCAGTATGTTACAGAAAACCTCAGTACCTATTTACGTAAGGGACCAGGCGATCAATTTAAAATTTCTGGAGCGATTCAAGCAGGAGAGAAAGTCACATTAATTGATAAAAAAGAACGTTATTCACTCGTTCGTGACAGTAAAAACCGTGAAGCCTGGATTCTGAATAATGAGCTAACTTCTACGCCAAGCTCAAAAGAATTAACCCCACAATTGCAACAAAAAGTTCAAGAATTAACCACAAAATTAAATAGTATTGATAAAGACTGGCAACAACGCACTGCTGAAATGCAACGCCGTACACAACAAGCAGATCAGCAAAGTAATGAATTATTAGAACAAAATGCTCAACTAAAACGTGAATTAGATATACTGAAAAATAAAAATCGGGATTTAGAAGCAATTCAGGATGCATCATCTCGTGAGATAATGATTCAATATTTCATTTATGGCGGATCTGTTCTAGGTGTGGGTTTATTACTTGGTTTATTAATCCCTGTTCTACTTCCAAGACGAAAACGTAACAACGGCTGGGCATAACTCAGAAAAACAAAGTGTTGATTCTTTTCTTTAAGAATCAACACTTTTTTATATCCTAGGCAATTTTCCCCTAACAAAAATCGGCATAGTAGACAAAATGGTTGCTAAAAAGTGGCTTAAAGCCTTATATTACGGGCTTTAAGCCACTTTTTTGAATTATGAACCAAAAAAATGTCATTTTTGCCACAGTAGCGACATTTGCAAACATGGTATAAGAAATAATATTCAACGCTATAAATGTAATGCCTGTAATAAAACATTTACCCTTAAAAAGAAATTAAATCCAATAAATATTTGGAATGATTATTCAATAGGAAAACAAACCTATAAACAACTTGCCGAAAAATATCATTGTTCAATTAGAACAATTCAAAGATATCTCGAAAAAGCCCCTAAAACAGCATTAAATCCACCACTATCACGTTATTTGAATATTATTGCGGATACCACCTTCTTTGGTCGTGAATTTGGTATTTTAGTCCTGATGGATTCGCTTTCTAAAAAAGTGGTTTACCATCGTGTCATCAAAACGGAAAAAGATGTTTATTACAGGATAGCATTTAATTCACTTCGTATGAAAGGCTATAAAATTCAATCAATTACCCGTGACGGTAGACGGGGTTTATTGAAAGATTTATTGAATACACCGACATAAATGTGCCATTTTCATATGGTAGCCATTATGATGAGAGCACTACGAAAAAAGCATCAGCCTATGGCTGGAAAAGAATTAAAAATCATTGCATTGACACTTAAACAGAGCTCTAAAAAAGACTTCTATTTACGATTACATCATTGGTATTTAAAACATAAAGCATTTTTAGAAGAACGGTCAGATAAACCGAATGAGAAGGGCTATTATCCTTATAAACATAGAAATGTAAGAAGTGCTTATCATAGTTTTAAACGTTATATGGATTATTTATTTACCTATGAAAAGTATGGCGATTTAAATATCGAAAAAACGACAAATAGACTTGAAAACTTATTTGGACAACTAAAGGAAAAATTATCGCATCATGCAGGATTAACGAAAAGGCATAAGATTATGTTTATAAAGGATTTTTTAAATAAAAAGAGTTGCTAAGAATAATTAAAAATATTCATTAGCAACCACTTTGTCATATAGGCATAGTTTTCACGAAATTAGCAACCATTTTGTCTACTATGCCCAAAAATCAATACCAACATCCCTACAATCACCAATAGTGCGCCTATAAAACCTATATTGTTTAGGCCTAAATAAGCCATTACTTGATTTCCGATTAAGGCTCCTCCGCCAATACCAATATTATAAATGCCAGAATAAATCGCCGTGGCAACATCTGTTGCATCTGGGGCTAGTTGTAAGACTCGCATTTGTAAGGCTAAACTGATTCCCGAAATACCTATTCCCCAAAAGAAAACGATCCCAAACATCAAGGCAGAATTTTCATTTAATGGTAATAATAGTAACTGGGCAAAAATAATGAATAATAAGCCTGAAAGTAAAAAGAGATTTGGATGTTTAGGGTGAATCCGTCCAAATAAAAAACTAGCAACTACACCAGATAATCCAAAAATCAATAATAACAGTGTTGCAGTATGCGCACTCATTTTCGCAATTTGAACCATAAATGGTTCAATATAACTATAACTCGTAAAATGCCCTGCAATCACGATAGCCATTGCTATATAAAGACCAATGAGTGCTGGACGTTTTACTAATATTGGTAAACTCGCAAGGGAACCTGCATTTTTACTTGGTAAGTTCGGCAGTAATTTCCAAATCATGAGCATTACAATAAAAGCAATAAATCCAATAATTGCAAAAGTTATACGCCAACCGACCGCTTGTCCTATCATTCTCCCTAGAGGCAACCCCAACACCATTGCCAAAGCACTACCTAATGCAAGTAACCCTAATGCTTGTTGCTTTTTATCTTTAGGTGCAACCCTAATCACTAAAGAAGCAGTAATAGCCCAAAAAATAGCATGAGTAAACGCAATACCTATACGAGAAATGAGGAGTACCCAAAAATCCCAAGCAAATACAGACAAAATATGACTGATAATAAATACTAAAAATAACTTAATTAACAACTCTTTACGCTCTAGGTTTGCGGTCAGCAACATAAACGGTAAAGACATTAGAGAGACAATCCATGCATATACCGTTATCATCAATCCAGTGTGAGAAACATCCATACCAAAACCTTGAGCAATATCAGATAATAAAGCGACTGGAATAAATTCGGTGGTGTTAAAAATAAAAGCAGCAAGTGCAAAAGCAAAAACTCTCAAAAATGAGAGCTTTCTATATATTTGTTTCGTTATCTTCATAGGAGCGATTTCATGCTAAATTTGTTGTCTTTTATTATAATTCTATTTGTAATGAAATAAAAAAATCCTCATAAAAAATTTATGAGGATTTTTCTGGATAACGTGTAACAATTAATTAACCAACTACTTTTGGCAATACACCACTTTCAATTAAGAATGGGACATTCATAATTAATAAACCAAGCACGAGTGCAAGAAGTAAACCTAAATTCCCCCCAATCACACGATAAGGTAAATCTGGGAATTTACGTCTTAACATCCAAACGATCCCGACTGGTAATACTAAACCATAGAAGGTAAACATTTGTCCTGCATAAGTTAATACGGATAAGAAATCGCGGTAGAACAATGCAAATAAAAGTACTGGTGCAAAGGTGAGTAAACTTAAAGAAAGGCGATTTGCCGTAATATTTACACGTTTAAGTAAATCATCTAAGCAATCTACAAGTGCTAACGACACGCCTAAGAACGAAGTTACTAACGCCAAAGCAGAGAAAAGGCGGACTGCACCACTAATAAATTCGCTACCCGTCGCTTGATAAGTCGCCACCACTAAACCATTTAGTGTTGGATCTTGACGAATAATTTCAACAAACTGTACTTGGCTAAATACACCATGTGTTGCCATTTGCCATAATACATATGCCACTAATGGAATTGCTGTACCTAAAATGATGGCGATACGTAAACGACGAATATCCCCATCTAAGTAACTATTAATACTTGGAATCACAACATGGAAACCAAATGAAGTAAAGAATACAGGGCTTGCTGAAATAATTAAAAGATACTGTAGTGGCATTGCACCTAAGTTTTCTAAAGTAACTTTTGGCAACATCATGAAAAGTACAAAGCAGAATGCCACAATTTTAATCATGAAAAGTAAACGTGTGAATGCATCTACTGCAGATGTACCTACTGTCACCGAGATAGCAAGGAGCAAAACAAAAAGCAGAATCGCTGCAGTTTCTGCATTTTCTCCCATAAAACTAAGGAAAGGAGCCAAAAGACTGCCACCACCTAAGGAATACACGGTTAAAATCGCATACATGAAAATCACTAGAGAAAGTGTTGCAAGTACACGACCAATCATTCCAAAATGTTGCTCAGCTAATGTTGCAATCCCTGCATCTTTGCGTTCTGCTTTTTGATAAGCTTCAACAAACAACAAAGCACTATAAGAAAGTAATGCCCATAGTGCAAATAATAAAATTAATGTATAGCCAAACCCCATTTCCGCCGATGTGAGTGGCATAGCCAACATACCCGCACCAATTGTTGTCCCCGCGACAATTAGCGCACTACCAAATGTTTTATTTTTCATAATTAACCTCAATAGATACAGAGAAGTCCGCATTCTAACAAAGAAAAAATAAAATTGTAAAACATTTATTACCTTGTAAAATTTTCATTACATCACTATTTTTTAGAACAAAAAAGAGCTAGCTCTGTATTGGACCAGCTCTTTTATTCTACTATTAAAATAAATTTATACGTCTTGATTAATTCGGCTTGAAATCACACTTTGCTGATTTTTGTATTTTGCATCCTTGCGAGCATTATATGGATGTGCAGCATGACCACTTAAAATCTCAAAGCTCAAAGCACCAATCGCCATATTAGGACGTAATGCAAGCGGTAACTTCCCTGCATTAAAAAACTCAAGCACAATACGCCCTTCCCAACCTGGATCAATACGATGTGCGGTGACATGAACCATTAATCCCAAACGAGCTAAAGATGATCGCCCATCTAACCATCCAACAATATTTGCAGGTAACGTCACAGATTCTAAGGTCGTTGCTAAGGCTAATTCACCTGGATGTAGGAAAAATGCTTCATCATCTGCAATGATGATTTCATCACTCATCACTCGATTTAATTGTGCCGTCATCTCTTCTCTTGGACCACTTAAATCAATATAAGGAGTTGAATGTTCACGAAAAACACGAAAAGAGTTTCCCAATCGGACATCAATCGTTGCGCCATTGATTTTTTCGTTTGATGGACGAGGTGTTATGCTAATAATACCTTCATCTAAATAGCGTTCAATATCAGTGTCACATAAACGCATAACGCCTCCTAATTATGACCAAGTAACTCTTTAATTTGTGCTTTTAAAATATTAATCGCAATGCGATTTTTACCGCCTTTAGGAATAATAATATCCGCATATTGTTTAGAGGGCTCAACAAATTGTAAGAACATTGGACGAACGGTTTTACGATATTGGTTCACGACAGATTCCATCGTTCTTCCACGCTCTTCCATATCACGCTGTAAACGACGAATAAAACAGATATCTAAAGGTGCATCGACGAAAATAGACACATTGAGCTCATTACGAATTTTTTCATCGGTGAGAAGTAAAATACCTTCTAAGATAATAATTTTTTTCGGAGTGAAATGGGTGACGGTTTTTTTGCGGTTATGCTCTGCATAATCATATTCGGGAATATCAACAGCATGACCTTGTTTTAAGTGCTGTAAATGAGAAACTAAGAGTTCATGATCCATCGAATTCGGATGGTCGTAGTTCGTTTTCACACGCTCTTCCATTGCAAGATGACTTTGATCTCGATAGTAAGCATCTTCGGAAATAATGCCGATATCATCTTCCCCTAATTCCGCTTTAAGTTCTTTATAAATCGTTGATGCAATGAGGCTTTTACCCGATGCTGATGCGCCAGCAATCGCAATAACAATACAAGATTCATTTTCTTTGGTTTGTGACATAAATAATCCTTAAGGAGAAGGGGAAAAATTTCGGAGATTATAACGCAATATTTGCAAAATTTTGAGTATAATCGACCGCTTGTTACGATAGGAGTGAACTTATGGATAGTTTTTTACACGGTTTTATTGTTTGTTTTGGTTTGATTGTCTCTATCGGCGCTCAAAATGCCTTTTTATTAAAACAGGGCATTTTAAAACAACATGTTTTTTGGATTGCCCTCATCTGCTTTGTGTGTGATGTATTGTTGATGGGTATTGGTGTACTCGGATTAGGATCATTAATCGCACAATCACCTCTCTTTAGTTTTATCCTTGCCGTTATCGGTGCGCTCTTTTTATTTACTTATGGTAGCCGTTCCTTTATTGCTGCCTACCAAGGTTCTTCACAGCTTTTAATGCAAGGTGATAAATCTAAAAGCTCATTGAAAAAAGCCGTGCTTGTGACACTGGCGATTACACTCCTTAATCCACATGTCTATATTGATACCGTTGTGATTGTCGGTGGTATCGGTGGAACACTGAGTTTTGATCAAAAAATCCAATTTCTAACAGGAGCCTTAATCTGCTCTTTCCTTTGGTTCTTTGGTGTTGGGTATGGAGCCGGATTACTTTCACCTTATTTTGAAAAACGAAGAACTTGGCAAATTCTTGATTCGATTACAGGTTTAATCATGTATGGTATCGCATTTAGCCTTATCATTTATGCGATTGGTGTATTTAATCAACTTTAAGTGAATTTTAGGTGATAATTTGAGTTATCACCTTCCCTTTTCTCTTACCTCTAACTTTTACAAAAAAAATGTTAATTTTTTGTAAAAAATCAGACTTATATCACAGTTTTTTACCTCATATTCAGGCATAATAATTCATATAATTATGCTTTATAAATAAGCGATTAATGTGGAGTAACACTCCATGGCTTACTGAAAAGTATATAATGTCGGACATATCATTTCTGTAAACACATAAATAAGGTTAGGTCTATATGCAACATAAAAATTTTGATGATTGGATTTCATCTACCGCATTAGGTGGAGCAAACCAGTCTTATGTTGAAGAAATCTATGAGCAGTATCTTGAAGATCCTAATAGCGTTGATGAAAGTTGGAAAACCATCTTTGCTCAACTCCCAAAAACAACCGCTGTCGAGCAACCTCACTCATCTGTTCGTGATTATTTTCGCCGTTTAACACGTGAGAATAGAGCAGAAGCAATCACAGTAATCGATCCTGAAGCAAGTGCAAAGCTTGTCAAAGTATTACAATTCATCAATGCTTTCCGCTTTCGTGGTCATTTAGAAGCTAATTTAGACCCGCTTAACTACTACCGCTGGAAAACCTCTCAAGTTCCTGAATTAGATTACCGTTATCACGGCTTAACTGAAAAAGATTTAGAAGAAACCTTTAACATTGGTCGCTATGTTTACAACAAAGAGACAATTAAGCTTGGGGAGCTTTCAGAAGCATTAAAAGAAACCTATTGTGGCACTATTGGCTTAGAGTTCATGCATGTTCAAGATATGGAACAAAAAAATTGGCTCCAAGCTAAAATGGAATCGGTGCTAAATAAACCCCTTTTCACTAAAGAAGAAAAAGTCAATTTATTAACGGAACTCACTGCTGCAGATGGCTTAGAGCGTTACTTAGGAGCAAAATTCCCAGGAGCAAAACGTTTCTCATTAGAAGGCTCTGATGCTTTCATTCCAATGATGAAAGAGATTATCCGCCATGCTGGCCGTCAAGGAATGACTGATGTGGTAATGGGCATGGCACACCGTGGACGTTTAAATATGTTAGTGAACGTACTCGGTAAAAAACCAGCTGATTTATTCGATGAATTTGCGGGTAAGCACGCAGATGACAACCGTGCGGGTGACGTAAAATACCACCAAGGTTATTCTTCTGATTTTGATGTGGATGGCAAACACGTCCACTTAGCACTAGCCTTTAACCCATCTCACTTAGAAATTGTAAGCCCTGTGGTAATTGGTTCTGTACGTGCAAGACAAACTCGAGTTCATGACACCGAACATAATAAAGTGTTAGCCATTACCGTCCACGGTGACTCTGCTGTTGCAGGTCAAGGTGTTGTTCAAGAAACCTTAAATATGTCTAATGCTCGTGGTTATAAAGTGGGCGGAACCATTCGTATCGTCATCAATAACCAAATCGGCTTTACTACTTCTAACCCAAATGACACTCGCTCAACTGAATACTGTACCGACATTGCGAAAATGATTCAGGCGCCGATTATTCACGTTAACGGTGACGATCCTGAAGCAGTAGCATTTGCGGCAAGAATGGCGGTGGAATACCGTTGCTTATTTAAGCGTGATATTTTTATCGACTTAATCTCTTACCGCCGTCACGGCCACAATGAAGCTGATGAACCGTTAGCCACACAGCCAATGATGTATAGCATCATCAAAAAACATCCGACACCACGTAAAGTATATGCCGATCGCTTAATTGCAGAAGGCGTGATTACTGGTGATGATGAAATCGAAATGATGAATGGCTATCGTGATGCTTTAGACAACGGCAATCGTGTTGTACCAGAATGGCGTGAAATGGATACAGCATCTATGGATTGGTTGCAATATCTTAACTATGAATGGACATCACCATACGAAAGTAAATTCCCTGCGACACGTTTTACTGAAATTGCTAAACGAGTTTGTGAATATCCAGAATCATTACGCCCGCACCCACGCGTTGAAAAGATCTACAACGATCGCCGTGAAATGTACCAAGGCACTAAGTTACTTGACTGGGGTATGGCAGAAACCATGGCTTATGCCACACTGCTTGATGACGGTACTCACGTGCGTCTATCTGGCGAAGATGCAGGACGAGGAACCTTCTTCCACCGTCATGCCGTGATTCACAACCAAAATGACGGTACCGGTTATGTCCCATTAACACATCTCCATGCAAATCAAGGGCGTTTTGAAGTTTGGGATTCTGTACTCTCTGAAGAAGCAGTTCTTGCCTTTGAATACGGCTATGCAACGACTGATCCGAAAACTTTAACTATTTGGGAAGCACAATTTGGTGACTTCGCGAACGGTGCACAAATTGTGATCGACCAGTTTATCAGCTCAGGCGAACAAAAATGGGGTCGTATGTGCGGTTTAGTGATGTTACTTCCGCACGGCTATGAAGGACAAGGTCCGGAACACTCATCTGCCCGTTTAGAACGTTATTTACAACTTTGTGCGGAACAGAACATGCAAGTCTGTATTCCTTCTACACCAGCACAGGTTTACCACATGTTACGTCGCCAAGCGATTCGCAAAATGCGTCGTCCGTTGGTTGCCATTTCGCCTAAATCACTACTTCGCCATCCGTTAGCGGTTTCAACCTTAGATGAACTCATTAATGGCGAATTCCAAAATGTGATTGGTGAAATCGATAACCTTGATCCAAAACAAGTGAAACGTGTTGTGATGTGCTCAGGTAAAGTTTACTACGATCTCCTTGAAGAACGCCGTAAACGTGAGCAAACCAATGTTGCGATTATTCGTATTGAACAGCTCTACCCTTATCCACATGATGAAGTGAAAAAAGTCCTTGAGCAATACGCTCATGTCACTGACTTTGTATGGTGTCAAGAAGAGCCACTAAACCAAGGTGCATGGTACTGTAGTAAACATAACTTTGAAGCATCTATTCCAGAACATGCGAAACTCAAATATGCAGGTCGAGCTGCTTCAGCATCACCAGCAGCGGGTTATATGTCACTCCATGTGAAACAACAAAAACAACTGGTTGATGACGCGTTAACACTCTAGTTTTATAACTTCCCTTCCTTAAAATTATGTAGGAAGGGAACTAAATTAAAGAAGGAAAATATTATGACAATCGAAATTCTTGTTCCAGATCTTCCCGAATCTGTTGCGGATGCAACGGTAGCCACTTGGCATAAAAAAGTGGGTGATAGCGTAAAACGCGATGAAGTTATCGTCGAAATTGAAACAGACAAAGTGGTACTTGAAGTCCCTGCAACTAGCGACGGTGTCATTACCGAGATTCAACAAGGCGAAGGTTCAACAGTTGTGAGCAAGCAAGTTCTTGGTATCTTAGTTGCACAACAAGCAGGTGATGTTTCTGTGGCAACGATTAAACCAGCAAATGAATCTACGCCATCCGATCGCCAAACAGCATCTTTAGAGCCTGATAACAGCGCATCAGATGTCTTAACTCCAAGTGTACGTCGCTTACTGGCAGAACATGGTTTAGAAGCAAGCCAAATTAAAGGTACTGGCGTAGGTGGTCGTTTAACCCGTGAAGACATTGAAGCAGCAATCAGTAAACAGACGGCAAAACAAGCAGCTGAAAATGTAGAGAATACCATTAGTACCGTCGCTTACTCAGCACGCAGTGAAAAACGTGTACCAATGACTCGCTTGCGTAAACGTATCGCAGAACGCTTATTAGAAGCGAAAAATACCACAGCAATGCTTACCACCTTTAATGAAGTGGATATGCAGCCAATCATGAACTTACGCAAACAATATGGCGAAAAATTTGAAAAACAACATGGCGTACGTTTAGGCTTTATGTCGTTCTACATCAAAGCGGTAGTTGAAGCATTAAAACGTTATCCAGAAGTCAATGCTTCGATTGATGGCGACGATGTGGTGTATCACAACTATTTTGATGTCAGTATCGCGGTATCAACTCCACGTGGCTTAGTGACACCTGTTTTACGTGACTGCGACAAACTTTCTATGGCAGATATTGAAAAAGCAATTAAAGTCTTAGCAGAGAAAGGCCGTGACGGTAAACTCACCGTTGAAGATTTAACGGGCGGTAACTTCACGATTACTAACGGCGGTGTCTTTGGCTCATTAATGTCAACGCCAATCATCAACCCACCACAAAGTGCCATTTTAGGCATGCATGCAATTAAAGATCGTCCTGTTGCCCTAAACGGTCAAGTGGTGATTCGCCCGATGATGTACTTAGCACTCAGCTATGATCACCGATTAATTGACGGCCGTGAATCTGTCGGCTTCTTAGTGGCAATCAAAGACTTGCTAGAAGATCCAACACGCTTATTATTGGAAATTTAACGCCTAATCTGACCGCTTGTATTCTCAACAAGCGGTCAGATTTCATTAAAAATTTACAAATTTGAGTAACACAACATAGGAAGCTAAATGCTATGAATCTACATGAATACCAAGGCAAGCAGATTTTTGCCAAATACAAACTTCCTGTCAGCCAAGGCGTTGCCTGTAAAACAGCTGATGAAGCGGTGGATGCAATCAAACAATTAAAAGGCGATGCATGGGCGATTAAATGCCAAGTCCACGCAGGCGGACGTGGTAAAGCTGGTGGTGTAAAATTAGTGCGTAACGAAGCGGAAGTCCGTGAATTTGCAGACAAATGGCTAGGCAAACGCTTAGTCACTTTCCAAACTGATGCAAACGGTCAACCAGTTAATACGCTTTATGTTGAAGAAACCGCAGGTATTGCCCGTGAACTTTATTTAGGTGCGGTCATTGATCGTTCATCACAAAAAGTCGTCTTTATGGCATCTAGCGCAGGCGGAATGAATATCGAAGAAGTTGCCGAAAAAACACCTGAACTGTTACATAAATTAGCCATTGATCCTCTCACAGGCGGTATGCCGTACCAAGGACGTGAACTCGCATTTAAACTTGGTTTAGAAGGCGATCAAATCAAACAATTCAGCTTTATCTTCACCCAACTAGCTAAACTATTTGTTGAAAAAGATCTCTCATTACTTGAAATCAACCCATTAGTTGTTACCACAGAAGGTAATCTACTCTGCTTAGATGCCAAAATGGTGGTGGACGGCAATGCGTTGTATCGCCAACCTGAATTAGCGGCAATGCACGACCCAAGCCAAGATGACCCGCGTGAAGCCCTTGCGGAATCGCATCAACTCAACTATGTTGCCTTAGACGGAAACATCGGCTGTATGGTTAACGGTGCAGGTCTTGCAATGGGAACTATGGATATCGTTAAACTTCACGGCGGTTTCCCTGCAAACTTCTTGGATGTAGGTGGCGGTGCAACCAAAGAACGTGTTGCAGAAGCATTCAAAATTATCTTATCCGATAAAGCTGTGAAAGCCGTATTAGTCAATATTTTCGGTGGCATCGTCCGCTGTGATTTAATTGCAGAAGGCATCATTGCCGCAGTAAACGAAGTGGGTGTCAATGTGCCTGTGGTTGTTCGTTTAGAAGGTAACAATGCTGAATTAGGACGTGAAATTTTAGCGAAAAGCGGATTAAATATCATTGCAGCTGCAACCTTAACCGATGCGGCAGTACAAGCCGTGAAAGCTGCGGAGGGTAAATAATGTCTATTTTAATTAATAAAGATACTAAAGTGATCTGCCAAGGCTTTACTGGTGGACAAGGCACATTCCATTCTCAACAAGCCTTAGATTACGGTACACAACTTGTCGGTGGCGTTTCCCCAGGTAAAGGTGGTACAACTCACTTAGGTTTACCAGTATTTAATACCGTGCGTGAAGCGGTGGAAACCACAGGCGCAACAGCAACGGTGATTTATGTTCCTGCTCCAGGCTGTAAAGATGCCATTTTAGAAGCAATTGATGCAGGTATTCAGTTAATTATCTGCATTACCGAAGGCATTCCAACCTTAGATATGCTCCAAGTTAAACAACGCCTAAATCAAACTGGCGTGCGTATGATCGGTCCAAACTGTCCGGGTGTAATTACACCAGATGAATGCAAAATCGGCATTATGCCAGGTAGTATTCATAAAAAAGGCAAAATCGGGATTGTTTCTCGTTCTGGTACTTTAACCTATGAAGCGGTAAAACAAACAACGGATTATGGCTTTGGTCAATCTACTTGCGTTGGTATCGGTGGCGACCCAATTCCAGGTTCAAACTTCATTGATATTTTGAAACTGTTCCAAAACGACCCTGAAACCGAAGCCATTGTAATGATCGGTGAAATCGGTGGTTCAGCGGAAGAAGAAGCAGCTGCATTCATTAAAGCCAATGTGACTAAACCTGTGGTCAGTTATATTGCGGGTGTTACTGCACCGAAAGGTAAGCGTATGGGACACGCAGGCGCAATCATTTCAGGTGGGAAAGGCACTGCTGATGAAAAATTCGCAGCCCTTGAAGCAGCTGGCGTAAAAACGGTACGTAGCTTGGCAGATATCGGTTCTGCATTACAAAGTATTCTAAATAAATAATTTTAATATAAAGGGCTAAATTTTAATATTTAGCCCTTTATGTTCTATCTGCTACACCTATTTAACTATTTCAGTAGTGCAAAAGCTTGTAATAAGTCTGCTTTAATATCTTCTACGTGTTCAATCCCGACAGAGAAACGTAACAATTTATTACATACACCACGTGCAATACGTTCTGCTTCAGGAATATCCATATGGGTTTGGGTTGCAGGGTAAGTAATAAAACTTTCCGTACCGCCTAAACTTTCCGCAAAAGTAATCATCTTAATTGCTTTCAAGAATTTAGGTACCCAAGTTTCATCTTTTAAACGAAATGACAACATGCCGCCTTTGTTTGGATAAAGCACATCTTGAACTTGTGGCTGTTCCGCTAAGAATTTGGCTAATTCCGTTGCATTTGCTTGATGACGCTCCATACGTAACGCTAATGTTTTTAATCCACGTACTACTAAGTATGAATCAAACGGCGATAACACAGCACCTGCACCATTTTGCATATAGCCAATACGTTCGCAAAGTTGCTGACCTTTTGCCACAATTAAACCCGCTAAAACATCATTATGACCCGCAATATATTTGGTTGCACTATGGAACACAATATCAGCACCTAATTCTAATGGGCGAGATAGAATCGGGGTTAAGAACGTATTATCTACAATAAAGAGCAAATTATGTTTTTTCGCAATTTTCGCAATCGCAGCAACATCACACTCTTCCATTAACGGATTTGATGGCGTTTCAATAAAAATCGCCTTTGTATTTGGTGTAATAGCTTTTTCGATAGCATCCAAATCTGCGGTATTCACATAAACAGGTTTTACCGTATGATGATTTTTATAGCTAAAATCTAACAAGCGGTAAGTTCCACCGTAAACATCGCTTGAAATAATCCATTCATCTGGTGCTTTAAATAGCGACATAATTAACTGAATTGCAGCCATACCCGATGAACAAGCAAAACCTGCATCTCCACCCTCTAAGTCAGCAATGCCCTGCTCTAATACGCTACGGGTCGGGTTTTTGGTTCGAGTATAATCAAACCCCGTCGATTCGCCTAAACCATCACGTCCGTAAGCGGTAGATAAAACAATGGGTGTCGCTACCGCACCAGTACGTGAATCACTACGGTTACCGATCTGGACTAATGTTGTTTCTATATGGTTAAATTTAGTCATAATTATCCTTTTGCAAATTTTTTATCAAATCTGATCGCTTGTGGCTGTCTATCACTATAAATTATTTAAATCCAATACATCAGTCATATCAAATAGACCACTTTGTTTGGTTTGAAGCCATTTTGCTGCACGCACAGCGCCATTAGCAAAGGTCATTCGGCTTGAAGCTTTATGTGCAATTTCAACACGTTCACCCTCATCGGCAAACCAAACACTGTGTTCACCGACCACATCACCAGCACGGATCGTCGCAAAGCCGATTTCATCACGCTTACGTTCACCTGTGATCCCTTCACGCGCAAATACGCCGTGTGTTTTTAAATCACGACCTAAAGTCTTGGCAATATGTTCGCCCATTGAAAGTGCCGTGCCAGATGGAGCATCCACTTTGTGGCGGTGGTGAGCTTCAATCACTTCAATATCGCAATAATCGCCCATGACTTTTGCCGCTTTCTCTAACAGTTTAAATACTAAGTTCACCCCAACGCTGTAATTTGAAGCAAAGACGATACTGATTTTTTCTGACGCAGATTTAATCGCCTGTTTGCCAGCATCATCAAAACCTGTTGTGCCGATCACCATTTTTTTATTATGTGCGACGCAAAAAGCGATATGTTCCAACGTTCCCTCAGGGCGAGTAAAATCAATTAACAGGTCAAAATGATTAGCTTGTGAAGCCAAATCGTCCGTGACAGTCACGCCTAAATGTCCAATACCAGCCAACTCGCCAGCATCTGCCCCGACTAATGATGATCCTTTACGTTCAAACGCTGCACCTAGTTCCACGCCGTCTGCGTTATTTACCGCTTGGATTAACTGACGCCCCATTCTACCGCCTGCGCCAACAATCCCAATTTTTAATGTCATGTTTACCTCTAAATTCTGTTGTTATAAGCTCTCGGATTCTACAAGAAAGCAACTAAAATGAGAACCTTTAAACAAAAAAAAGCGGGCTGATTTAACTGCCCGCCTCTCTCTTATTTAAAAGTATTACTTAAATTCTTATAGAAGATGTTATTACTTAACTATCCGTTCCCAAACCCCTTCAATCCAACAACGTGTACATACTCTTGGTTATTCGTGATCTTACGCACTAACTTGTAGGTTGTACCACGTTCTGGGCTGATGTTTTCTGGGGCTGCGATCAGCAATTGCATATCCAAACGCTCGCAGAGTTCAAACAAGGTATTGATAGAAGTTGCGTCCAAACGTGCCGCTTCGTCGAGGAAGAGCAAGCGAGCAGGCAGAATATCTTTAGCACGCATACGACGAGACTCTTCTTCCCAACTTTGCACTACCATTAACAAGATCGACATACCTGTACCAATCGCTTCCCCTGTGGATAACGCACTACTTTCCGCACGCATCCAACCGTCTGCACCACGGAAGGTTTCGACTTCCAGATCGAGATAATTACGGTAGTCCAATAGCTCTTCGCCAATAGTTTGCGGTGTACGTTGTCCCAGTTCAATATGTGGATTAACACGTTTATAGAGCATTGCCAATGCTTCTGAGAAACTGAGTTTTTGGTTCTCAAACAGATCGCTATGTTGCTCACGGTCGTTGGATAAAGCGTTGAGTAGAATCGCGTGTGTATCACGAATGTTTACCACCAAACGCACCCCTTTCACCTGACCGAAGGCAATATTTTGCAAGCCTTGGTTCAGTTGTAAAATACGGTTTTGTTCACGCTGAATGGTTTTACGCAAGATATTTGCCACGCTTTCTGAGCTGATCGCCAATTTTTTCTCACGGCTGGTGAGTTCGTTGGTTAAGCGAGATAGCTCAATTTCCATCTGCTCAATCGCATCAATCGGATCGTCCGTTTTGATGATGTCTTGGCGAATACGCTCACGCAAATGCTGATAAACCGAAATAAAGAACGCCACTTTA
This sequence comes from Actinobacillus indolicus, assembly GCF_004519515.1. Classification (NCBI taxonomy): domain Bacteria; kingdom Pseudomonadati; phylum Pseudomonadota; class Gammaproteobacteria; order Pasteurellales; family Pasteurellaceae; genus Actinobacillus; species Actinobacillus indolicus. Next base: position 2,136,113 of record NZ_CP038145.1, on the reverse strand, counting down.
TTTTCAGGTTTACGGCTATCTTCTGACGCACGCAAGCTATCACGCAAGTATTCGTTATCCGCCACAGCGGTTCGCAACGCACCAAGGGCTTTATCCGAAATCGAACGCAACTCCTCCGCCGATTGATAAGCAAGCTCACGACGATTTAAGCGTTTTTCTACATCACTATTGCGAGAAAGTTTCAGCACCAAACACCAGCTCACTTTTGCCTGTACCACAATTTCACGTTGAGTATGGTAATCACGCTCTGCTTTACGCACCGCTTTATTGAGATTATCCATTTCTGCTTCGATCACCGCTAATTGTTTATCTAAGTAAGATTTACGCATACGATGCTGGCTTAAGCGTTGTTGGAGCTCTTCACGGCGAGTCGTTGCACGCTCTACTGCTCCTTCATCATTGCGAATACCATACTCGTCCATTTCACGTAATAGCTCTTGTAGCATTTGATTTTTTGCATCATAAGAACTACGTAAAGAAGTCAGGACTTGATTGTAGTCTGCAAATTGTGTTTGCGCTTGACGTAACTGAGCTTTTGCCTGCTCACGCTCACGTTGTGCTGTCTCTAAACGTTGACGAAGTTGCTCATTTAATGCTGAACCTTCTGTCCCTACGGTTTCTTGATAGCTGAAATGCAAACGGCGGTTCATCACATCAGCAAGGGCAAAGACTTTCTGCTGTTGCAATTTTTGTTGCTCAACAGACCGCTTGTAATCCGCTTGTAGCTGTTCAAATTGGGTCGGATCGCTCTTTAACGCCACTGCAATCGGCTCAAGTTGTGCTAATGCATTGCCAAATTGACGAATAAATTGTTCATCTTCCTGTGCTTCCAGTAGCTGTTCACGGCACTCTTCCACACGATCTTGCAAAGTTTCATCGGCAAGAATGTTGAGTTGTGGCAACACTTTATTCAGCAGTTGCAACTGGGCTTTGCTGTTTTCCAGTTGGTGACGCAATTGCTGTTCCGTACCGCTTGCTTGATTGAGTTCACGCTCAATTTCAGCCCGTTTTTGTGCAATCTCTTGCATTGCCACTTCAGGATCAGGCTGGAAAGCTAAAGCTAAATGCGTGCCGACAAACTGGCTCAAATGTTGGTGTAAACGTTGGCATTTCTGCACGTCAAAGGCACGTTCTGCGTGTTTTTCCGTCGTTTCATCACGTTCGGCTTTCACTTTTTCAAGCTGTTTCTCACGAGAAGCTCGTCCAAAGACCGCAAATTCAGAGAACTTAGAGTAACGCCATTGACGGTCAGACAGTTGCACCACTACACCATCGCCCAATTCTTCCGATTTAAAGACATTATCATCAAAGGCATTCGGATCACCTTCGATCAAATAGAGATTTTCAGGGCAATCATCAAGTTGCTGTAACTGTGCTTTAACCGCTTCCAAATCACGCACCACAATGGCGTGACGAGCATCGCCATAAAGTGCCGAGAAATAAGGTGCATCTTCAATCGACACATCTTCATATAACTCTGAAATCAGCACACCGCCAAATTTTTCCGCCAGTTGATTTAAGCGAATATCTTCCGCACCGTCAGGCTGGCTTAAACGTGAAATTTGCTCATCTAATAGCTGTTCACGGCGAGCAAGCTCATCACGTTCAAGGGTTGCTTCACGTTCACGGCTTAAGGTATTTTGCATAAACTGCATTACCGCTTGGCTACTGTCAAAGGTTTCGCCACATTGCTCTTGCAAGCGAGCTAATGCCGATTGTGCCGTATGCCACGCCGGTGCGGTTTGTGCAAGCTGTTGATATTGCTGATTTAATTGCTCACGTTGCTGGCGTTGTGTTGAACGTACTTCAACAAACTCAGCGAGTTCCGCTTCCAAATCTTCAAGGCGAGCTTGTTGCTCTTCGTAATAGCTTTCGAGATCTTCTGCGTTTTCTAGTTCTGCTTGTGCTTTTTGATTAAACTCAGCAAGCAAACGTTCTGCGTTGTGTTGTTGATGTAAACGCTGTTCTAATTCCGTTAATTTTTGACGCAAAGCCACCGCTTGTTGAGCGTGAGCTTTTTGGCTTGGATACGCACTCAGCAATTCACGGGCAACACTGTCTGCTTGCAAGCGGTCAGTTTCCCCTGCAATTTTGCAAACGAGTTCATAGGCTTTGTCAAACTGGCTTTTCGCCATATCAGACACGGACAAACGCTGTTCAAGCTCAAACACTTTATCGGTAATTTCGTCGGCTTGAGCCACAAACTCAGCGTGATAATCTTCGACATTGTGCAAATCTAAATTAGCCAGTCCGCTGATCTGTTTGGCTTTTTCTAACGCATTCACCGCTTGCTGATATTGCAATGCACGGGTTTGCTGTGCATCTAACGCCTGTTGATAATCCGCCATTTGAGAACGCAGATCTTCGACTACCTCGTCAGCTTCTTCTGCGCGAGATTGCGCCATCTCTTGACGCTCAATAATTTCCTCGAGCGCTAATTGTTGCTCTTCTAAACGCTCACTCAATTCTGCAACATCATCTTGATAACGATCAACTTTCTCTTGATGACGAACAGCATTCATCACTAAGTTTAATTGATTTGTCGCATGGTTATATTCTTCTTCAAGACTCCCTTCCACTTGACTCAATTCGTGGGTTTCTCGGCTGAATTCAACTAAACGTTGTTGTTCAAGTGCCAATTTAGATTTTGATTGATACCACTCTTGACGCTTTTCAATCGCCTGTTGCACATTGCCACGGCGTTCATTGGCATGGCGCATATAGTCCGCAGACACATAGTTCGTCGATTCTGTAATCAGTTTTCTAAACATATCGCGATCAGATTGTGTCACGCGAATTGCCTCAAGGGTCATACGGTTTTCACGCAATGCCGACTCCATATCCTGAAAGGCTTGGCGAACCCCTGTATTTTCAGGTAAGAGATAATCACGCAAAGATTTGGTAATAACGCTAGAAATACCGCCGTAAAGGGAAGCTTCGATCAACTTATAAAACTTGCTACGGTCGCCCGATGTGCGTAAACGTTTTGGAATAACGCCAAGATCAAAGAGAAAACTATGATAATCGGTAATCGAATGGTACTGTTTAAATTGCACCTCACTGCCGTCAAACTTCTCTTTTAGATCGTTTAACGCCAGCACTCGTGCATTTTTCTCACCGACTTGCTCGGTTAAAATAGAGATAACCGATTGATTTTCATTGATATTTTGTAATGAAAACGAACGAATATCGACTTTCTTATCACGCCCTGCGATCTGCTGTAAACGCACACCACTGATCACACGTTGCCCACGGGAATTTTCGCTTTCTAACACCGCATAACAAACACCTGCTTTCAATTTACCGTACAAGCCTTTATCACGAGAGCTAGACGTTGAGCCTGCTTCGGTGGTATTACGGAAGTTAAGCAAGGTAAGATCAGGAATTAACGCCGTCACAAACCCTGCCATTGTGGTCGATTTACCTGCACCGTTACCGCCTGAAAGGGTGGTTACCAGTTCGTCCAAATCAAAGGTTCGAGCAAAAAAACCGTTCCAGTTGATTAGGGTTAGGGAACGGAATTTGCCACGGCTCACCGACTCTGCACGAACAAGCGGTAGGTTTTGTGAATTTTTTTGCAAATCCTGTAGATCGTTTTGTAATTCAAACTCTTGCATTATTCTTCCTCACCATTCAATTCTTCTTCATTTGCAAATTCTTCGTAAAAACTCACCGCTTGCTCTTTCGCAGTCGTAGGTTTTGTCGCTTCACCGTCACGGATTAAGCGAAGTTGTGCTTCGCGAGGATCATCTCCAGCTCTCACATCTGCACCAAAACGGAACACTGACTCCGAAATCACAAATTTTTTGCTGTTTTGGTCACCAACACGGGTAATCATTCCCAAACGCCCTAAACGGCGTAATGCACCACCTACTTTCTCGGCTAACTTCGCCTTATCTAAATCTGATCCAGTTGAACGAGGGTTTACCGCCTTGAGGAGTTTTGTTTCATCGGCTAAATTTAAAAGTTCTTCATAAACATCATCTTGGCTAAAAATACCTTGTTGTGCCAAACGCTCTGGGCTTAAATAGAGATAACAAAGCACCTTCCCCACCAACATTTCCATTTCAGACATCGCCGAACGGGCAATCAAGGTACTTGCCTTCGGGCGAAGGTAGAAAAAGCCTTCTGGCGCACGAATAAGCTCAACGTGATAACGGCGATAAAACTGTTCAAGATCGCTTTGGTAATCCATCAAAAAAGCGTGTTCATCAAGGGCTTCTAAACTAATGTGTCGCCCTGCTCTTAATTGACTGTCAAGTTGCGGAAAAATCGGGTTAGCAATCGCTTCAGCCAATTTGGTTGAGATAAGTTCTTGAGTATCTGTCATTCTGCATTTCTCTATTTTTGTAAAACGTTGATTAAAACTGACCGCTTGTTATTTATTGTATTGGTCAATCACATTCGCCTGCACTTCCGCACCATTATCGTTAATCGACTGCCATTCTGGGTAAATCGCTTGGCTGTCTTGGCTTGCCATACCGAGTTTAACGGCTTGATCGACGATAATTCGGGCTACATCAAAATGGCGGGAAAACGGGTACATTGCCAACTGTTCACGCAAAATCGCACCGAGATCAATCGGTTTGCCTTGTTCACGGAATGGGGCGAGATGGGCTTGCATTGTCGCAATAATCTGCTCTTGCACCTGGGTGAGTGACTCATATTCTAGCTCGGTCGGTAACTCGCCTACGGCTTCCGCTTCATTTAATTCGGTTTCATCATCACGTAGATCCAGTAACGGCTCAGCTTTAGCAATGTAAAGTTGCCACGGGCTTTCAAAATAATCTTGAATAGACTGGCGTAAACGTTGCCCAAAGACACGATTTTTATCCATATCAATGGCGGTACGGATAAATTTATGGATGTGGCGGTCATAACCGATCCAAAGGTCAATCGCCTGCTGTCCCCAGCTGATAATGCGGTCAAGTTTATTCTGTAAATTCACAATCAGCTGATCGACAAAATCCAAATCATCACGCCCAATCAAACAACTTTGAATACGCAATAGTTGTGATTGCAACTTATCCCCTGACGCATTTAACACATCTTGTAGCTCACGCAAATTTCCTGAAGTTTCATCTAACAACTGCTGACAAGTCGCAATGGCTTCGTGCCAATTTTGGCTTAATAACATTGCAATACGTTCACGGATCTGCTGTTGATTTTCGTCCATCATACGCTGGGAAAGATCGATGCTGTCAAAAATTTCTGCAACCGAAAATTTTAATGGGGCAAACACTTGATTACGCCAAAAACGTTCATCACCGCCTTCTTCCGCTGCGTTAGACGCACGCTGAATTTCATCGGCAACAATAGAAAGCTGGATTGATAAACGTAAGGTCGAAAATTCACGTTGGCGGATGTAATACTCTGAAACCCCTACGCCAAGTGGCGTTAAGCGATAAATCGCCAAACCTTCGGTAAATTCACTGGAAAAACGGTTTAAAAAACGTTGTTTGACAAGATCGTTGATCGCATTATTCGCACGCTGTGTTTGTGTTGCTTCAGACTGCTCAAAGGCGTTTGAAACGTGACGGAAAATATCTTGTAAATCGCTTTCAAGCAATTCACCGTCAGTGCGTTCGTTATTATACAGGGCTATCGCCAATAAAAATGCCAAGCGGTCGGAAGAAAGGGAAAGCGAAAATTCTCGCTCTTTTGTCCATGAGATCAGTTCTGGGATCGTTTGTGCTAATTCGTGTTGCATAGGCGATGTTAGTTGAATATAAAAATAGGGGTTATTGTACCTTAATCGGAACATAATGGAAAAGACAAGCGGTAAGATTTGTAAAATTTTTTGCAAATCTTACCGCTTGTCTTTCATTTTCCTAGCATTTCTTTAATAACTGTTCAATCATCATCCCTGCAATATCCACTTTAGTTACCTGTTCAATCATTTCAAGCCCTGGGCTTGCATTGACTTCTAACACCATTATGCCTTGTTGAGAACGGATAAGATCGACACCTGCTACATCTAAGCCGATGGCTTTTGCTGCTTGAACTGCGATTTTTTGTTCTGCATCAGACAGTTGAATGGCTTGAGCTGTGCCGCCTCTGTGAATATTGGCTCTAAACTCACCGCTTGCACCAGTGCGTTCCATTGCTGCAACAACTTGATCGCCAATCACAAAGGCTCGAATATCTTGCCCTTTGGATTCCGCAATAAACCGCTGTAATAAACAAGGGACTTTAGCATTTTTTAATGTTTCCAATAAACTCAAAGCACTCGGCTGGCTTTCAACTAACATTACGCCAACGCCTTGAGAACCCGATAAGGTTTTCATAATCATTGGTAATCCAAAGTGCTTTACACTTTCTGTCGTGGCATAAAGTTCACCATGAATTAAGGTATCGGGGATAGGAATACCGTGGGAAGTCAGTATTTGCAGACTTTGCCATTTATCACGTGCAAGCGTGAAAGCTTGCGCATTATTTAAAACAGGAATCTGCTTTTGTTCAAAATGCCGTAATACGTTACACCCCATTTCCGTGCTTGTTGTGCCGAATCGGGGCAAAACCCCTTGATACAATCCTACTTTTTCAGGACGTAGACGATGTTTATCGTAGCTTTCGCCGTCTTGATAATAAAGCTCAAATTGCCCTTGCTCTAACTTCAATAAAAAGCGATTCGGATCGAGAATATCTAGCTGATAGCCATATTTTTCCGTTGCTTGTTTCAACCGTTGACAACTATATAAACGTGGCTCTCGGCAGAGCATCAATAATTTCATTTTTTCAACAATCCTTGCTGTTGGAAATAAGGCAAAATATGAGGTCTTACGGGTGCGTTTAGCGCTTTTCTAATGTTATCTAACCAATTTAATGATTGCCCCGAGCGTTGTTCATAGTAAGCGGTCAGTTCTTGCTGATAATTTGCAAAAGCCTCTTGATCTAATTCCGTTGGATAGCGATTTTCATAGCACATTAAGGCTTGGGATAAACGGGGTTTCAGTGGCGGATCTTGCGCAGGATAGCCTAAACACAATCCAACAAGGGGAACACAATACGGTGGCAAATTCACTAGCTCTGAAACCTGCTGAATATGATTACGCAATGCGCCAATATAAAAACCGCCAATCCCGAGGGATTCTGCTGCTAACAACACATTTTGCGCCATAATGCCTGAATCTACCGCACCAATTAAACTCACTTCTGCCCAATCTAATTGAGATTCAGGATTGAGCTGTTTCTGTTTATGGAAATCAATACAAAATAATAGGAACTCTGCACATTCGGTAATGTATGCCATGCCCGATGCCTGTTTCAAGCCTTCTCGAATTTGGGCATCAGTTACACGAATAATGGAAACACATTGTAAGTTATTGGAGGTTGACGCTCGTCTGCCCGCATCAATCAGGGTGGTGAGTATCTCTTGTGAAATGGGTTGATCGGTAAATTTACGAATAGATCGATGAGATAAAATGGTTTCTAAGGTTGGTCTGCTTTGCATAAATCTTCCTTTATTTTCATTAAAATAAAGATGATATAGCCAAAGCTATATCACCATTAATGCACTACAATTTTTCTAAATAACTTCTGCCACCTAAATTATTGACTTGGCGAATTATCCATTGCTGACGACTGCGCATCGTTTGGCTTGGCATTTTGACACGATAAATAATCGGATTAGGTAGCGCAGCCGCTAATAAAGAGGCTTCTTGTAAGGTTAACTGGCTCGCTGATTTTTTAAAATAATACTTCGCTGCCGCTTCTACCCCAAAAATACCGTCGCCAAATTCAGCAATATTCAGGTACACTTCCAATACACGTTGCTTATCCCAAACCGATTCCACTAAGAAAGTCAGCGGTACTTCAATCCCTTTTCTGATCCAACTTGTGCCATGCCAAAGATAGAGATTTTTGACCGTTTGCTGCGAAATGGTTGATGCGCCACGTGGTTTTTTCTTCGACTTACTGTTACGTTCAATCGCTGCTTCAATCGCATCAAAATCAATACCAAAATGCATTGGAAAACGTTGATCTTCCCCTGCAATCACCGCCATTTGCATTTGCCAAGAAATACGGTCAAGGCTGACCCAATCATATTGGATTTTATAATTATCACCTTGCAACAAATGTTCCACTTTTTTTTGCACCATATAGGCGGAAAATGGCACAGGAATCACAGAGAAAATCAACGTAAGCGATAAATAAAAACTTGCCACCGCAAGTCCAATACGGCTAAAGCTAAACCATAGCCATGATTTTACCGATTTAATTTGCTTTGGTATAAAAAAGTGAGATAGTTTTTGTATTAGAGTTTTTTTCTTACGCTTCGCCATTCAATTTTGTACTTACCCAATGCAAGATGTCAGGCTCAACGGTTTTGAGCATATTAGAACCGCGTGTAATTGTTGCCGCACTTGTACCGAGTTGTTGCTGAATCTCTCGTTGTGAAATTTTGCTATCGAGTAACGCGCGGACAATTTGTACCCGTAGTCCTAAAGAACTACGCTCATCTGGCGTTAATAACATGGAGAGTAATGCTTCTGTTTTATCTTCTGCAACCGCTTGATTCAATAATTGAATAAACTGTTGCCATTCATTTGGATCACGTTGGTTATAAAGTGGTTTCATAGATAATTATCCTATTAGTATAATAGTACGGTGAGATTAGCAAATTTTTTGCAAAATCTCACCGCTTTTTACATTACCACTTTAAAAATTATTTTTTCGCTTTTTTACCACGTTGATCGTCTAACTCTGCGCCTTTAGGTACGCTGAATTTAAACAAATCGTTTGGTAAATTTGCCGTCGTGATGTTACGTAATACATAAAGATTACTTTGTCCATCACGTTCAATGGTACTAAAACCTTTCAGTAAACCGTTAGCATCAATACGCACATCAAACTGTTTAATACTGCTCTTCTTTGATTTTGGCTTTAATACGAAGTTATCCATACTTTGTGTGACATCATATTGTTCCCAGTTGCCTTTATCATTGCTTGTCAATAACACAAATGGCGTATTGCTTACCGCATCTTTTACCCAATTTGCTGTAACCTGAGAAACAAAGGGATCGTAAAACCATAGGGTTTCACCATCTGACACAATTAAATTTTCTTGTGGGCTTTTGGTATCCATACGGAATAAATTAGGGCGTTTAACTTGGAACTTCCCTTTGCCCGTTTGGATCTGTTTACCTTTACTTGAACGTACAGTCTGATCGAAGTCTGCACTATATTGGCTCGCTTTCTCTAAACGTTGTTGTAATTCTGCAACCGCCTTGTCATCTGCAACGGCAAAAGCACTCAAAGAGACAAACATCACGCCAAGTAACGATTTTTTAAACATTGATTTCATTGATTATCCTTTGTTATATAGACAATAAAAGTATGCTATTGGACAGCAAAACCTAAAAAAGTTCCCAGACCGCTTAGAATCTAATCCCTGTCCCTAATCCGATACCAAGCCCAACGCCGTTCGAACCGCCACCTGCGCTCACGCCACCGCTAAAAGAGCAACCTGCTAACAATAATACACAAACTGCCAATGCAATTTTTTTCATCTTTTTATTCCTTACGACATAAAATTTGTTATACACTCTCAAAAGAGATTGGGGTGCGAATTCTACTCTGTTTATTTGCTGAAACCAATTTGAAAAGGAGACTTTATGAAATTTTTACATAAACTTAGCTTATCGCTCTTATTTGCCTTACCACAATTTACTTTAGCCAACCCGTTAAGTATTTCAGAGCAAGAAATTAACCAATATCTTTCCACGCGTTTAGCGGAAAAAGTCCCCCTTGAAGATAGCGTAGGTGTACCAGGGTTATTCCAGCTTGATTATAAATTATCTGATTTATTTACACGTATTGGTCAAACGGAAGAAAAACGCGTGGATATTTCAGGCGTTGTTGACAGTTTATTACGCCTAAAAGGCAAACAATATCAGGTTAAATTGCAACTGAATATGGACACTACCCCTTATTACGATGCCGAAAAAGGCGCGCTCTATCTAAAAGATGTTCGTTTAAAAAATTGGATGGCTGAACCACAAAAATATCAAAATGAATTACAGATGTTCTTGCCAATGATTGCAGATGGGTTGTCATCTTTGTTAAATAATCATCCTGTCTATACGTTGGATGAAACAAAAACCAAAGAAGCCCTTGTGAAGAAATTTGGTAAACAGATTATCGTTGAAAAAGGGCAAATTCGCCTAGAAACGAATATTTTTTAACAGAATTATAATAATTTTGTGATCTATGTCGTAATTCTGAATATTTTTTGTTGAGCCTTTTACATTTTTGACTAAGATTTACATGGTATGAAAACCAAAGGAGAAATATAATGGAAGTTGGAATTGTCAAATGGTTTAACAACGCAAAAGGATTCGGTTTTATCACCTCTGATATTTTTGATGGTGATATTTTTGCTCACTTTTCAGTGATTGAAGGGGAAGGTTACCGTTCGCTTAAAATGGGGCAAAAAGTACATTTCGAATTTACGAATGGTGATAAAGGTGCGTCTGCTTCTCGCATCGTTCCTATTGTCGATTAACCTTTCGTCTTACCTAACTGATCTCAAGCGGTCAGATTTGCAAATTTTTTTGCTGATCTGACCGCTTGTTATTTCGCAAGCTAAACTCTACTTTTATGCTAGAATGCTAAAACATCTACAAGAAAGAGTTTATCCTATGAAAAAAATCGAACGCCTATTTGCTAATAATCATGCATGGGCAACCCAAATGAAAGATGAGCAATCAGATTATTTCAAGCAATTAGCTGAACATCAAAAACCTAATTTTTTATGGATTGGTTGCTCTGACAGCCGAGTCCCTGCGGAAAAATTGACGGGTTTAGAACCTGGGGAATTATTTGTACACCGTAATGTGGCTAATTTAGTGATCCACACCGATCTAAATTGCCTTTCTGTTGTTCAATATGCCGTTGATGTTCTTGATATTGAACATATCATCATTTGTGGACATACCAACTGTGGTGGTATCAAAGCGGCGATTGGCATGGAAGATCATGGATTAATTAGTAACTGGCTACTACATATTCGTGATTTATGGTTCAAACATAGCCATTTACTTGGCAAATTATCTTCTGAACAGCGTGCCGATATGCTTGTTCGTTTGAATGTTGCAGAACAAGTTTATAATTTAGGTCGCTCAACTATTGTAAAAGCCGCATGGGAAAGAGGAAAAAAACTCTCAATTCATGGTTGGGTATATGATGTAAATGATGGTTTCTTAAATGATCAAGGTGTGATTGCAACGAGCCGAGAAAGTTTAGAAATTACCTATCGCAATGCCATTGCCAAATTGATGTCTGAAGCAGATGAAATGTCAGCTCAATATGAGTCACAAGCAAGCAATGAGCAATAAGCAACAAAGGTTGGTCAATAGACCAACCTTTATTTTTTACTCTGCCTTCGCCATTTCAAATTCAATTAACATCATTAAAATATGAATTACTTTGATATGAATTTCTTGGATACGATCTGCATAACGGAAATGGGGCACACGAATTTCAACATCGGCTAAACCAGCCATTTGTCCGCCATCTTTTCCTGTCATGGCAATCACTTTCATCCCTTTTTCTTTCGCAGCTTTGATCGCATTTAATACATTTTTTGAACCACCCGATGTTGATAATCCAAAGAGTACGTCACCTTTCTGCCCTACGGCTTCCACATAACGCGAAAAGACATATTCATAGCCAAAATCATTACTCACACAGCTTAAATGGCTGACATCCGAAATTGCAATCGCAGGATAGCCTGGACGATTTTCACGATAGCGACCAGTCAGTTCTTCTGCAAAATGCATGGCATCACAATGAGAACCGCCATTACCGCAAGAAAGCACTTTACCGCCCTGTTTGAAGCTCTCTGAAATCAGCAAAGCCGCTTGCTGAATAAGGGCTAAATTCTGTTTATCGTTGATAAAATCATTTAATACTTGCTGTGCTTCTTGTAACTCTGCGAGAATTTGTTGTTGGTACATAATCTGATCCTTTTGAAAAATGATTGATTCATCTTACCGCTTGTTCGGCAACTTTTAAAAAGTCTATCATAATCCCCCACACTTAACACTAGGAAAAGCACAAGAAATTAGGTAAAATTCACCTGTTTTATTGTTTAATAAAGGACAACACAATGATCAACGAAATTAAAAAAGATACCCAAGATCGTATGGAAAAAAGCCTTGAAGCTTTAAAAGGACATATCGCTAAAATCCGTACAGGTCGTGCACAGCCAAGCCTATTAGATGGCATTCAAGTTGAATATTACGGTTCAGCAACGCCACTTCGCCAATTAGCGAACGTGGTAGCAGAAGATGCTCGTACATTAGCGGTAACCGTGTTTGACCGTTCATTAATTAGCGCCGTAGAAAAAGCGATTTTAACGTCTGATTTAGGTCTAAACCCATCTTCAGCAGGCACAACGATCCGTGTTCCACTTCCGCCATTAACAGAAGAACGCCGTCGTGACTTAATCAAAATTGTAAAAGGCGAAGGTGAGCAAGGTAAAGTGGCTATTCGTAACGTGCGCCGTGATGCAAATGATAAAATCAAAGCATTAGAAAAAGATAAGCAAATCAGTGAAAACGATGAGCGTAAAGCACAAGAAGATATTCAAAAAATCACCGATACTTATATCAAGAAAGTCGATGAAATTTTAGCGGATAAAGAAAAAGAATTAATGGATTTCTAATCCGTTCTCGCTTAATGAAGAAAGAGACCATAAGGTCTCTTTCTTTTTTGCAAATTTTTCTACATATCTTACCGCTTGTATCACTGAATTTCCACAACCTGACTAATCACTTTTCCTTCTGCAAAACGTGTCACTAACTTCTCGCCAATCTTAATATCTCTGCTAGACATTAATGCTCTGCCCTGTTGATTTTGTGTCACGGAATAGCCTCTGGCTAAAATAGCAAGTGGGCTTAAACCGTCTAACTGAGTGCAAAGGGTTTGAAATTGCTGGCGACGCTGGCTGATATTTTTCTCAATGGCATAGCTTAAACGTTGCTCTAGCTTGTGCCAATGTTGCATTTGAGCTGAAATACGGTAAGGAAGCGGATTACGCTCCATGCGTTGTACCGCATTTTTCCAACGCTGTTGTTTACGCAACAATAGCTGTTCCATCTGCTGTTTCAGCTGTTTTTCTAAGTGTGAAAGCTGTTGAAAACGTTGCTGTAATTGACGCTGTGGGTGTTGCAGTTGAAGCCTTTGGTTAAGCTGAGCTAACTGCTGTTGCTGCTGTTGAGAACGGTGAGAAATCGCACGAATAAGGCGTTTTTCTAACTGTTGTAACTGATATTGCTGTTGCTGCAACTGTTTCGCAGGGTGTTGAGCTTGTAAACGAAGTTGCAAACGGTCAAATTGGGTTAATTTTTCACTCCATAAACGATCAAAGGCTAAACTCACTCTATCGGCATGATGTTGTAACTGTCGTAACAACTCTTGCTGATCACGGCTGACCAACTCTGCCGCAGCCGACGGCGTTGGTGCACGCAAATCTGCCACAAAATCCGCAATAGTCACATCGGTTTCGTGTCCAACGGCACTGATAATTGGGATCTGAGAATGATAAATCGCCCAAGCAACAGCCTCTTCATTAAAGCACCATAAATCTTCCAGCGAGCCACCACCACGCCCAACAATCAGCATATCACACTCTTGACGGCGGTTCGCCAGTTCGATCATCTGCACAATATCGGCTGTCGCTTCTTTGCCTTGTACTAAGGTGGGATAAATCACCACTTCAAGACTTGGATCACGGCGTTGTAAAATATGCAAAATATCTTGCAATGCCGCACCACTTGATGAAGTCACAATACCAACACGTTTGACGAACGTAGGAATAGGCTTTTTATGTTCTTGAGCAAATAACCCTAACCCTGCCAATTTCATTTTGAGCTGTTCAAATTGCTGTTGTAACAAGCCATCGCCAGCAGGCTGCATCGTTTCAATGATAACTTGATAATCACCTCGTGGTTCATACAAGCTCACATTCGCTCTCACCAATACTTGCATTCCATTTTGCGGACGGAAATTCACTCGCATATTTTTCATACGAAACATTGCACAACGCACCTGTGCTTGTTCGTCTTTCAGGGTTAAATACCAATGCCCAGAAACAGGTTGTGAAAAGTTTGAAATTTCGCCAATAAGCCAAACACTGCCAAATTCGACTTCCAGCATCTGTTTAACGGAATAATTGAGCTGACTGATGGTTAGGATATTATTTTGCATAATCTCTCTTTAAAAATGGCGATATTACAAGCGGTCGGATTGTATCAAAAATTTGCAAAAAATGCTTTGGATCTGCCCGCTTGTAATCTCCTATTAAACCCCTAACGCCCTCTGTAAGCTCTGGGTCCAAGCGGTTTTGAAAGAGGGATCTTTAGCAAATAGCTTATACAACTCCAATTCATCGCGATGACGTTCGCTCATCACATCACGTAAAATCTGCTCAAAAGCGATGCCTCTTGTATGAATATCGGGATTATTTTTATATTTCTGCTCAAAATCTTTATGGTTACGAATACGATCGGCAATGTTTAAGAACTTCACTCGTTGCTCTTCTGGTGTCGCACCCCAACCTTGAAACCATTTTTCATTGAAGTTATGGATAATTTCATCAATCGGATCTTTGGTTTTATCGTCTTGATGCGCCCCTCGCGGATTAGCATTTTGCGGATCAAGTTCCGTTTCTTCATCATCTAAACGAATACGATGATTTAACTTCGTTCTCGCTAAACCATAAGAACTCAAATCCACCGCATTGAGAATTTCATCCATTTCATCGCTCGGATCTTGCACTTTGAGTTTAGGCACTAAAAATTTTAAGAACCAAAACAATTTTTCCCACGCAAGCTGTTCAAAAGGAATAATCGCTGCCATTTGTCCATAAATTTTTAAGAACTGTTTTGCCTTAACTTTAAAATCGATTTTTTCTGCTTGCTCTAAGCCTAATTCCAGATCAAAACGATTTACTGCCACATCAATGATACTACTTAACTGTTGAACATCCAGATTGGTAAAATACCCTTCCGTAAAACGATTGACTTCCTCTTGTTCATAAACGCCCACTTCATCTAGCTGCATTTTCAATTCGTGTAACACATTGACATCTGTGGCTTGAGAAAGAGAGGTAGAAGTATAGAACGGATCAAACGCCGCTTTAATTTCTTCCGTATCATTAAAGAAATCCAACACAAACAGATCTTCGGTTCGTTTGCCTAATTTATCCGCACTACGATTTAAACGAGATAGCGCCTGCACGCACAACACTCCCGTTAGTTTCTTATCCACATACATAGTGCATAACTTCGGCTGGTCAAAGCCTGTTAAGTATTTATTCGCCACCACCAATAAGCGATACTCATCTTTATCAAAATAATCTTTGGTATCACTTTCGGCAAAACCGTTCATTTCCGCTTCGGTATATTCCACCCCGTCCACCACTTTACTGCCGGAAAACGCAATAACGATTTTAAACGGATTACCTCGCTCATTTAGCAAGCGGTTTAACGCTTTAAAATAGCGAATTGCCGTTTCAATATTTTGCGTCACCACCATACCTTTAGCTTTGCCTTTTAATTTTTTACGGTTAAAGACTTGGATAATAAAATGCTCCAGCATCACTTCCGCTTTAATATCAATGGTTTGCTGAGAACGCTCCACATAGGCTTTTAAGCGTTTTTGTGCTTTTTTACTATCAAATTCAGGATTATCTTCAATAGATTTTTGAATTTCATAGAAACTGCGATAGGTGGTGTAGTTGGCAATCACATCTAAAATAAAGCCTTCTTCAATCGCTTGTTTCATAGAATACAGATGAAACGGTTTAAATTTGCCGTCTGCCTGCTGTTCACCAAATTTTTCCAACGTAGTATTTTTCGGTGTTGCGGTGAAGGCAAAATAAGAGGCATTGCCACGCATTTTACGCGCTTGCATCGTTTTTAAAATCAAATCTTGCGCATCCTCAAGATCATCAATTTCTTTGCCCATCGCTTTATTCATATTATCGTGCGCGGAGCCTGATTGTGAACTGTGCGCCTCATCAATAATAACCGCAAACTGTTTATCGCTTAAATCCGCAATGCCGTCCACAATAAACGGGAATTTTTGAATGGTTGTGATGATGATTTTCTTACCTTTTTCTAAGGATTCCCGCAATTCTGCCGAACTCATTGCCGGCGCAATAATATCTTTTACTTCCGAGAACTCTTTAATATTGTCGCGAATCTGTTTATCTAGCAAACGGCGGTCAGTGACCACAATCACGCTATCAAAGATCGGGCGATCCAAGGCTCTGCCGTTAGCGGAAGTTTGATTTTGTGGGTAGGCTTCAATTAACTGATAGGCAAGCCAAGTAATTGAATTGGATTTGCCTGAACCCGCCGAATGTTGAATTAAATAACGTTTGCCCACGCCGTTTTGCCCTGCGTGTTCAATTAAACGGCGAACGACTTCCAACTGATGATAGCGTGGGAAAAAGAGCGTGCGTTTTTCTAACGGATCTTTGCTTGAACCATCTAAACGGACAAAATGTTGAATAATATTGGCAAGGCTTTGTTTGGTAAAAATCTCTTGCCAAAGATACGCGGTGCGATGCCCGTTTGGATTCGGCGGATTGCCTTTGCCCTGATTATGCCCTTTATTAAACGGCAAAAAGAAAGTATTTGCCCCAGCAAGCTTGGTTGCCATAAAGGCCTCTTCGGTATCCAAAGTAAAATGCACCAAACAACGCCCAAATTGCAATAAGGTTTGTGATAAATCACGGTTGCGATATTGTTTTTGTCCGTCATAGCGAGCGGTTTGCCCTGTCCAATGATTTTTTAATTCAAGGGTAACAATCGGCAAGCCATTAACAAACAACACCATATCAATGGTTTCACCACTGCTACGAGAGTAAGGCACTTGACGCATACAGCTAAATATATTCTGCTCAAAACGCTGTTTTACTTTTTCACCACTGCTGGCAAGGGGAACAGGATAAAGCAAATCAAAATGGGCATTATCAATATCCAAGCCTTTTTTCAACAGTTGCAACACGCCATATTTTTTCAAGCTACGATCTAAGCGTTCTAAAATTTTCCGCTCCCAATCGTTTGGATTCAGTTGCTGAAAACGCGCCAGCTCCTCTTTTTGACTGCTTCGCAAAAAAGCCCAAAACAGACGCATATCCAATGCAAAGTGCGGATCAAAATCTTGCGAAAATCCTAACTGAAAGCCGTGATGTTTGGTTAAATAGCTCCCAGCAGGTTCATTTAGCTGATTAACCGCTTGCTCCCGACAAGTGCCTGTTAATGCTTGTTCAATGGCAATTTCTAAATCTTTTTCTTTCGTACTTGTTACCATTTTGATTATCCTTATTTGCAAAAAATGGATTAAATCCGACCGCTTGTGTATAAAATCAATTACGACTGTTTAAAATCGATTATTTTGGGCTATTTTTGCTTAAAATCGATTATTGAATGCCTGGGTAATCGCACTAAGTAATTGTTGCCATAAGTCTTCATTGTTCTCCAAAAAATCAAATTCTTTGACCAATTTATTGGTTAATTTTCCCCGATTTTGTCTCGCACTTCGAATAATACGGTCAGCATAATCATTAGGCATTTCCATAATCTCTTTAATCGCCTCGCGGGCTTGTTCGTGATGTAACAAATATAATGATTCTTCTCGCATATCACGATTAACGACTTGTTCTAACAATCGCGCCAAATAAATAACATGATGGCTTAAATCGAGATAAGACCAAATCGGGTTAGCTTTGCTTTCCGCATCAAAAATCAAGTTGGAGCGAATACCATCAGCATACACTTTTTGTTGCTTACTAAAAGAATAATCATTGCCAATGCTTTGCATCAGTGGTTTAGAAACTTCATCCAGTAATGCAAAATAGCGTTGTCGCTCGTGAGCAGATTCTGCAATCACACCAGAAATAGGCAAAATTACATTTTCAGGCAACACGCCATCTCGTCGCAGTACATCATTAAATAAAAAACGATGAACTCGCCCATTTCCATCTGCCAATGGATGAATATAAACAAAGCCAAATGCCAATACGGCGCTTCGCATAATGGGTGATTGCCCCTGTGTTTTTTGCCAAAAAGCTTTCAACCCTGCTAATTTGGCAGAAACAAGCGGATAAGAAGGAGCAATATAATGTACAATTTCCTGAAAATGGTGGGTTTGACCTACAAAAACGGGAGATAAACGGACGCCATAATGATGAAACGGCACTTTATCGCCTAAAATTTCTTTTTGCAGGTGGCTTAAACTCATTTCATCAAGGGGAATTTCGCCTTTCCCTGTATAACGAGCAATCACATCAGCAAAACGAGCAATACGGGTTGTTTGATTACCTTCCCCTTCGATTTTAAAACTGGCTTTGCTTTCTCTTAACGTCAGCCAAACTGAAGAACGCATTAGCAACTCTTCGCCAAACTCATCAATTAAACCGTTCAATAACGTTTGAACATTCAAATTCATCGCTTGTTCAAACTGTGGTGTTTTGACCAAGGTTGGGCAAAAGTCACGATTCCCTGCTAAATTGTTATTCACTCGCCAACGAGGACATTTTTCAATTTGCGCTTGAGATGCGGTAATCAGATATTTATCTGACAACACATCTACATAACTTCCGCCGATATTATCTGGCGCGGACAATTGCTTATCAGTGAGCCATTCATATAAAAATGCAACACGCCGTGCATATTGCCCTGTAGGTTCAGTATTGATCCAATCTTGAATAATTTGTTTATCTATTATTTGAAATAAGCGTTGTAAAAATTCCAAATGGACAATTTCATTACGCAAATGAAATTGCAGATGAGCAATGTATGAATTAGCTGGGCGGTAACTTTCTGGATACAACTCTTTACGAAAGCCCGTTTCACTTTCGACTTCTGTTTTTCGACGAGCCGCCATACCACTCACAACAGGCAAACGAGCAAAAGGCTCTACCTTTGCTTGTTGAATTAACCACAATGCCCCAATTGGGTCGTTTATTAGATGACTCATGATAGATACCAACCCCATTATGTTTGTTCAAAATTAATTATTTTAGGCTTATTGTGCTTAAAATCAATTATAACTGCACAAAATCGATTATTTTTGGCTGTTTTTGCTTAAAATCGATTTTTATACCCGTTTAAAATGGATGATTTTGATATTGTTGTAGGGGCAAATTACATTTTTTTATTATGCCACCTTAACTTTTCCTGTGACCACATCGTTAATCAACACGGTTTTATACTCTTTAAGCTTATTAATTTGTTGCTGTTTGAGTTGAATCGCGAGATCGATTTTTGCAGTTTGTTCGTCAAGGTATTGCACGATTTTTTGTTGTTCGGAGAGTGGGGCAAATGGTAATCGCAAGCTTTTAATTTTGTCTTGACTAATGTTAGGCTGCCCACCGCCATAAGACATTGCAATTAAGTTATCTTTTATTCCTTTAAATAAATAGAAAGCAAACTCTATGACAGCGTTATGAGTTGTTGCCAATACACAACAAGCTTGATTAGTTGCTGTTTCTATTTGAAGTAATCCAACTTTTCCTATCGTTGCACCATACATTGCAATTACAAGACTATTTTTGGGGTAAATTTTCAATGTTGAATAATTTTTTAAAGCTTTATATGTAATCGTCTTGCTTGTTGTGAAAATTTTTCCATCAGTAAGGTCACCAGTTTGTAACCAGTTAATTTGCCCATCGTAATAACTAGTGTCGCTTGAGTTTGGTGTTGTTCCACTACCAATTCTTTCAAATACATGGCTAATTTTTTTCACCTCCCAATGCTCAGGCACTTCACCAATCCATTCCACACCTGAATGTTTGAATTTAACGTGCGGATTAAGCCCTTTGGTTACGGCATCTTGGATCAAAATTTGTTTATGCTCTTTGAGTAACTCAATCTGTTTTTCTTCGAGCATAATCGCTTGATCGATTTTAGCGGTTTTATTGTCTAAATATTGGGCAATAGCGGTTTGTTCTGCTTTAGGAATAGATAATAAACAAGAATTTTTTATTAAATCTTGATTTAATATATCTGCACCATAAATATTTTTATTAGCATTTTTTGCGATAAAAATTGGTAACATATAAAAATAATAATTTAGATTGTTATTATTTGTTGCTAAAAAAGATGCTATAGCTTCATTTGTATATAGATCTTGATGAGCAAATGCAACTTGACCAACAGATAGTTTAAAACTATACAATAAACTCCCTTTTGGTGTTAAAGGGATATTAGCTGATTTTTGTCCATGTCTTGAAATAAAATGAGTTTGGTTTGTATATTTCCCATTTAAATCAGCAATTGTTATCCAAGGTAAATCCCCATCATAAAAAAGAGCATGTCCTGATGATGGTGTACCACCTGTTTGAAAATTTAAAAGATGTTTTAGCTTTTTAATATCCCAATGACTAGGCACGTCCCCCAACCACTCAACCCCTGAATCTTTATAACTTTCATATCTGTTCATTTGCAAAAAATCCTTAAAATCTGACCGCTTGTAAATCTCCCAAAATCTCACCAATCAAGCCATCGGCTTGTTTTTCTAGGGCGAGAATATCTTGTGCCACTTCGGCAAGGCTACGGAGCGGTTTATGGCGGTAGAAGTATTTGTTAAAGCTGATTTCATAGCCGATTTTAACACTCTCTAAATTGATCCACGCTTCACTCACGTGCGGTTGTACTTCGGCTTTAAAATAGTCATGAATAGCTTGTTTGAGCGGTATGCTTTCACTGTCGCGTAAATCGCTACTGCTTTCATATTGGATAAATTCGCCCGCTTTTTCCGTTGGGAAATAGCCAAAATCCGCCAATTCAGACGGTTGGCATTGGTAACGTTGGCAAAGGGTTTCCAACTCGTTCGGTTTTAATTTCACGGTTTTCGCCATCACTTTTTCTGCCGTTTCGTTATACCAACTTACAGCATTAAAGATGGCATTCTTTTCTGTGGCTGAAAGCTTGATTTGTTTGGCTTTTAAGGCGTTTTCCACCTGTTGTTTAAATAGGTTGAAATCGTCAAATTGCTGTTCGCCAAACTGCTCAAGCAGTTGCGTTGCGGTATGAAAAAGTGCGGTGGATTTTTCCCACGTTTTTATATCCAACAATTTCGCCTTGGTTTTGTTATTTAAGGCAATGCCCTGTTCCTCACACCAAGCGGTGATTTCTTTGTCGGTTTTTGCTAACACGTCCGCTTGATAAATTTGCTCACCGTATTGTTGGTATAAATATTGCATTGGCTCAAGCAAGCTTTTATCAAAACGTAAAGCGGCGATATTGTCGGCAGTAAATTGTGCACTACGGCGATCCGGGCGTTCAATGGTAACTTTGTAATAGCCGAAATCTTGGTTATCAAAAATTTTCGCCGCAAATTCACCCTCTTGTTCCGTAAAATCTAAATAGGTTTGCGTGATTTGGGCGATATGCTCAGGGGAAAATTCACAGTTTTTGTCGCCTAAATTTTTGCGCAATTTGCGGAATAATTGGCTTGCCTCAATCAGTTGCACTTTGCCTTTACGCTGTTCAGGTTTATTGTTATTGAGCAACCAAATGTAAGTGGTAATGCCGGTGTTATAGAATAGGTTATTCGGCAGTTGCACAATGGCATCAAGTAGGTCATTTTCAATGATGTAACGACGGATATTGCTTTCCCCCGAACCCGCATCGCCTGTAAATAGGCTGGAACCGTTATGTACGGAAGCAATTCGGCTACCGATTAAGTTATCTTTCGGCGATTTCATTTTATTGACCATTTCCATTAAAAACAGTAATTGTCCATCACTGGAACGTGGCGTGGCATCTACGGTTTCTACAGCTCCCCAATAATCAGGTAAGCTGACTTTAAAACGGTCGTCAATGACGCTATTGCCGTCTTTGATATAACTTTGGTCGCTACTCCAACTTTTTCCATAAGGCGGGTTGGAAAGCATAAAATCGAAATATTTGCCTTGGAAGGTGTCTGTTGAAAGGGTTGAACCGACTTTGATGTTTTGTGGGTCGTTGCCCTTAATCATCATATCGGATTTACAGATGGCGTAGGTTTCGTCGTTGATCTCTTTACCAAAGAGAATAATACTACGTTGTCCTTGACTTTCAGGTAATGGATATTTTTCTTCAATAAAATTTTGTGATTCAGTCAGCATTCCACCACTGCCGCAAGCGGGGTCATAAATCGTAATGATGGCTGGAATCGCCTGTTTGAGTGGGTCAAACACAAGATGCGTCATCAATTCAATCACTTCACGAGGGGTAAAATGTTCTCCTGCTTCTTCGTTGTTTTCTTCGTTAAATTTGCGGATTAACTCTTCAAACACATAGCCCATACCCAAATTGGTTAATGCTGGCAATTTATTGCCTTCGGGATCGGTTTGCACTTGTGGTGTGAGGTTGATATAAGGCGAAACAAATTTTTCCAATACACCAAGCAACACATTTTTATTCGACATATGACGAATTTGCTCACGTAATTTAAAGCAGTTGATAATCTCTTGAACGTTGTTGCTAAAACCGTCTAAATACTCTTCAAAATTAGCCAGCATATATTGCGGTGTGTTGCTGGCGGTTTGATACAGGGTTTTAAGCGTCCATTTTGATGTGTTATAAAAAACATAACCCGTTGCATTTTCAAGGGGCTGGCTATCTAGCTCGGTAAATTCCAACTCTTCTTTTTGAAAGCGGACTTCTTCCAATACTTTAGCTTTGGTCGGCTCTAATAGCGTATCCAAACGGCGTAATACTACCATTGGCAAAATCACATCACGGTATTTGCCTCGAACATACACATCGCGCAAACAATCGTCCGCAATGCTCCAAATAAAAGACACTAATTTGTTGTGAACAGAATGATCCATAAGTTAATCCTACATAAAATCTTTATTTGTGATTATGCCTTATTATAAATCTGAAATAACACTAATTAGTAGCTAGCAACGAGAATATATTTATCCTTTTATATTTCTTGAATTCTATTCACAATCCTATTCGTTTTTTCTACCTTCTCAGAAGCCAAGGGTTATTAATGTTTTGTGCTTGTAAAATATACGATTTTATACCTTCGAAGCATCAACAAGCCTTAGATAAACAAAAAACCCAGCAAACTGCTGGGCTTTCATCTCTAATATAAGATTAAAATGGTTGTTTCTATATCACATTAGGAATGTAAATTATAAAATTCTTTTAAATCAATTAATTAAATATTAAGTTTCCCAGATTGAAGTATGAGTACGTAAAAATAAAGTATAAAAAGACTAAATTTCAGATTTTATTTTTACACAATGTACTTACTATAAAATACCAAACAGATAATATTTGTCCATAAATTCATTGAGTTGATTATGCCATTTTTACACTTATTGACTAATCACGATTAAATCCACCTTATCAGTCAGTAACTTTTCAAAATTTGACACAATATCAATGTTGGGGAACCATGCTAATGCCCGAGTGGTTGAACGCTCAAAAAATTTTATCACGTTAAACCGATGATCATTTTTAAAAAAGGGAACATGGAAAATACGGGTAGAATACCCACTCCCCACAATGACAACATTAATTTTCTTCATATTTGGCTATCCTTAATTAATAAAATTGTGGCGAGTATAAGATCGTTTCTATCTATCCGCCATTTAGGTTATTTATACAGAATATCTAAATAGATTTAACTTTTGACATCTTTTTTCCTAAATAAAATTAACCAAACCAAAAATCTTGTGCTGTAAGCCACTGCAATTAAAATCGCAAAAAAGTCAAAATAAAAGACCGCTTGTGGTTCATCATAATTAAAATAGGCAAAATCCACTTTCAGCAATAAACAGGGTAGTTTTTGCGTAAAAAGATATTTTGGAAACCTTCACGTCCGTCTGGCGTGGTCTGCCAAGTCCGCATAGATTGCCCTGCGCTGTGTAAAAACACCAATGGATAAGGGCGTGGGTTGGTTGGAATTTGGTAGAACACGGTAGCGTGGTCGCCGTGCAAGGTTTGCCCGCCAGCTTGAATAGACGCACTAAATACGTCCATAAAGTTGTTGCTGGTTTTGCCTTTGGCGATTTCAGGTAGCGGCTGATAAGTGCCTTCGCTGGTTTTCACCGTGCCACCCACGGCAAAACTGCCTTGTTGTTCA
The DNA here is from genome assembly GCF_004519515.1 of Actinobacillus indolicus. NCBI lineage: Bacteria > Pseudomonadati > Pseudomonadota > Gammaproteobacteria > Pasteurellales > Pasteurellaceae > Actinobacillus > Actinobacillus indolicus. The sequence continues at coordinate 2,112,008 of NZ_CP038145.1, read as the reverse complement.
ATAGAAAGCGGCGTAGCGAAACTTTGCACCGCCATCGCACAAGCGGTCAAAATTAGGGATAATTTTGCAGATTTTTTCATTGGATTATTCCTTAAAAGTTATAATTCGGGGCTAATAAGCGTTCCATTGCGGTAAAATAGTCTAATGCCAGTTTCTGCTGAGTAAGACATGGTTGCCATGGAAATTGAGGTAGAAAGCAGTAAAAGTGGAAAAAAGTTTAGATTTTGTTGGTTTCATGATTTGCTCCTTTGGAGTAAAAGTGCGGTCGATTTTTGCAACGTTTTTACAGTTGCGATTTTCTCTATTATAGAGCAGAAAATTTTTTTGATTAGCTAGGAAATATTGAATAGGGTGTTGAGTTATTTTCAATAATAAGCGTGATATGACATGCTATATTTGGGCAAAATGAGAGCTTTAGTCTGTGCAAGAATTTGCCCAAATATTACCGCTTACGCCTTATAAAAAGACATTGTTATTTTTGTCCCTGTTTGATCTGACATAATGCTGACTTCGCCATTGTGGGCATTAACAATAGATTTGGTAATCGCAAGTCCTAAACCTGTGCCATTGTCTTTGGCAGATTGTCGGGTTCGGGACTTTTCAACACGATAAAAACGATTAAATAAATGTGGTAAATCTTCAGCTGGAATGGGTTCGCCTTGATTGTAAACAGATAGAATGAGTTGTTGTTTTTGCTCTTGAATTTCTACCACAATTTCACTTTGGCGATTGGCATATTGTAATGCATTTGAGAGTAGATTACTGATTGCACGGCGTAGCATTAAGGCATTACCGTATAATTCGCCTGAACCTTTTAAAAGCAATTTAACCTGTTTTTCTTCTGCAACAAATTCAAAAAAAGCAAAAAGAGCGGTAATTTCTTGAGAAAGATTAACTAATTGTTTTTCTTTAATATATTGTCCATTTTCATTTTTTGCGAGAAATAGCATATCGGAAATAGTACGAGCAAGTCGTTCTAGTTCTTCGGCATTAGAAGAAAGAATATCAATATATTGTTTGTTTTCTCGTTTTTGACTTAACGTAACTTGCGTTTGGGTCAACATATTATTAATGGGTGTACGGAATTCGTGGGCTAAATCAGATGAAAATACGGATAAACGTTGAAATTCATCATTTAACTTTGCCAACATTTGATTAATACCTTCTACAACGGATTGTAATTCTATGGGAATATCTGTGAGTTCTAATCGAAGATTTAATTTTTTGCCCGTGATTTTATTGGCTAATGCTTGTACTTTTTGGAGTGGTTTAAGTGTACTCCTGACGCTTAAATATCCTAAAATTGAGCCTATTCCACTTAAAATGAGTACAAAAATAACAAAACTGATTTTGATATTTTGCATAAAAAGAAGATGATGTCCTGTCGATGAAAATAAGATACCTTGTAAGACAATTTTATCTAATGTAGTTGCTGAAAATGCGACACCACGCAAAGTATGTGCGTCCTTCTCCCATTCTAATAGCATTGAAATGTCTTGAGTTTGCTGAATATCTTTTTGAATATTGGCGGGAATTGATGAGACATTTTTTGAGTGAGCAAATTCAGCTTGATTATAGTAAATGACTAAATCTGATGTTGAAGTATAGCGAGCGATCTGTTTATTTAAAACGGTCATTAGTTCATCAACGGCTGTATGACTAATTTCTTGTTGAATTAACCGCACTTTATTATTTAACTCGTTTTGATCGAGTTGTTGAAAATGTTGTTCAAGTGCAGAGAAACCGAAAAAACCGAGTAGGCTCAATAGGCTTACCATCACGATAGCAAATAAGGCTGAAAGGCGAAAAGTGAGAGATCGTTTATACATCATCTTCTTCCCTTAGATCTAAAACATATCCCACGCCACGTACTGTGTGAATAAGCTTGGGGATATAACCATCATCAATTTTATTGCGTAAACGACGAATCGCTACATCAATCACATTAGTATCGCTATCAAAATTCATATCCCAAACATGAGAGGCAATGAGCATACGAGGTAATACTTCTCCCTGCCGTTGAATGAGTAGCTCCAGTAAAGCAAATTCTTTGGTAGTTAAATCAATGCGATGACCTGCTCGACTTACTTTCCGTTTCAGTAAATCTAATTCTAAGTCTGCTATTTTTAATGATGTTGTCTGAATCTTTTTTTCTTCATTTGGAATACGGCGAAGTAATGTACGAACGCGCGCCAACAGTTCTGCAAAGGCAAAAGGTTTCACTAAATAATCATCTGCACCTAACTCTAATCCTTTCACTTTATCTTCTACTTGATCTTTTGCAGTCAGTAACAAAATAGGGAATTTTTTCTCAGCCTGACGTAACATTTGTAACACTTGCCAGCCATCTAATTTTGGCAACATTACATCTAAAATGATCAATTGATAATCTTCAGTTAAAGCAAAATGTAAACCATCTACGCCATTGCGTGCGATATCAACCATAAAACCGGCTTCACTTAAACCTTGTTTTAAGTAATCTCCGGCTTTGATTTCATCTTCTACAACTAAAATTTTCACAATGTCTCCTTATGTGTTTCAGAATTATAACAAGTTATTAAATCAAAAAGCGAAGATGACAAAATTGTAATGTTGCCGTCATCTTTATGTTGAGAAAGAAACGATATAGTGTACTTATAAAAATGAATATGCATTTCATCACAAATTCATTTTTTATGTTAGACAATTAATCAAACTTAGGAGTAAAAAAATGATTATGACACATTATATGGAGCTATTAGCTGCCTCGCCTTGGAACCTTATTTTATTTATGGTCATTCCAATGATTATTGGAGAATTGCTTGTTGCAACGGAATTTTTTGCCTTATTCTATAAAGACAACACTAATAATCATTGGAAACATTGGAATAAAATTTTAAGTGTTGTGCTCGGTGTTTATTACACGATTGTAGCCGCTTATGTTGGTTTTATTATCGTACCGACTATTACTGAATGGCGTGGTTGGGTAGATATCGCATCAATTGCATCACTATTATTAGCTACCTTTCCTATTTTTATTATTTTACTCATGGAATTAAAAGTTATTCATAAAAATCTCGTGGATAGTGCAAAAATTAAATTACATGCGGTTTATCTTGTGATTTTCTTATTTGTGAGTCACTTTGCTATGATCTTTGGCATGGCAGATCCTATTTCAGCAGGCTATCAACCCACTACACCAGCAATGACTCATTCAATGCAAATGGATGCTAAACAAATGACAGAAATGCACAACCAAATGATGACGGGCGAAATAACGCCTGAAGAAATGATGAAGATGCATCAAGAAATGAACCCTAATATGAATATGCCGAATACTCAAGGTGGTCATTCAGAACATCATAAATAATAATTCTGATCACATTTTAAAAAATAATAGTGGATGGTACGTTGGCATATCTCTACTACAAGCAGTAGGATTTTGAGAAAAATTTTCAAATGATAGAATTTTTTCAGATTACTTGACCTTAACCCTAGGTCAAGCTTTAACATTGCGCCATTCCATCTCAATAAAAATAAGGACATCTTATGAAATTACATAAATTCACCCGCTCATTGTTGCTTTTAAGTTTAGGGATAACCGCTTGTGCTCAAGCACAAACACTTTCTATGGAAGTGTGGAAAAGCCCGACTTGTGGCTGTTGTAATGAATGGATCAGCTATATGCAGAAAAACGGTTTTGAGATTAAAGTCAACGAAACAGGCAATTATGATGCTCATAAGCGCTTTAACATTAAAAATGAACACGCCTCTTGCCACACGGCAGTGATTGATGGCTATGTGATTGAAGGACATGTACCTGCTGAGGATATCAAACGTTTACTCGCAGAAAAACCCGATGCAATTGGCTTGTCCGCACCTGGCATGCCGATTGGTTCACCAGGTATGGACGGTGAAGCATACGGCGGACGCAAAGATCCTTATGATGTTGTTTTAATTAAGAAAAACGGTGAAAGTGAAGTGTTCAAATCCTATAACCAATAGGGGGGGTGAAAGAATGAAACGTCGAGATTTTTTACGTTATGGAATTGGAATTAGCTTAGCCAGTAGCTCGCTTTATAGCCTTGCGAATATGATGAACCACGCACAACATGGCAATATGGCGATGATGCATTCAGTACCTACTGGCCTAATGCCAACTGAGGCAATGCCTTCAGGTTTATCGCTTAATGGGATATTGCCAAAACTTGCTAATCAATCGACTCAAGCTGGGCTATTCAAAGCCACTTTAAAAGCAGAGCCAATTAAAATTCGCCTCGCAGACAATAAAGAAACGGAATTTTGGGCTTATAACGGACAACTACCAGGGCCACAAATTGAAGTATTTGAAGGCGACACCGTAGAAATTGAATTTATCAATCACCTACCACAACCCTCAACAGTACATTGGCACGGCTTAGATGTACCAAATGAAGCGGATGGTAACCCGATGGATATGGTTGAACCGCAAAGGAAAAAAGTCTATCGCTTTACGCTACCTCAAGGCAGTGCTGGGACATATTGGTACCACCCTCATCCACATGACCATGTTTCCGAACAAGTCTATAAAGGCTTAGCAGGCACTTTCGTTGTTAAAGCGAAAAATGATCCGCTTGCACACCTTCCTGAACAACATTGGGTGATTTCCGATCTGCGTTTAAATGCCGATGGCACCATTCCAGCAAACACGATGTTAGATTGGATGAACGGCCGTGAGGGTGAATTTGTGTTAATCAACGGTCAATATCAGCCCCAGATTCAAGTGAAAACGAATGAACGAATCCGTCTTTGGAATGCCACTAGCGCTCGTTATTTTCGTTTAAACATTCCAGGGGTGAAATGGATTGTGGTGGGTACCGAAGGTGGTTTACTTGAAAAACCTCGCTCGCCTGTTGATGAACTGCTACTTACACCAGCCGAACGCGTTGAAGTGATTATGGTGGGTGAAACGCAAGGAACAGTCAATTTACAAAGCGGTTATTATGATCGCCGTAAGATGATGGTGCAAGAACAGCCTAAAGATATCACTTTAGCCACAATTCAGGTGAAATCAGAACCTGTTCAGTTACCTGAAAGCTTAAGGTCCTTGCCTAACTGGGATGAGCCAAAGCAGGTTCGCCAAATTCGCTTTAGTGAAAAAATGATGAACCATACGAATATGCCAATGATGAATCACGGTACACATCACGCTACTACAACACCAACGGACAACCCTATTCCACCAATGATGAATGGTATGTTCTTAATCAACGGTCAAACCTTTGATATGAACCGTATTGATTTTGTTACCAAATTGAATGAAGTGGAACAGTGGGAAATCTTCAATGAAAGCCATATGGATCATCCATTCCATTTACACGGCACTCAATTTGAAGTAATTCAACATACGTTAAACGGTAAAACCTTTAAGCCAGAAGGCAGAGCGTTAAAAGATGTGGTTAATTTACGCCCTTATGAAAAAGTGATTATTCGCTTTAAGCAAGGACATACTGGGTTGAAAATGTACCATTGCCATATTTTAGAACATGAAAATCTCGGTATGATGGGGATGTTTAAAGTGGAATAGTGGTATCTAACTATAAAAATAGAGGGATTTTCGTGAAAATTTGTAAATTGCGAAAATCCCTCTGCTTGTCATTATTTATTCCAACGGTTTAACAACGCAACAAGTGAGAGCATCACAGGCACTTCAACCAATACACCGATAACAGTGGCTACATATGAACTTATTTAATAACCTATCTGGTAATTCACTTTCCGGTTATATAGATAATATTTTATGGTCTTGATGCTTTAATAAAAGTGAGTATTTTCTTCTCTTGGTTTTTTATGATTTATTTTTACAAAATTTAATTATTGATCTGCCCCCAAAAAGTTAGACTACGTTAATTCAAGGACTGAGTTCTGTATTGCACAGGGCTTAGCCCTTTTAGTCTCACTTGAATACGCTCGTGATTGTAATAATGAATATATTTGTGAATAATAGTTTGTTCGAGTTGCTCAAATGTTTCAAATCGTTTACCAAAATAACATTCCGTCTTCAATCGCCCGAAAAAGCTTTCCATCGCACTGTTATCCAAGCAATTTCCTTTTCTTGACATACTTTGCACGATGCCATTTTGTTTCAATATCGCCTGATAACCTGCCATCTGATATTGCCATCCTTGGTCGGAATGTAAAATCGGGCTTGCTCCTTGCGGGAGCTTTGCGACAGATTGTTTCATCATTCGCATTATTTGCTCAAAGTTTGGGCTTCGGGCAAGGTCATAGGCGATAATTTCGCCATTAAATAAGTCCTTAATCGGCGAAAGATAAAGTTTGCCTTCCGCACATTTAAACTCGGTAATATCCGTGACGAGCTTTTCATTTGGAGCGTTTGTGTGAAAATCCTGTCGCAATAAATTCTCGGCAATTTTACCCACTTCGCCTTTGTAAGAACGATATTTTCTCTGCTTACATTTTCCTTTTAAATCAAGCTGTTGCATTATCGCTTGCACACGCTTATGGTTAATTGCACCGAACATTTTTCGCAATGCTAACGTAATACGACGATAGCCATAATTGCCGTCATTTTTGCGATAAATCTCAACAATTTCCTGCCTAATTGCCACATTTTTATCAATTTTAAGCTGTAAATGATAAAAGAATGAACAGCGTTTTAAACCTGTCAAATGGAGTAATATTTCCAAGGAAAAATTTACCCTCAACATTTTCATGATGGCTACTTTTTCCGCATTTTTGCTTGGTTGAGTTCCCGCAACTTTTTTAGGTAAGCATTCTCCGCTTCCAGTTCCAAAATCCGATAACGCAAGCGTTCTTCTTCGGTTTTGGGTGGGGGAGGCATTTTCGGGTATTTCGGTTTCATTGCTGGTCGTCCTTTCGGCTTTGGAAATAAGCCGTTTATACCTTGTTTTTCAAAGGATTGCAACCACTGGCTAATCACCTCTGAATTAGCAATACCAAAATGCAGACAAGCACTTTCTGCAGAAAATTGCCCCTTTTTGACCGCTTGTATGACGGTTAATTTAAATTCTGGGGAATATTTTTGCTTCTTACCCAGTACGGCTAAACTATTGATTCCATTATAGTTATATTGCGAAATCCAACGACGTAGCGTGGAGGCTTTAAGCTGAAATTGCTGGCGAGTGAGTGAGCAATTTTTCCCGTTTTGGAGAAAAAATGCGATCACTTCTTGTTTGAAAGATTGGTTGTATTTCGTCATAAAAAATCTGCACCTTAATCAGTTGGTTTTTAGTCCAACTTTTGGGGTGCAGATCAGACGCTCACTTTGTCGCCGATTTGAAATTCGCCAGCGTCATCGCCCACCGCCACGACCACGCCTGCCCCTGCATAACCCAAAGTCGCAGGGAACACAGGGTCAATCACATACGCCCCTTCCCGATACATCATCTCGGCACGGTTTAGTCCCAAAGCGTGCATTTGGATTTGCACTTCGCCCGATTTTGGGCGGGGATTTGTACATCAACGATTTGCAGGACATCAGGCGAACCTGTTTTTGTAAATTGGATTTGTTTGCTCATTGTTTTGACCTATATTAAAAATGGGCGTATTTTAGCGTTTTAAAATAACAATAAGAATGGCGAAAAATGGGAAGTTGGTTTTTAAAAATGGAAAGATTGGGCGTTTTAGTCCGTCTGAAAAAAATGCCGTCTTAAAAAAGCATCAAAGATGTAGGGTGCAACTTGTTGCACCATTTTCCTGATGAAATATTGGGTTGGTGCAATGACGCACACTGCGAAACTGTTTGAAAAACACAATGGCGTCTGAAAAAGTATTAAAGACCTTTTCAGACGGCATAAAAAACACCGCTTTATCAAAAGCGGTGTTTTTGAGGTAGTTTTGTCATTGGAAGAAGCCTGCGGGGCTGTGGTCTACAACTTGCTTTTGCGCAGCCGCAGTGCGTTGCCGACAACGGATGCCGAGCTTAGGCTCATCGCCAGTGCGGCAATCATCGGCGAGAGCAGCCAGCCGGTAAAGGGGTACAGCACGCCGGCGGCAACGGGAACCCCCAGGCCGTTGTATAAGAAGGCAAATAACAGGTTTTCCTTCATATTGCGCACGGTGGCCTCAGACAATTTGCGTGCGGTGGCAATACCCCGCAAATCGCCTTTGACCAGCGTGATTTGCGCACTGCTCATTGCCACATCGGTGCCGGTACCCATTGCGATGCCGACATCGGCTTTGGCCAGTGCGGGGGCATCGTTGATGCCGTCGCCTGCCATTGCGACCACCCGCCCTTCGTTCTGAAGCCGCTCGATCAGTGCCAGTTTGTCGGCGGGCTTGACTTCGCCGTGCACTTCGTCGATGCCCAGTTTTGCGCCCACGGCGTTTGCCGTGGTCAATCCGTCGCCGGTTGCCATAATGATGCGCAGGCCGGCTGCTTTGAGCGAGGCCAATGCTTCGGGGGTGCTGTCTTTTACAGGATCGGAGACGGCAAGCAGTCCCGCAAGATGTCCGTCCGCAGCCAGATATATCACGCTGGCACCTTCACTGCGCAGGGATTCGGCCTGCTCGATCAGTGGTTCGACGCTAAGCCCGTTCTGCTGCATAAACGCCGTGTTGCCCAGTGCCAGCGCACGCCCTTCAACCACGCCGCTCACGCCGATGCCGCTGCCTGAATCAAACTGTTCGGGTTTGCTCAGCTTCAGCTGTTGTGCCCGTGCGGCCTGCACAATGGCGTCGGCCAGAGGGTGTTCGCTGCCCTGATCCAAGCTGGCGGCCAAACGCAGCACTTCTTCGGCGGAAAAGCCTGCTGCCGCAACGGCACGGTCAAAGGCAGGTCGGCCTTCGGTGAGTGTGCCGGTTTTATCAATCACCAAAGTGTCTACTCGCCGCAAGTTTTCGATAGCGGCGGCATCACGGAACAATATGCCCCTGCCTGCCCCGCGTCCTGTGGCGACCATCACCGACATCGGAGTGGCCAGTCCCAGTGCACAGGGGCAGGCGATAATCAAGACCGCAACGGCGTTGATCAACCCGAACACCCAAGACGGTTGCGGGCCGAACACGCCCCAGACAAAGAAAGTGGCAACGGCAACGGCGACAACCGCCAGTACGAAATAGCCTGCCACCCCGTCGGCCATACGCTGCATCGGTGCTTTGGAGCGCTGCGCCTGGGCCACCATCTGGACAATCTGCGAAAGCACGGTTTCCGAACCGATGCGCTCGGAGCGGATGACGAGCGCACCGCCGGTGTTGAGCGTGGCGCCGATGACTTTGTCGCCGGTGGCTTTGCGCACCGGCAGCGGTTCGCCGGTCAGCATCGATTCATCTACCGAGCTTGCGCCCTCAACCACCACGCCATCGACAGGCACTTTTTCGCCGGGGCGCACACGCAGAAGGTCGCCGATGTGGATGTGGCTGAGCGGCACATCTTCTTCAGCACCGCCCGGGCCGATACGCCGTGCGGTTTTGGGCGCCAGTCCGAGCAGGGTCTTGATTGCCGCCGAAGTCTGCGACCGGGCTTTGAGTTCGAGCATCTGGCCGAGCAAGGTCAGCGAGATGATGACGGCCGCCGCCTCAAAATACACGCCGACCCGCCCCATCGATACAAACGATGCCGGAAAAATGCCGGGTGCAGCGGTGGCAACAACGCTGTAAACGAAGGCTGCACCCGTTCCCAGTGCAATCAGCGTCCACATATTGGGACTACGGTTTGCCAGCGACTGCCAACCCCGTGAGAAAAACGGCAGCCCCGCCCACAGCACGATCGGCAGCGACAGCACCAGCTCTATCCAGCTTTGTGCGGCCATATCCATCAGGTTCAGACGCTCGCCGAACATCGCCAGCACCAGCACTGCCGCCGTCAGGGGCAGCGTGTACCAAAAGCGTCGGGAAAAATCACGCAGCTCCGGATTGTCGTCGTCCAATTCAGGCATCAGCGGCTCCAATGCCATACCGCAAAGAGGGCAGTTGCCGGGGCGGTCTTGCCGGATTTCCGGATGCATCGGGCAGGTGTAGCCCGAAGCAGCCGCTGCATCGGACGGTGTCTGCACAGGGCGGTGCTGTCCGTGTCCGTGTCGGCACTCGTGGTGTTTGGGCGGTTTGTGTGTTTCTTGCTTCATCACAATTTCTCCTGTTGGGTTCATAGGGTCATCACCGGTCGTTTACCGAAAAAGCAGGTACGGATTGGGCCAGTCAGAATGACGGTTTTTTTCAGGCTGCCTGCAAATACCGATGCCGTCTGAAAAAGCAGAAGGTTCAGAACATCGCTTGCCGATGTGTCCGACAAGTCGGCATCATCATTTCCTTGGGGCTTGTTTTAAAGGCTGCCTGAAAACCCCAAATGCCGTCTGAAAAAGCCTTAAACCTGTTTTCAGACGACCTCAAAAACACCGCTTTATCAAAAACGGTGTTTTTGCCTTATTGCCCCTACTGTTTTAGCCAGTCTTGCATCAGCTTGATTTCAGGTTCTTGGGCTTTGATGATGTCTTGAGCGAGCTTTTTCATTGTTTCGTCTTTGCCGTATTGCAGCTCGATTTTCGCCATCTTGACCGCCCCTTGATGATGCGGAATCATTGCTTTGGCAAAGGCAATATCAGGGTTTGGCTCATTGATTGCCGCCATCATCGCCTCGTGCTGCGCCTTGCCTGCGGCATAGGCCTTGGCGTGCGGGGCTTGCGGGTTTTGGGTTGCGGTGTCTTTACCCGCCAGCCAAGCGTTCATCAGTTCGATTTCACTTTGTTGCCCATCAATAATCGCTTGGGCAAGTTTTCTCATTGTTTCGTCTTTGCCAAATTCAAGCTGTACTTTTGCCATCTCAACTGCTCCGATATGGTGCGGAATCATACCTTTGGCAAAAGCGGTATCAGCATCGGCAAGATTACCCGCTTTGCTCATCTCATCGCCCATCTTGTTCATCATTGCAAGATAGGCTTGGGTATGGGGCGGAGCATTTTGAGTGTCCATCGCCATAGCAGAGTGGTTCATATTGGCGTGGTTCATCTCTGCGTGCCCGTTTTGGTTATTTGAGCAGTCGTGGGTGGTTTGGGTGTAGTTATTGTCGCACGCCATCGAGTGCGTCGGCACTTCGTTTTTGCCGTCGGCAAAAGCGGTTGAAGTCGCCAAAACAACAGCGGCAGCGACAAGATGTACGGCACGGTTTTTGATGAATGTCATTGGATTCTCCTTGTCAAAATGGGCATTGATAACATTGGGCAAATGACAGATTCGCTCAATGTCCATTTCACTATTTGGTTTTACGATTCACACGCACAGCCGTTGCAAGTGCAGTCATCACAAATGCAGGGCTTGCCGTTTTGGCATTGGCAGTCCGGATGGCAGTTTTGCCCCGTGCAAGACTGGCAGCCGCAATGGGCGTGTCGGTTTTGAACAAAATCAGCGTTCATAACAGTTTCTCCGAATGTTAAGTTAAAGTGGATTATCAAAACAAAGTGCTTTTAAGCGATTAAAAGCATTGCTTTTTTGTTTTGATGAGCGCATCATAAAGCCTAACCTTATGTTAGGGTCAAGGATTATTTTTACGGATTGACAATTTTTTACAAACGCCAAAACAAGGAGCAACAATGAACATCGGTCAAGCGTCCAAAGCCACAGGGCTATCCATCAAGCAAATCCGTGATTATGAAAAGTTGGGTTTGTTATCAAACACTTCACGCACATCATCAGGCTATCGCATTTATGATAATGAGACACTAATCCGCCTAAAATTCATCGCCAAAGCAAGGGGCGTGGGCTTTTCGCTTGCCCAAATTGGCGAGCTTTTGGCACTGCAAGACAATCCATACCGCAAAAGCTGTGAAGTCAAAGCGTTGGCAAATACGCACATTGAATTTTTATCAAATAAAATCAAGGAATTAGAAGAAATGAAAACTGCTCTTGGGGCGTGGTGTGATGCCTGTCGTGGCGATGATATGCCAGAATGTCCGATTTTACAGGGGCTTGGGGGATAGGTTTTTTTCAGGCAGCCTGAAAGTTATTTTGCAAAATTTAAAAATAAAAACACCGCTTGAACATCAATCCAAACGGTGTTTTAAATTAGCTGACTTTTAATTCCGCCCAAGCCCTTTTGATGATTTCTTGGCTGGCTTGTAACGCCAAAAATGCCAAAACAAACGCCACAATTAAATCAGGATATTTTGATTGAAAAAAATAAACTGCCATACCCGCTAAAATTACCGCCACATTACCAATCGCATCGTTTCGGGAACACACCCACACACTGCGGACATTGCTGTCGCCATCACGAAATTTTAATAATATCAACAATGCCGACACATTGACCAATAACGCCAAAAATCCCACAATGCTCATTTCTGAATAACTGGGCATTTCCCCATAAAACACACGATAAATGGTCGTCATTAAAATAAATAAACCAAAACCGCCCATCGTTAGCCCCTTAACCATAGATGCTTTGGCTCGGTAACTTAACGCCATTGGCAAAACAATCAAACTTATCAAATAATTGGCACTGTCGCCCAAGAAATCCAAACTGTCCGACAACAGCGAAGTTGAACCCGATTTAACCCCCATCACAATTTCCACAAAAAACATTGATAAATTTAATATCAAGACAATCCACAAGGCTTTTTTGTACTTGGGCGATTGATGAATGGGCTGATTTGAACCACAACAATTTTGGCACGCCATTTTTTTGCTCCTGTTTTAAGATAAAATTTGCTATACTATAAACTCCGTAGTCATTACAGGGTCAAGCCAAAATGTCAAAATTTTTTAAAATAAAACAAGCCAGTGAACAAACAGGCGTACATTTGGAAACCATTCGTTATTATGAAAAACAAGGCTTAATCACCCCCACACATCAACAAAATGGCTATCGTGTGTTTGATGACAATCAGTTAGAACAATTACGCTTTATTAAAACTTGCCGTAACATCGGTTTTTCTTTAAGTAACATCAAAACGCTGTTGCAATTACAACAAACGCCTAACAAACAATGCAATGAAATCAATGCACTTGCCGAACAACATTTGGCATATTTGAACGAACAAATCACAGAACTACAACAAGTTAAAACTTTTCTAATGCAATTTGTGGGTTGTGAAAATAAAACGGTTGATAAGTGTCAGATTATTCAAGGTATTAAAGAAAAAGAATAGCGGAATATTTTTCAGGCAGCCTGAAACCTTTTTCCATTATGGGTTTGATTTTGACGGTGGTGTTGCTGTTTGCCTTTCAAACCCAAACCATTATTGCCAATCCCTTGATTATTTTGCTGATTGCCATTCCCTTGCTGGCACAGACTTACGGCATTTTTGCCTTGGCTCACGTTTTGGCAAAATAGCTCAAATTACCACACGAAATTTCCGCCCCTGCGTGCTTGATTGGCACGAGTAATTTTTTTGAATTAGCGGTGGCGGTGGCAATTTCTTTGTTCGGTTTGCACTCGGGGGCGGCATTGGCAACGGAGGTCGGTGTGCTGGTGGAAGTGCCTGTGATGCTCTCGCTAGTGTGGTGGCTTAATCGGCAGGTAAAATAACGATGTGCCGTCTGAAACTTATTTTTCAGACGGCATATTTACCTTAAAACAATCAAACCTTTACCAAAATCTTCCCAATCTGTGCATTGCTTTCCATATAACGGTGAGCTTCCGCCATTTCATCAAAAGCAAAAACTTTGTCAATTTCTGGTTTTAATTGACCGCTTGCTAAGCCGTCAAACACGAATTTTTTCGCTTGAGCGAGTTTTTCTGGTACGGTAGTGATTTCAAACAATTCATAGCCTCGCACGGTTAAGTGTTTGCCTAAAATTGGGAACACAGGCACGGCGATATCATCGTGGCTTAATGCACCGTAGATGATGTATTTGCCGTCTTGTGTCATTGCGTTGATAATTTTTGCTGCTTCTTTGTCACCCAAAGGGTCGAACACCAAATTCACGCCTTTGCCGTTTGTAATTTCTAGTAATTTAGCCGTAACGTCATCTTCTTTGGTGGCAATCACAAAATCCGCCCCTTTCTGTAAAAGCACATCGCCTTTGGCGTGCGTGCGAGACAGAGTAATCACGTTTGCCCCTTGCATTTTGGCGATTTGAATGGCGGCAATGCCTACCGAGCTGGTCGCTCCGCCCAATACAACAAAATCGCCTTTTTGCACCTTGCCAAATTCAATCAAACCGCCGTATGCGGTTACAAACATCATCCAACTTGCCGCAGCTTGTTCCATTGTGAGGTTTTCAGGGTGTTTTACCACAGCGTGAACGGGCATATTTACGATTTCGCCATAAGTGCCGTATTCGGAACGTGTCCGCCCGATTTTAATGACCACCATTGCAATGGTAGCGGGAATGATCCCGGCCGTGTTTGCCAGCGGTGCAGGCGCGGCATTTAGAGCACCTATGGCAATCGCTGTCATTTGTGGTTTAATCGCCTCAACCTTGTTGAGCCTAGTATTTGTGCCTGTAGTTTATTCCTTAATGGATGACCTCAGAGAATGGCTAGCCCCGAAATTAGCCAAATTAACATCAGTAACACCGGAGGATAGAATCCCAAGAAGAGAAGGATAATCTTTTTGAAAAAATACTGTTTGAAATTTAAATTTCAAACGGTATCTCTTTATCGATGCTGGCGATTAACTGCAATAAGTGGCTTATTTAGCTTATCTTCTGTCATTCCATGCATATATGCATTATACTGCCATACAATGAATTTTTGCTTGTATTGCTCATTAATTTCTTCCAATCGTTGTACTTGAGCCTTTAAATTATTTACTTGTTTTTGCAAATAATCTATCGTTACATTTGGTTGAGGATTAGCTTTAGAGTTTTCTTTTATTCTTTGTTTCCGTGTACTAAAAGCCTTTTGTATATCACTATAATTAGCTAGTGATTGTCTTTCAATGCTTTTAATATTCAATAGTTGTGAAACTTCAGAACAAAGTAAATCCCATGTTAATTTACCCTCCCAAGTATTAATCAACATGATTATATCTTCTAAATTTTCTTCTGTAATAAGAATTTTAGGCATACTATAACTCCATTAGTCTATATAAATCATCGTCTAACTTAGCTGTTTCTTTCTTCTGTATATCTAGATCCATTCCTCTTTCCAACAAAGCTAATTTAATAGGGGAAGGATCATACTCATCAGGCATCCTTAATAAGGAACCATTTGGGATGCTCTCATTTTCTAAGAATTTAATTTTAGTTTTTATGTGAGTTAGTCTCCATCCTAAATTACTTATCCAGCGATCTGCACCAAAAACACCTATTTTATGGTGTTCTTTAGCTTTATTAAATTGTTCGGTTATCTGGGCTTCACGCACCTTTAAGATTTCTAAGGAGTGCTCTAAACCTTTAATACAAACAAGCTCTTTACATGTTTCACAATCTCCATGACGAGAACATGGAGACATTGCATAATCATGTTCACAGATCCCTATTTCTGTTACCGTTGCGATTCCAATTCTATCTTTCCCTAAGTCTTCATAGGTAATAGGAAGATTCAAATGAATTTTATCTAAGATAGAAATATCTTCGGGAATGAGTAAATTCCTAACTGATTCACTTTTTTCTTCTTCTGTTCTGTGATCATAAGCCTTGTTATCTGCAACTCTTGCTCGTCCTGCCCAATTAGCTAAAGTTAACTCATCCATTCCTCCTCGTTCAGCTTTTGTACTTAACCAATGTCTTGCATTGTGTGATGGTAATCTTATGAATTCTCCTTTGGATGTGCCTATACAATGTTTTTCCCATAATGATGTTTTAGGACGAGTTTCAGAATAGCAAAACCTATCATTAATTTGATTCACCGTTGGTAACACAAAAGAAAAACTTTTAGGGGAAAAGTCATCATGAAATTCATTTTCTCTAAATAATAATAAAGCTTCAGAAACCTTAACATTTTTATGTTTATCAACATAAGGCCAATTATGAAATTTTGATGTATATTTTTTATATAAAAATTTTCCTAACACCTCATAAGTTATAATTCCATCATTTTCACTTATTAAATTTTTAAACCATTTAGTATTAGTGCTATTTTTGTCAATATCTAGTACTTCAACAATTTCACTTTTAGTTAAAGGCTTTTGGTATAAAGAACGGGATGGCGCAGCCTCTTTATTGTGTAGTGGTTCTTTCCAAAGGCATTGTAGGTCTTGCAGGAGTAAATCTGCTGGGGATATTTTGCGTTTGTGTAGCGTACCGTCAGCGACTTCCCAAATCCCATCATTTATCTTATCAGCACCTGCAACTCCTATAACTTTTCCATCTTTAAATGCACAATATGCAATATCTGATACACACTTACCATTTTCAAAAGTTATAATATTTCTTTAACCCACTCATTAACTTGTTTCATTAAATCATATATATCCATTTGTACCACCATTTATAAAACTTTCTTTATTTTATCAACTTGTTCTTCTACTTCTTCCGGATAGTTTTTAACCATATCATCACTTCCTTAATTTTTCATCTTTGCGAGTTCTTATATAAATCTCTTTTCTACCTTTTTCTATAAAATCAGGTCTATTATTTTTAATACCATATACAATAGTTTCTATTGGATAATATTGTTCTACAACATCTTGATATTCCTTTGCTTTTGAAATATCAATATTTCCGTATAATCTTAATATATCTTCTCCAAAAGACACGCCAATTTCTTCTTCACTATCTTCTAGCAAATATATGAAATCACAGTATTCATCTATAATTCCAGAATCTCCAAAATCTATTACACCACATAATCTATTTTCATCATCAAGTAATAAATGATTACAACTAAAATCATTATGGCATAAGCATTTTTTACCATCAAATATAGTTGTACTATTTAATCTTTGCATAAATTCTTCTACATATTGTTTTTCAATATCAGTAAGACTATCATATATTGTTTCTTTAAGTAATTGATATTCTTCTAAAACATTTTGTTTATTGTCTATCGTATATGAACTTATTTCACTATAATCTAAATCGTGCATTTGTCTTAAAAACATAGCAATATCTTGCTTTAATAATTCTTGCTTTTCTTTTGATAAGGCAAAATATATTTCTGGTGTTAAAAAAGTTCCTTTAATTTCTTTATATCCTAAAATAGATAATTCTTCACTTATATATGAATATTCTATATTTGGTATTTTAATATTTGTATTTAATTTTTTGTTTAGAAAATCATATATTGCTTTTTCTTTTTCATACCCTTTTTTCTTATTAGCACTAAATTTGATTTTGAAAACATATTCATTATTTACAATGTATGCTTTGCTGTCATAACCCTCACCAATCAACTTTATACTATCAACAACTATATTGCATTTTTCTTCTATTATCTTTTTTATATCCATTAGTTTTTCTCCTTAAAATCATACACATAAATAATTTCATCATCTACTTTATTTATTCCTCCTGCTTTTTCATAACATTTACAAGCAGAAATATGCCAAGAGTTTTCATTTTCATCAAATACATACCCATCTCTTGACTGTCTAAGACGTTTATTCTGATTCATAATTATCAACCTTTTTTTGAAACTCAATCTGAAGATCTAATAATATCTTGTTAGCTTTTTCTCTTATATAACGTTGATTATAAATATTTCCTGATTTCTCGGATGTATGTCCCATAAGATGTTGTCTCATCTTTGCTTCTTTTTCAGGAGAAATAAAATCTTTATGAGAAGAATCATGATTTACATTTTGATTATTTTTATCCACCTTTCGTGAAAAATCTAAGTTCCATTCATGACGAAAAATATGTGGATGAATAATTGAAAATTTAGAATCTATCTTTTTCATCGTTGGTACAATAACATTATCAAAAGAACTGGTACTAATTGGGTTTCCTTGCGTTTTTCCTTTTCGATGGGTTACAAATAAATATGGATGTTTATTAGCGTTAGGAATCTTAGAGCGATAGTTCATAATATAGTCATTGATAAGTTGAGCTATATTTTGTGAAATAGGAAGTCGCCTTTCTTTCGTTTTACTTACAGCTTGCTTCTTCCTTGTGTCAAATTTATCATCATGTGTTCGTCTAATTGTAATTGAGGATTTAGCTGTTCCTATATCAATAAATGGGATTTGAATTGATAATAGCTCTCCTCTTCTAATCCCTAATTCCTTTAATAAGATAAACATCAAATGGTTTCTTTTTCTAATTCCAATATCTTGAAATGGATTATTAGGATTAGAAAAGTTCGCAATAGACATAAACTCATCTAACAATCCATCAGGTAGCTCACTTTCTGGTTTGATAGATAATGTTTTATGATTTTTAGGTCTTGACTCTTTAATTAACGTAATTAGTTTCGTCAATTTTTCAATATATTCATTAGATACATTAATTACTTTAGATAGAAATAATATGTATTCTGAAAGCGTTGTTAGTCTATTATATTGATGACTAAGAGATACGGCAGAATAAATATCAATAAATTGAGTCCTACCTTTCATTAACACACTTTTTTTTGTATTGATTACATTCTTTCGCTTTTTTACATTTATTCTCATATGTTGGATAAGAGATTCTAATTGGTTTTCTGTTAAGAGTGCTTTGTTATGAATTAGATCGCTAATAACAAGATTATTCTGTTTTTCCCAATTCATTACCCACTGTATAGTTCCCAGCTTATTTCTAATTGTGTTTACTGCGGATTGATTACGTAGTTCTACAGTTACCCATAAGGTTGAATAAAAATCAGGGATACCAGTTTTAACATTAACCAATATAGGAAAACGTTCTCCATTTGAAAAAAGGACTGTTTCTAATCTATGCATAATCATTTAATTTACAAAAATATCATATATAAATACTATCAAATTAAAGATGTTGTGTCAAAATTAATGTAAAAAAAGAGAACCCTTTTAAAATAAAGGGTTCTCTATATTTATATGGGTTTTATTTTACAGTTTTAAATTATATGTAACTCAGAACGGAATATCATCATCAAAATTATCCATTGGCGGTTCCGCTTGCGGTGCTGGTTTTGCAGGTGCTTTTGCAGTTTGTGGTTGAGCATTGCCAAAGTTATTTTGTGCGTAATTATCGTTGCTGTAGCCTTGATTATAGTTTTGCGGAGTAGGTGCTTGGTTCCAGCCACCACCTTGATTTCCACCGAAATCACCACCGCTACGGCTGTCTAACATTTGTAGTACATCGCCTTGAATTTCTGTAGTGTAACGATCTTGACCGTTTTGATCTTGCCATTTGCGTGTTTTGAGTTTGCCTTCTACATAGACTTTTGAGCCTTTGCGTAAGTATTGTCCTGCCACTTCTGCTTGACGGCGGAAGAATACGATACGGTGCCATTCGGTGACTTCACGGCGCTCGCCTGTCATTTTATCGTTCCAACTTTCACTGGTTGCTACACTTAATGTTGCCACTGCGTCGCCGTTTGGCATTGTACGCATATCAGGGTCGTTACCGAGATTGCCGACAATAATTACTTTATTTACACCTGCCATATCAAATCCTCTTAAATGAATTATCTGTAAAATTTGCGCTATTCTGCCTGAAAATAAAAAAAAAATCATCTACTAAAACTGATATTTTGTACAGTTAATCAATTTATGCGATAATGATCGAAAATTTGAAAATTTTTGCTTTACATTTGTTTAGAAGGCAGTTATGCAACATATTGATATTCGTGGGGCGAGAACCCACAATTTAAAAAACGTGAATTTGGTTCTTCCGAGAGATAAATTTATTGTGATTACGGGGTTATCAGGGTCGGGCAAATCGTCTTTGGCTTTTGATACCCTTTATGCTGAAGGGCAACGTCGTTATGTAGAAAGTTTATCCGCCTATGCTCGTCAGTTCTTATCTTTGATGGAAAAGCCTGATGTCGATCACATTGAAGGGCTTTCCCCTGCGATTTCAATTGAGCAGAAATCTACCTCGCACAATCCTCGTTCTACGGTGGGAACGGTGACGGAAATCCACGATTATTTACGTTTGTTGTTTGCCCGTGTGGGTGAGCCTCGCTGTCCTGATCACGATGTGCCGTTAGCGGCTCAGACAATTTCACAAATGGTGGATAGAGTTCTGGAAGAACCTGAAGGTAAGCGTTTGATGTTGCTTTCCCCTGTGGTGAAAGAGCGTAAAGGCGAACACGCAAAATTATTAGAAAATCTGACCGCTAATGGTTATATCCGTGCCAGAATTGATGGGGAAATTTGCGATCTATCCGATCCGCCCAAATTAGAGTTACAGAAAAAACATACGATTGAAGTGGTAATTGATCGCTTTAAAGTACGTAGCGATATTGCGACCCGTTTAGCGGAGTCCTTTGAAACAGCATTGGAGCTTTCTGGCTCAACGGCGATTATTGCTGATATGGACGATCCGAATGCAGAAGAGTTAGTGTTTTCGTCAAGTTTTGCTTGTTCTCACTGTGGCTATTCGCTGACGGAACTAGAACCACGTCTTTTCTCATTTAATAATCCTGCCGGAGCTTGTCCAACTTGTGATGGCTTAGGGGTTCAGCAATATTTTGATGAACGTAAAGTGGTGCAAAATCCTGATGTGTCTTTAGCAAGCGGTGCGATTAAGGGCTGGGATCGCCGTAGTTTCTACTATTTCGGTTTATTGAAATCCGTGGCGAAGCATTATGATTTTGATATTGAAATGCCGTTTAACCAGTTGCCGAAGAAAATTCAAAACATCATTTTAAATGGCTCGAAAGATGAAATTGAATTTGTCTATGTGAATGATCGGGGTGATAGTGTTAAGCGAGTTCACGCTTTTGAAGGGGTGTTGAACAATATGGCTCGTCGTTATAAGGAAACCGAGTCAAATGCAGTGCGTGAAGAGCTGGCAAAATATATCAATAACCGTGCTTGTACCGATTGTGAAGGCTCTCGTTTACGCCGTGAAGCCCGTTATGTCTTTTTAGAGAAAACCAACTTGCCGATGGTGTCGGAAAAGAGTATCGGTGAAGCCTTGGAATTTTTTGAAGGTTTACATCTTTCAGGGCAGAAAGCTCAAATTGCAGAAAAAATTCTCAAAGAGATCCGTGAGCGTTTGTCTTTCCTTGTCAATGTAGGGTTGAACTACCTTTCGCTCTCTCGTTCAGCAGAAACCTTATCAGGCGGTGAAGCTCAACGTATTCGCCTTGCCAGCCAAATCGGTGCTGGGTTAGTGGGGGTGATGTATGTGCTTGATGAGCCATCTATTGGCTTGCACCAACGAGATAATGAACGTTTGCTAAACACGCTTATTCATCTTCGGAATTTGGGTAACACCGTGATTGTGGTTGAACACGATGAAGATGCGATTATGGCGGCAGATTATATTGTTGATATTGGACCTGGTGCTGGGGTACACGGTGGGCAGATTATTGCTCAAGGTACAGCTCAAGAAATTATGCAAAATGAAGCGTCGATTACGGGTAAATTCTTATCGGGTAAGGAAAAAATCGAGATCCCGAAACAGCGTACCCCACGAGATGAAAGCAAACAGCTGGTGTTAAAAGGGGCAAGTGGTAACAACTTGAAAGAAGTCGATTTAGCTATTCCTGTTGGCTTGTTTACTTGTATCACAGGGGTATCTGGGTCGGGCAAATCTACCTTAATTAACGATACCTTATTCCCGATTGCTCAAAATGCGTTAAATCGTGCAGAAAACAGAGATGTCGCCCCTTATAAGAGCATTGATGGCTTGGCACATTTTGACAAAGTAATCGACATCAATCAAAGCCCGATTGGACGTACTCCACGTTCAAACCCTGCGACTTACACAGGATTATTTACCCCGATCCGTGAACTCTTTGCCGGCACACAGGAAGCAAGGGCGAGGGGATATACAGTCGGACGTTTCAGCTTTAACGTGCGTGGCGGACGTTGTGAAGCCTGCCAAGGTGACGGGGTGATCAAAGTTGAAATGCACTTCTTACCTGATGTATATGTACCGTGTGATCACTGTAAAGGCAAACGCTATAACCGTGAAACCCTTGAAATTCGCTATAAAGGCAAAACTATTCATCAGGTGTTAGATATGACTGTGGAAGAAGCTCGTGAGTTTTTTGATGCCGTGCCGATGATTGCTCGTAAGTTACAGACTTTGATGGACGTAGGCTTATCCTATATCCGTTTAGGGCAATCTTCTACCACCCTATCAGGTGGTGAAGCTCAACGGGTGAAACTGGCGGCGGAACTATCTAAACGTGATACGGGCAAAACCCTCTATATTCTTGATGAACCAACGACAGGATTGCACTTCGCCGACATTAAACAATTATTGACCGTATTGCACCGCTTGCGTGATCAAGGAAATACCATTGTGGTGATCGAGCATAACTTAGATGTGATCAAAACCGCAGACTGGATTGTCGATTTAGGCCCAGAAGGCGGTAGTGGTGGCGGACAGATTATCGCTGAAGGTACACCTGAAGACGTAGCAAAAGATAAGAAATCCCATACGGCAAGATTTTTAAAAGAGATTTTGAAGAAAGGGTAAGATTGTAGTGACAAGCGGTTACTTCGTTATAAAATTTTGCAAAAATTCAAACGAATCCGACCGCTTGTTTAAAAAGGAGAAAATGATGGAATACCAATTTACACATACCATGCACGGCGTTATCGCCAAATGTTCAATGGATCACGAAGCGTTTGCTCGTTGGTTAAATACTGAGATTGTTCCAAATCCAAAAGAGTTAACCGCTATTTTTGCTGAAATTGAGCATTGTCGCCAAACCAAAGATCAAAACTACGAATGGATTTTTGAAGGTAAAGAATATAGCCTTTATATCAACATTGAAGAAGTGATGGTGAAAGCCAATAATCTGGATATGACATTTGAGGAAATTGAGGATGTCGAAAACGGTTTTAGTTTCTATGATGAAGAAAGCATCGCTTTTTGCGGATTAGAAGATTTTGAAATGTTTTTGAATGCTTATCAAAAATTTATTCAAACTTATCATTAATTTAGGCATAGTAGACAAAATGGTTGCTAATTTCGTGAAAACTATGCCTATATGACAAAGTGGTTGCTAATGAATATTTTTAATTATTCTTAACAACTCTTTTTATTTAAAAAATCCTTTATAAACATAATCTTATGTCTTTTCGTTAAGCCTGTATGATGCGATAATTTCTTCTTTAGTTGTCCAAATAAGTTTTCAAGTCTATTTGTCGTTTTTTCGATATTTAAATCGCCATACTTTTCATAGGTAAATAAATAATCCATATAACGTTTAAAACTATGATAAGCACTTCTTACATTCCGATGTTTATAAGGATAATAGCCCTTTTCATTCGGCTTATCTGACCGTTCTTCTAAAAATGCTTTATGTTTTAAATACCAATGATGTAATCGTAAATAGAAGTCTTTTTTAGAACTTTGCTTAAGTGTCAATGCAATAATTTTTAAGGGGCTGTAGTAGATTAGCACTTATGCTATACTACAAACATGAAGATAACTCGTTGTAAATTAAGTAAAAAAGTTCAAATAAAACTGCTTGAATTTTTTGTTGCACAAGTTACTGCTAGAACAGCAAGTGATTTGCTTGGCATTCAGCACAATTCAGCAGCTTTATTTTACCGCAAAATCAGACTTGTGATAGAATATAATCTCAACCTTGAAGCTCACACTTTGTTTGATGGCGAAGTAGAGCTTGATGAAAGCTACTTCGGTGGCATTCGCAAAGGCAAGCGAGGTCGTGGAGCTGGTGGCAAAACAGCTGTATTTGGTCTTTTGAAGCGTAATGGCAAGGTTTATACTGTTGTTGTAAAAGATACCAAGCAAAGTACCTTAATGCCTATCATCTCAAGCAAAATCAAGCCAGATAGCATCGTTTACACAGATGGTTACAGAAGCTATAATGCTCTTGATGTGAGTGAGTTTAAACACTTTCGCATCAATCATTCCAAAGAGTTTGTCAAAGATCACAACCACATCAATGGCATTGAAAATTTCTGGTCTCAAGCCAAACGAGTACTTAGAAAATACAATGGCATTGACAAGAAAAACTTCCATCTTTTTATCAAAGAATGTGAGTTTAGATTTAACTACAGCACACCATCTAATCAGCTTAAAATATTGAGAAAATGGTGTGGGATTTAGACCTTATCTACTACAGCCCCATTTTTTAATTCTTTTCCTGCCATAGACTGATGCTTTTTTCGTAATGCTCTCATCACAATAGCTACCATATGAAAGTGGCACATTTGTGTCGGTGTATTCAATAAATCTTTCAATAAACCCCGTCTACCGTCACGGGTAATTGATTGAATTCTATAGCCTTTCATACGAAGTGAATTGAATGCTATCCTGTAATAAACATCTTTTTCCGTTTTGATGACACGATGGTAAACCTCTTTTTTAGAAAGCGAATCTATCAAGACTAAAATACCAAATTCACGACCAAAGAAGGTGGTATCCGCAATAATATTCAAATAACGTGATAGTGGTGGATTTAATGCTGTTTTAGGGGCTTTTTCGAGATATCTTTGAATTGTTCTAATTGAACAATGATATTTTTCGGCAAGTTGTTTATAGGTTTGTTTTCCTATTGAATAATCATTCCAAATATTTATTGGATTTAATTTCTTTTTAAGGGTAAATGTTTTATTACAGGCATTACATTTATAGCGTTGAATATTATTTCTTATACCATGTTTGCAAATGTCGCTACTGTGGCAAAAATGACATTTTTTTGGTTCATAATTCAAAAAAGTGGCTTAAAGCCCGTAATATAAGGCTTTAAGCCACTTTTTAGCAACCATTTTGTCTACTATGCCAAAATAAAGGCTCTCGATATCATTAACATCGAGAGCCTTGTTATTTGCAAAAAATTTATCGGATCTGACCGCTTGTATTAATGGCGGAAGTGACGCATTCCCGTTAATACCATCGCCATTCCGTGTTCGTTGGCGGCGTCGATCACTTCTTGATCTCGCATTGAACCGCCTGGGTGGATAACGCAAGTAATGCCAACTTTTGCCGCTGCATCAATGCCGTCACGGAATGGGAAGAAGGCATCAGATGCCATGACACAGCCTGCCACTTGTAAGCCTTCGTCTTCCGCTTTGATCCCTGCGATTTTCGCTGAATATACTCGGCTCATTTGTCCTGCACCGATACCAATCGTCTGTTTGTTTTTCGCATAGACAATCGCATTGGATTTAACGTATTTCGCTACTTTCCAGCAGAAGAGTAAATCGTCTAATTCTTCTTGGGTTGGTTTGCGTTCAGACACAAATTGTAAATCTTCAACAGACACTTTTCCTTGATCGGCATCTTGGACTAATAAACCACCATTGACACGTTTAAAGTCTAAACGTGGTTGTGCTTCGCTAAATTCGCCACACTCTAATACACGAACGTTTTTCTTTTTCGCTAAGGCTTCTTTGGCAGCTTCAGAGATAGTTGGGGCGATGATCACTTCGACAAATTGACGATCTGCGATAGTTTGTGCCGTTTCGCCGTCTAATTCACGGTTAAAGGCGATAATGCCACCAAAGGCAGAAGTCGGGTCGGTTTGGTAAGCTCGGTTATAGGCTTCTAAAATATCTTTGCCAAGAGCAACACCGCAAGGGTTAGCGTGTTTAACGATCACACAAGCCGGTTCATTAAATTCTTTAACACATTCAAGGGCTGCATCAGTGTCGGCAATGTTGTTGTAAGAAAGGGCTTTGCCTTGCAGTTGAACTGCAGTTGCCACAGACGCTTCTTTGAGTTCGTTTTCAACATAGAATGCGGCGTTTTGGTGGCTGTTTTCACCGTAACGCATTGTCTGTTTACGGGTGAAATTTAAGTTTAATGTGCGAGGGAACTGTCCGCAGACTTGGGTAATATCTTCTTCCTCAGCACCTTGATATGGCGGTACTTTTTGTCCGAAGTAGTTGGCAATCATTGAGTCGTATTGAGCGGTGTGTTCAAAGGCTTTGATTGCAAGGTTGAAACGGGTTTCTAAGGTGAGTGAGTTTTGGTTTTGATCCATTTCAGCAAGAATAGCGTTAAAGTCGTTGTTATTGACGACAATCGCAACATCTTTATGGTTTTTCGCCGCAGAACGCACCATTGTAGGTCCGCCAATGTCGATATTTTCTACTGCATCTTCAAGGGTGCAGTTTGGTTTAGCAACGGTTGCAGCAAATGGGTAGAGATTAACTACAACCATATCAATACGTTCAATGCCGTGTTGTGCCATCACTTCATCGTCTGTGCCTCGGCGACCTAAGATCCCACCATGAACTTTCGGATGTAAGGTTTTAACACGTCCGTCCATCATTTCTGGGAAGCCTGTGTAATCCGATACTTCTGTCACGGGTAAACCGCTGTCTGCAAGTAATTTTGCTGTTCCGCCGGTTGAGAGTAGTTTTACACCACGTTGAACTAAGCCTTGAGCAAATTCGACAATGCCTGTTTTGTCAGACACACTTAATAATGCTTGTTGGATTGGACGATGAGCCATTGATTTTTCCTTTATAAGAATGAAATAAAAAACGAAATAATTATAACGCAACCGTTTGCGTAAATCTATTATTTACAAAACCTTAAATTTAAAGTTTTGCGAAAATCTAAATTTATCAGTAAAATGAACGAACGTTCAGTAACTTTTAAACAGGACATTCATGTTTAAACAAAATGTGCCACAAAATGAAGTGGCACTTCGTATTTTAAAAGCGGCTGATGTGCTGATGGCAAGGGAAGGTGTGCAAAACCTTTCAACCCATAAAATTGCAAAAGAAGCGGGGGTTTCTGTGGGGACTATCTATCTCTATTTTAAGGATAAAGACCACTTACTAAACCAACTTGTTTTGTATTTATTTGACGCTTTTCAAACCGCAATTGATCAAGAATATCATGCTGATTTACCGCTGTTTGAACAGTATCAAAAACTATGGCATGCCAGCTGGCAATTTATGTTGGATAATCCCAATATTGTCAAAAATATGCATCAGTATGAATCGCTACTGCAATTCCAAACTACGATGAAAAATTGTATGTCAGTTGAAGAATTGCCATGGAATACGTTCATTAAGCGAGGTCAATCGCAAAAAATTATTGCTAGCCTACCGCCTTTCGTTCTTTATGCTATCAGTATGAGAACAGCTTGGGAACTAATGTACCAGCAAATGATGTTAGAACAGTCTTATTCAAGCGAAATGATTGATGAAGTCATTCTTCGCACTTGGAAAGCCATTACAATTTAATTTTATTTTTACGGAGAAACTATGACAACCGAAACGAATAAACCTGGTAAAGGGAGAAAGTTTTTAATTGTGCTGACATTGTTGATCGTCCTGATTGCCTTTGGTGGTGTGGTCGGCATGCAGCAGTTTATTGCAGGTAAAAAAGCGGAAGCCGCTGCCAATATGCCTGAAACCGTCAGCCAAATCACCGCAATGACGGTTAAAGGTCAAGAATGGACCCCTGTTATTACTGCTGTGGGTTCGATTCGTCCAAATCAAGGGGCGATGATTAGTGCACAAGCAGCTGGAACAGTGACTAAAGTGTTAGTCAAATCAGGCGATAAAGTGAAAAAAGGTCAGCTATTAGTTGAAATTGATAGCAGTGCGGAACGCGCCAGTTTAAAAGCAACCGAAGCGCAATTACCTGCTGCACAAGCAAACTATAACCGCTACCGTAACCTTGTTGCATCAAACAGTGCTTCAAAAGCAGAATTAGACAATGCACACTCGACTTATAATCAACTGTTAGCAACGATTGAGGCAACGAAAGCACAAATTGAACGCCGTCAAATTTATGCGCCGTTTGATGGTGAAGCGGGTATCGTGAATGTCAATGTAGGGCAATATGTGACTGTGGGAACAGAAATTGTTCGTGTTGAAGATCAAAGCGTTATGAAAATTCGCTTTACCTTACCACAAACTAACCTAGAAGATATTTTTGTTGGTCAAAAAGTCACAGCAACTATTGATGCACTTCCTGCTCGTACTTTCCCTGCCAAGATTACTGCAATTGATCCTGCAGTAGATACCGCAACAGGTTTGATTAATATCGAAGCTATCGTTACAGAAGGACAAGATAAACTACTTTCAGGTATGTTTGCTCGTCTGAATGTTGCATTACCAACCCTACAAGATCAAATTGTTGTGCCACAAATTGCTGTTACTTATACCATGTATGGTGAAACCGTTTATGTGCTTCAACCATTATCTGATGAAGACAAAGCTAAAGTCACAAAAATGGCTGCAATGAATAAGAGCTTAGATGTCAATAAAATCTACCGTGCAAAACAGATGGAAGTCACGACGGCTGAACGCAGCGGTGTCTATTCTCACCTAAGCAAAGGATTAAAAGCGGGTGATATGATTGTCACAGGTGGATTACAACGCTTAAAAAATAACGCTTTAATTCAAATTTCTGATGTACAACCTGTTGGGGTTATTGCACCAGCGACAAAAACAAAACTGTAATGGGGTAAGCTGTGAAATTTACCGACATTTTTATTAAACGCCCCGTACTTGCTATCTGTATTAGCCTTTTGATTACGATCTTAGGCTTACAGTCTATTAGCAAGCTACAAGTACGTGAATATCCTGAAATGACGATCTCCATTGTGACTGTCAGCGTTAACTACGCGGGTGCAGATGCAAGCTTAATGCAGGCACTTGTTACATCACAAATTGAAGAAGCCGTTGCACAGGCAGACAATATCGACTATATGACTTCATCTAGCTCACCAAGTACCACAACGGTGACAGCAAAAATGAAGTTAAATACCAATCCGCAAGAAGCATTATCGGATATTTCATCTAAAGTAAATGCGATCCGTGGTAATTTACCAAGTGGTATTGATGACCCTGCAATCAGCGTATCATCAGGTTCAAACGATGCATTTATGTATATTCGTTTTATGTCTGATGAGTTGTCATCACCACAAGTAACGGATTACCTAAACCGTGTAGTAAAACCACAATTCTTTACGGTGAATGGTGTATCTAGCGTAAATATTTTTGGTGGCTCAACCTTTGGTTTACGCATTTGGTTAGATCCAGACAAAATGGCTGGACATAACTTATCTGGTGCAAGCGTATTATCGGCATTAAGTGCTAATAACCTATCTACTGCGGCAGGTAGCGCTAACGGTTATTACACAGTGTATAAAAACAAAGTGTTATCAACCACACCTTCGGTAGAAGAGTTGGAAAATATCACCGTTTCAACCACCAGCGCTGGCTTACAAATCAAATTAAAAGATATTGCTACGGTAGAATTGAATAAATCGTCAGATACCGCTCGAGCAACTGCAAACGGTAAAGATGCCGTGGTAATGGCCGTTGAATCTGCGGCAACCGCAAACAAATTAACCGTTGCAAAAAATATCTACCCGTTATTTGCACAAATTGAGAAGAATCTACCCGCTTCTATCAAAGCTGAGATTCTCTATGACAGTACCATTGCAATCAATAGTTCAATTAATGAAGTAATCAAAACCATCGGTGAAGCAACACTTATCGTACTTGTGGTGATTATCCTATTCTTAGGCTCACTCCGTGCGATGATTATCCCTGTTATCACCATTCCTATCTCTTTAATCGGCGTATTGTTCTTATTACAGATGTTAGATTTCTCGATCAACTTGCTTACCCTACTCGGTTTGATCTTAGCGATCGGCTTGGTGGTTGATGATGCGATTGTGGTTTTAGAGAACGTTGAACGCCATGTAAAAGAAGGGAAAAATCCGTTTGATGCGGCAATTATTGGTACACGAGAAATTGCACTCCCAGTTATTTCAATGACAATCACCCTCGCTGCCGTTTATTCTCCAATGGCATTAATGGACGGTATCACAGGCTCATTATTTAAAGAGTTTGCCTTAACACTTGCGGGTGCAGTATTCATCTCAGGTGTCGCCGCATTGACGCTTTCGCCAATGATGTCTAGCCGCGTGCTTAAAGAGCATAAAGAAGGGGAAGAAGGTCGTTTAGTGAAATGTATCCACGGTATGTTAGATAAAATGACAAGCTGCTACCAAAATATGTTAGCAGGGGTTATGGCAGTTCGTGGATTTATGCTGTTCTTTGCGATTGCTATTTTTGCGAGCTTACCATTCTTGTTTACTTCATTGTCTAGTGAGGTTGCACCTTCTGAAGACCGTGGTGTTGTGGTTGCTTTTGGATCTGGTCCTGCAAATACTAACTTGGATTATACGCAGGAAGTGATGAAACCTTTTAATGAGAAAGTGGTTAAATTGCCTGAAGTTCACGGTGCAATGTCGATTGCAGGCTTTAACGGTGGCAACAGTTCATTGTCGATTATCTCTTTAAAAGATTGGTCTGAACGTAGCAAATCGCAGTTTGAAGTGAAAGACATTGTTGCAGGTATGGCAGAACAAGTGGTTGGTATGGATATTAACGCCGTTGCTTTCCCTGAAATTCAGACAGGTGAAAGTGGGCTGCCGTTCTCACTGGTTATTACGACTGCAGATAGCTATGAAAAACTTGCAGAAGTCGCTAGTGAAATTTTAGCCAAAGCACAAGCGTCAGGGCAATTTTTCTTCGCTAACTTAGACCTTGAATTTAACACGGCAACGATGAAGATGAAGTTTGACCGTGAGAAAATGGGGACTTATGGCGTGACCATGCAACAAGTCAGCGGTACATTAGGCGCATTCTTATCAGGTGCAACCATTACACGTGTTGATATTGACTCTCGAGCTTACCCGATTGTCTCGCAAGCCGCTCGTAGTGATCGCCTAAATCCAGAAGATTTGATGAACTACTTTGTGACGACATCAAGTGGCGAATCCATTCCGCTTGGTTCTTTCGTAACAATGGAACTCACCACTGAGCCAGCATCATTAAGCCGTATGAATCAGCTTAATGCAGCAACCATCGGCGGTGTTGTGTCAGGTTCAATCGGCGATGCCGTAAAATGGACACAAGCCGAATTAGATCGTACGTTACCAGCAGGTTATCAATACGACTTTAAAGCAGAATCTCGCCAATATATTCAAGAAGGTAATGCTTTAATGTTCACCTTTGCCTTGGCGGTAGTAATTATCTACATCGTACTTGCGATTCAGTTTGAATCATGGCGCGATCCGTTGGTGATCTTAGTTTCTGTTCCGCTAGCAATCAGTGGGGCATTATTGGTGATGAATGTCCTTGGTATCATGAAAGTCTCTGGTGCAACGTTAAATATTTACTCGCAAGTAGGCTTAATTACCTTAGTTGGTTTAATTACCAAACACGGTATCTTGATGTGTGAAGTAGCGAAAGAAGAACAACTTCTACACGGTAAATCACGCAATGAAGCGATTTTTCATGCAGCAACCATTCGTTTACGTCCAATCATGATGACAACGGCTGCGATGATTGCAGGTCTTATCCCACTACTCTACGCTTCGGGCGCTGGTGCAGTGGCGCGTTTCAGTATTGGTATGGTTATTGTTGCGGGACTTGGTATCGGAACCCTCTTTACCTTGTTCGTACTTCCTGTCATTTATACTTTCTTAGGTAGTGAACATAAACCATTGAAAGAATTTGACGAAAGCAAATATGCGTTAGAAAGTAAGGCACACGAATAATCTGACTACCACTCCAAGCGGATAGATTGGTAAAAAATTTTGCAAATCTACCCGCTTGTTTATGACTAAGAAAGGATAACTTCACGGTTATCCTTTCTTTTTTGGTAAAAAATTCGGTAAAATATACCGATTTTTATTTATTCAAATGAAGGATTTCCTATGACTCAACTAAGCGTTGTCATTTTAGCGGCGGGTAAAGGTACTCGTATGTACTCGGATTTACCAAAAGTGTTACACCCTATTGCAGGTAAACCTATGGTGAAACACGTTATTGATACAGCAAAACAGCTCTCTGCTAAGCAAATTCATTTAATTTATGGTCACGGCGGTGATTTATTACAACAACGTTTATCATCTGAACCTGTGAACTGGGTTTTACAAGCTGAACAATTAGGAACTGGGCATGCTATGCAACAAGCAGCGCCTTTTTTTGCAGACGATGAAAATATTTTAATGCTATATGGCGATGCGCCATTAATTACTCCAGCAACCTTAGAAAAACTAATTGTTGCCAAACCAGAAAATGGCATTGCATTATTAACTGTTGTTTTAGATAACCCGACAGGCTATGGACGTATTATTCGTGAAAATGGTTCTGTGGTGGCGATTGTTGAGCAAAAAGATGCTAACCCTGAACAACTTAAGATCCAAGAGATCAATACAGGTGTTATGGTTGCAAGTGGCACAAGTTTCAAAAAATGGTTATCACAATTAGACAATAACAATGCGCAAGGCGAGTATTACATTACCGATGTAATTGCAATGGCAAACCGTGATGGCTATAAAGTGGAAGCGGTACAAGCAAGCGATTTAATGGAAGTGGAAGGGGCAAATAATCGCTTACAGCTTGCTGCACTAGAGCGTTATTATCAAAAAACACAAGCAGAAAAATTGTTACTTGCAGGAGTAACATTGATTGACCCTGCTCGTTTTGATTTACGTGGTACTGTCACTCATGGTAAAGATGTAGTGATTGATGTGAACGTAATTTTAGAAGGCGACATCAAACTTGGTAACAACGTTAAAATTGGCGCAGGAGCTATCCTGAAAAATGTCGTACTGGGCGACAATGTTGAAATTAAGCCTTACTCTGTACTTGAAGATAGCGTTATTGGTGAAAGTGCGGATGTCGGCCCATTTGCTCGTTTACGCCCAGGCACAGAACTTGCGGCTAAAGCACACGTGGGTAACTTCGTTGAAATCAAAAAATCAACCATTGGCGTAGGCTCGAAAGTAGGTCACTTAACCTATATCGGCGACAGCGAAATCGGTACTAATGTGAATATCGGTGCAGGCACTATTACTTGTAACTATGATGGGGCAAATAAATTCAAAACCATCATTGGCGATAATGTGTTTGTCGGTTCAGATACCCAACTCGTTGCGCCTGTAACGGTAGCTAATGGTGCAACGATTGGCGCTGGTTCAACCATTACAAAAGATGTGGCAGCCGATGAACTTGTTATTACCCGTGTACCACAACGCCATATTCAAGGCTGGCAACGTCCAACAAAGAAAAAATAATCTACATAAGTAATGAGATTTGCAAAATTTCAGCAAAATCTCACCGCTTGTATTGAAAAATATCGTAGGGTGGGCAGGATGCCCCCCCACATAATATCGAAAAAAAGCTAGCCTTCTCTGCTAATTTCCTGTAAAATCCGCCCGTTTTTTGTGCTTAGAAATTTAAGTAACAAAAAACATTTATTTTTTATTTACACTAAATCACACACATATCGCAAACTAAACATCGGGGTGCTGTTTTATTCTATTAAGAAAAACGGTCGATGGCTTAGGGTATGTGGAGGCAAAACCCTTCTGCAACAGCAGAAACAACAAAAAGGAAACTATTCTTATGGCACAAGTATCTATGCGCGATATGCTTAACGCAGGCGTTCACTTCGGTCACCAAACTCGTTACTGGAACCCACAAATGAAACCTTTCATCTTCGGTGCTCGTAACGGTGTTCACATCATCAACTTAGAGAAAACATTACCATTATTCAACGATGCATTAGCTGAATTAACTCGCATTGCAAGCAACAACGGTAAAATTCTTTTCGTTGGTACAAAACGTGCAGCATCTGACGCAGTTAAAGCAGCAGCAGTAGAAAGCCAACAATTCTATGTAAACCACCGTTGGTTAGGTGGTATGTTGACTAACTGGAAAACAGTTCGTCAATCAATCAAACGCTTAAAAGATTTAGAAGCGCAAACTCAAGACGGTACTTTCGATAAAATCACGAAAAAAGAAGCATTAATGCGTACTCGTGAATTAGAGAAATTAGAGTTAAGCTTAGGCGGTATCAAAGATATGGCTGGTCTTCCTGATGCAATTTTCGTTATCGGTGCAGACTACGAACATATCGCAATCAAAGAAGCAAACAACTTAGGTATTCCAGTATTTGCTATCGTTGATACTAACGCAAGCCCAGCTGGCGTAAACTACGTTATCCCAGGTAACGATGACGCAGCACGAGCGATCCAACTTTACTTAGATGCAGCAGTTGCAGCAATCAAAGAAGGTCGTGGTCAAGAAGCTACTGCTGAATTCGTTGCAGAAGAAGCAGCTGAGTAATTGTCTTTAAGGCAAGCCCTTAAAACACATTCAACATTGTGAAGCAGGGGCACTAAAACCCCTGCTTTTCTTATATATCTACACAAAAGAGGAATAAAAAATGGCTGAAATTACAGCAGCACTCGTAAAAGAGCTACGTGAGCGTACTGGCGCAGGTATGATGGAATGTAAAAAAGCGTTAGTAGAAGCAAATGGTGATATCGAATTAGCAATCGACAATATGCGTAAATCTGGCCAAGCGAAAGCAGCTAAAAAAGCAGGTCGTGTAGCAGCTGAAGGTGTTATCCTTGCTCGTATCGGTGCAGGTTTCGGTGTATTAGTTGAAATGAACTGCGAAACTGACTTCGTAGCAAAAGACTCTGGCTTCGTTGGTTTAGCGAACGAAGTTGCAGACTATGCACTTGCAAACAAAGGTACATCAATTGAAGCATTACAAGCACAATTCGAAGAAAAACGTGCTGCATTAGTTGCTAAAATTGGTGAGAACATGAACATCCGTCGTGTTCAATACTTAGAAGGTCAAGTAATTGCACAATACTTACACGGTGCCAAAATCGGTGTATTAGTTGCTGGTCAAGGTTCTGAAGATGAACTTAAGAAAGTGGCAATGCACGTTGCTGCATCTAAACCAGATTTCGTAAACCCAGAAGACGTTTCTGCAGAAGTGGTTGCAAAAGAGCGTGAAATCCAAATCGAAATCGCAATGAACTCTGGTAAACCAAAAGAAATCGCAGAGAAAATGGTTGAAGGTCGTATGGCGAAATTCACAGGCGAAGTTTCATTAACTGGCCAACCATTCGTTATGGATCCATCACAATCTGTGGGTGCATACTTAAAATCAGTAAATACCTCTGTATCAGGCTTCGTTCGTTTAGAAGTAGGTGAAGGTATTGAGAAAGTAGAAGAAGATTTCGCGGCAGAAGTAGCGAAAATCACTGGCGGTAACGCATAATTTCTACTGAAAGAATGTAAAAACAAGCGGGCAGATTTGCCCGCTTTTTTACATTTATGGATTTACTTTTGCTTATGTGGCAATTTTTGCCAAGTCACTTCATTACGTAAATAAACTGGCTCAATATCAAGTGCTGATTGTGTACTTCCCTGTGCTATCGCTTGTATAGCGAAAGGCAACATATATTGTGCTGACGGTAAAGTAATTTCACTGATGTGAAGCCCTAAGTTTGCTTGCTCAAATTGTGGATAGGCATTCCAGCCTGTACCAACCACCACAATATCTTCATCAAGCTTAATCTGTGCAATTGCTTTTTCTGGAGAACAGACTTGCTCTGCCACAATTTCTTTCCAGCTCTGCTCATCTCGTTCAAATTGTGCAAAATAAACTTCATTCATTCTTGCATCAATTAAAGCGACAACCTTTGTTGCGTTTTGTTGCTGATATGCGGCTTCTGCCATTGCCAATAAGTTAGAAACAGGGACAACTGGCAATTCAGCTCCTAATGCTAATCCTTGAGCAATACCGACACCCACACGAACGCCTGTAAAACTCCCCGGTCCTCGACCAAAGGCAAGTACATCGACCTGTTGGACCGAAATACCCGCTTGTGTTAATAACTCATCAACCATAGGCAAAATACGTTGAGTATGTGTTCTTGGGCTTAATTCTTCTAAAAAAGTGGTATTGCCCTGATGAAATAAAGCCACTGAGCAAGCCTCAGTGGCTGTATCTAATACTAAAACAGTTTTATTCATAGTCTAAAAATAAATGTGGATAATATTGCTATTATCCACTATTTTACCTTAATTATCCATTCACCTTACGGCGTTGTTCTACGGCTTCTGCTAATTGGAATAGCACTTTTTCACTGTCTTCCCAACCAATACAAGCATCGGTAATACTTTGTCCATAAGTGAGTTCTTTGCCTTCCACTAAATCTTGACGACCTTCTACTAAGTGGCTTTCAATCATCACCCCTGAAATAAAGTTTGAACCACTTGCAATTTGCTCTGCCACAGAATCACAAACATCTAATTGGCGTTTAAATTGTTTTTGGCTGTTTGCATGGCTGAAATCCACCATTACATGCGGACGTCGACCTGATTTCTCGATATCCGCACACACTTTAGTCACCGATTCTGCATCGTAGTTTGTGCCATTATCGCCACCACGTAAAATAATATGGCAGTCTGGGTTACCCGCAGTAGAAACAATCGCTGAATGACCAAATTTTGTCACCGATAAGAAGTGGTGTGGCGCTTCTGCCGCACCAATCGCATCTAATGCAATTTTAACACCGCCATTCGTTGCGTTTTTAAAACCAACCGCACAAGATAAACCTGATGCTAACTCACGGTGTACTTGAGATTCTGTTGTTCTTGCCCCAATCGCTCCCCAGCTCATAAAATCTGCAACATATTGTGGGGTAATCATATCTAAAAACTCACCTGCAGCAGGCACGGTTAAATCGTTAATGTCTGAAAGCACTTTACGTGCAATGCGCAAACCATCGTTTAAGGCGAAAGTTTCATTCAAATAAGGATCATTAATTAACCCTTTCCAACCCACAGTTGTACGAGGTTTTTCAAAGTAAACACGCATTACCACTTCTAAATTTTGATTAATTTTAGGATTTGCACGCATCTCTTTAATTTTTTTCGCATATTCTAATGCAGCCACAGGATCGTGGATTGAACAAGGACCAATCACCACTAACAAGCGGTCATCTGCACCATGTAAAATACGGTGAATTGCACTACGTGATTTTGCCACCGTTTCTGCAGCAACATCGCTTGCAGGGAAACGCTCTAATAGCGCCACAGGAGGAAGAAGCTCTTCAATTTTATTAATACGCACGTCGTCATTTTTATACATGATGTTGTGTTCGTTACTACTCATTTTTATAGGTCCTTTTTGTTTTTCCGAAAAATTTATTGCTAAATTAAAAGAATGTTACTCAGTTGTCAAATTATTTGCACTACTTTAATAGTATAAAAGTACAAACCAATCATTTACATACTAATTAAAAGTGTTACACACATTTGGATTACCCGTTTGTAACCCTTTTCTAAACCACGCTAAACGTTGTGCAGAAGATCCGTGTGTAAAACTATCTGGGATTACTCTGCCTTGGCTTTGCTGTTGTAAACGATCATCCCCCACGGCTTCCGCTGCTAAAAAAGCTTCTTCTACATCGCCAGCATCTAATTTACCTTCTTTTTGAATTTGGTATCCCCAAACACCTGCAAAGCAGTCTGCCTGTAATTCGACATTTACCGAAATTTGATTGGCTTCTTTTTGGCTACGAGCATTACGTTGCGCTAGTTGTGTTTGTCTGCTAATACCCAGTTTATTTTGAACGTGGTGTCCCACTTCATGTGCAATCACATAAGCAAACGCAAAATCGCCAGCAGCTCTTAATTTGGTTTTCATATCATCATAGAAAGAAAGATCTAAATAGATTTTTTCATCTGCTGGACAATAAAAAGGTCCCATTACTGATTGTCCTGTTCCGCAAGCCGTTGATGTTGCACCACGATAAAGCACCAAAGTTGGCTCGCGATAAGTCATTCCATTTTGACGAAAATATTCTCCCCAAACACGTTCCGTCGTATAAAGCACTTTACGAGAAAGGGTGTTAAGTTCTGCTTCTTCTTGGCTTGATACCGTAGTAGATTGCGTCTGTGAATAGTTTTGATCATCACCAAGACTAATAATACCTGAGAGATCTACTCCGTAATACGCCCCAACAAGTAAGATGATAAACCCTAAAATACCGCCCTTCCCTCGTCCAACAGAAACTCGACGACCTGAACCAAACCCCGATTGTCCACGGCGATCTTCTACATTGCGACTTTCTCTCTCATTTTCTAAACGCATAATAACCTTCTCTGATTTGCAAATTTTTTATGTTATCTGACCGCTTGCATTATCTCGCAAGTACTTCTCGCTTACCGCGACTATCTGGTGCAGACAAAATGCCCTGTTCTTCTAATTGATCGATAATTCTCGCTGCACGGTTAAAGCCAAGTGAGAATCGACGTTGAACTCCACTGATCGATGTTGATCCACCATCAATCATAAACTGGGCAATTTCATCAAATAGCGGATCTAAATCGCCACCACTACGTTCGTAACCCTCGCCATTTTCATCACCGTCAGGAGATGTCACGATACTTTCAATATATTCCGGTTTTCCACGTGCACGCCAGTTATCTGCCACACGTTGAACATCATCGTCTGTCATAAATGCCCCGTGAATACGAATAATATCTGGACTACCTGCCCCTGAATAGAGCATATCGCCTCGCCCTAATAATGCTTCTGCGCCACCTTTATCCAAAATGGTACGAGAATCAATTTGGCTTGCCACAGTAAAGGCAATACGGCTTGGAATATTCGCTTTAATCACCCCTGTAATCACATCGGTTGATGGACGTTGTGTTGCTAAAATTAAGTGAATTCCCACCGCACGTGCTTTTTGGGCAATCCGCATAATATGATCTTCTACTTGCTTACCTGCTGACATCATTAAGTCCGCAAATTCGTCCACAATCAACACAATGTAGGTTAATTTTTCTAACGGTGGTGGTAGTTGATCCATAGAATCACCTGGACGCCATAATGGATTCGGAATCGGTAAATTCATTTCCGCCGCCTGATCGATTTTGGCATTAAAGCCTTCGATATTACGCACATTTAAGCTACTTACAAGCAGATAACGGCGTTCCATTTCTTCGACTGCCCAACGTAGTGCATTTTCGGCTTTTTTCATATCCGTCACGACTGGAGTCAATAAATGTGGAATATCATTATAAATAGAAAGCTCCACTACTTTCGGATCAATCATGATAAATCTCACTTGCTCAGGGGTCAGTTTAAAAAGCAAGCTTAAAATCATAGTATTCACCCCAACAGATTTACCGCCCCCTGTTTGACCTGCAACCAATAAATGTGGCATTTTAGCCATATCAACCACAATCGGTTTACCGCTAATATCTTTACCCAATGCCATTGGTAATGTCGCACGGCTATCACGGAATGCATTACTATCTAACACATCACGTAACCAAACCGTTTCACGATGTCGATTAGGTGTTTCAATACCCATAAATGGCTTACCTGGTACAACATCAGTGATTCGAATAGCTTCAAAAATCAGCGAACGTGCAAGATCTGACGCTAAATTTGTGATTTTTGCTGCTTTTACCCCTGCTGCTGGCTTAATTTCATAGCGCGTAACCACAGGTCCGACTAACACATCTTCTACCGTAGCTTTTACCCCAAAGTTCGCTAACTCTTGTTCAATACGCGCTGATGTTTCAAGAATTTCCTGCTCTGTAATTTGCTGTTCTTCTGCTTTACCTGCGGTTAATAGATCAATCGTTGGCAAAGGGGTTGTCGGTTTTTCAACCTGCTTTTTTGTCTGTAACAAAGGATGAATTAAGGTATCGCCATAGCCTTTAGGGTAGGTTGGCGTCGTTACTTTAGGTTCTGTTTTTTCAGCTTGCTCTACTGCAACATTTGTTTTTACAGGAACAATTTCATCTACAAGCGGTTGGTTTCCTGTCATTTTTTGCACAAAGCTAGGCTCTTTAACTTCCGTATTCACCGTTTCAACATTCACAGAAACAGGATCTTCCGCATGGCTGACACTTTTATTGACCGATAATGGCGATGGCTCATCCTTTACAGATTCAATCGGATTAAGGCGAATACTTGGCATCACAGGCTTATCTATTTCAACAGGCATCTCCTCTTCTGCAAGAACGGCTGGGGATTCTACAGTAATTGGAGGGATCACTGCATTTTCCGCTACTCGTACTGTTGGAAGAGGTGTACTGCTTTCTACTTTAAACATAGAAATATCGGTTAAATTCTCCTTTTCACCTAATGGCTGAATAGGTATTTCAATGAATTCTTCTTGAACCGTAGTTTTCAATCCCGTAATGTTTGGACGGCTAAAAATCGATAAATCCGTCAGCTGCGAATCTGCTGATTTTTCTTGTGTTTCTTCTGTTTTATCCAAACTTAACGAAGTTTCTTGCCCATCTACTGCATCTTCTTGTGTTTTATTCTCTTCTTTATCCTCTAAAACCCAATGATATAATTGATTAAACAGTTGGATAATGATTTGCCCTGAACAGAAATAAAAGCCAACCGCCGTCAATAGTACCGAGATAACAAGCACAATAATCTGAGAGCCAAGCATATCCGTTAGCATTCCGCCAACAAAACCTCCCGAAAGGTAGTAGGCTGAATTTGATAATACCACGCTAACTAAACCTGCAAGCCCAACGAGCAAAACACTAAAACTCAACAACCAAAGTGTAATATGCTTCCACTCCATCTCTTCGGTAAGCTTCATTGCCAATGCATACGCTGCAGTAAATGTTAACCCAAATGGAAAAACAAAAGCCACTTTACCAAACAATGAAAACAGCACATCCATTAACCATGCCCCTAACAGACCTGCTTTATTTAAGGTTGAATGCGTTAATGAGCTTGCACTACTCCAAGCATTATCCAAAGGACTAAAACTTGCCCAAGCTAAAATCAAATATGCTCCCAAAAGAATGGAAAGCAATAAGACAAATTTCACTAAATTTTCTTTGCCTTTTAAACGTTCAATCACAACAAATCCTTATTTTAAAAGTAGATAGTTAGTTTGTTTCACTTCTTCCATCACCACATAAGTACGGGTGTCGTTCACTCCCGGTAAACGTAATAGTGTAGTGCCAAGTAATTTACGATAAGCTGCCATATCTGCCACGCGGGTTTTGAGTAAGTAGTCAAAATCCCCTGACACCAAGTGGCACTCTTGAATTTCATCTAGTTGTTGAACCGCACGATTAAACTCTTCAAATACATCGGGTTTACCGCGGACAAGGGTAATTTCAACAATCACTAATAATGGCGCTTCCAGTAATTCAGGGTTTAGCAACGCACGATAGCCCATAATAACATTCTGTTTTTCTAAACGTTTTACACGCTCTAAACAAGGTGTTGGAGAAAGTCCAACACGTTTAGACAACTCAATATTGGAAATTTTCCCATTTCGTTGCAATTCATTGAGAATTTTTAAATCGATCGCATCAAGCGCTTTAGGTAGTTTTTTATTTTCCATTTTTTCACCTTTCTAGCGAATTGTTCTATAGCCGAACATTCTAACATCTCTCTTTCTTCATCCCAACCTATTTGCATAAAAAATAAAAAAACGGCTAGAAAATTGCAAAATATTGCAACGATCTAACCGCTTGTCAGAAAAATATAAAGCTTAGCCAACCACTTGTGGTAACCATCCTTTCTCAATTAAGAATGGAACAATCACAATAAATACCCCGATGACTAATGCTATCCACAAAGAAAGATTTCCCCCTTTTACACGATACGGCAATGCCAAATTTTGACGGCGTAATTTCCACGCCATCGCAATCGGCAACACAATCGCATAGAACGCAAACATTTGCCCTGCATAGCCTAATGCGGTAATAAAACCTTTTGGATAGAAAAACGCAAATAACATCGGTGGAATAAAGGTTAATAAGCCTAAACTGATTCGCCCTGCTTGGATATTGATACGTTTTAACAGATCTTCCAATGCTTCAAATAAGCCTAACGCTACCCCTAAGAAAGAGGTAATTAACGCTAACGCTGAGAAAATGCGCACCATTGCCCCAATGATTGAGCTACCTGTAATTTGGCGAGCCGCTTCCGCTAAACCATTCAAGGTTGGATCTTTTTCTAGAATTTGTAAAAACTCCGTTTGGCTCAACACACCATGGGTCGCCAACTGCCATAAAATATAGGCAACCAACGGAATAGAAGTCCCCACCACAATCGAAATACGTAGCGCCTTCACATTCCCTTCTAAATATTTATTTAAACTTGGAATAGAGCCATGGAAACCAAAAGAAGTAAAGAAAATCGGGCTTGCCGAAATCAATAAGAAATTATTAATCGGCATGGCTAACAGATTATCGACCGACACTTTTGGTAATAAGAGAAAAAGCACTAAAACAAAGGCAAGAAGCTTGGTGGTAAACAGAATACGGTTAATCGCATCAACACTGGTTGTCCCTAAAATGATAAAAGCGCCGAACACAACCGTGAAAATCACCCCAGCAATACGCGTTGTGGTTTCTGCATCAATAATAGTCGGTAAAAATGCCCCTAAAATAGAGCTACCGCCAGAAACATAAGCAGAAAGAATCGCATACAGAAAAACAATCAATACCGTCGTCGAGACAACTCGTCCGAATGTGCCATAATATTTTTCTGCTAATGTGCCTAACCCAGCATCACTGTCAACAGTTTGATACACTTCAACAAATAGCAATGCACAAAAACAGAGTAATAACCAAAGACCAATTAATAATGCCACGGTAAAGCCAAAGCCGATACCTGCTGAAGTTAACGGCATCGCAAGCATACCTGCCCCAATCGTTGTCCCTGCGACAATCAGGGTACTGCCTAACGTTTTATTTTTCATACAATCATCCGTCAATAAAAATGAACGCAATAATTGTAATGAAAATTCAAGATATTGCGAGAAAATGTCGTGAAAAAACGCGAAATAAATTTAAAATGGAAAGAGTTGTTTACAAACTTGTTTTATCTATAAAAAAGGCGACTAAATTGTCGCCTCTCATTCAGATTTTATTACTTAAACACCGCCCACACAGGTGCATGGTCAGAAGGTTTGTCCATTGCTCGAATTTCTAGGTCAATGCCTGTTTCGACACAGCGTGTAGCCAAAGGGTTTGAAGCAAGCACTAAGTCAATGCGTAAGCCTCGGTTATC
The DNA here is from genome assembly GCF_004519515.1 of Actinobacillus indolicus. Taxonomy (NCBI): domain Bacteria; kingdom Pseudomonadati; phylum Pseudomonadota; class Gammaproteobacteria; order Pasteurellales; family Pasteurellaceae; genus Actinobacillus; species Actinobacillus indolicus. The sequence goes on along the minus strand of NZ_CP038145.1, from coordinate 2,069,246 downwards.
ATCAAACCCTTTTGAACGATAATCAAACCACGAGAATTTGTCTTCTGCTGTTGGGTTCATTGCTCGGAAAGTATCGACTAAACCGTATCCGTGTAAACGCCCTAGCCATTCTCTTTCTTCGGGTAAAAATGAACATTTGCCGTCACGCAACCAGCGTTTGCGGTTTACTTCGCCAATCCCGATGTCTAAATCTGTTGGGCTGATGTTCATATCGCCCATAATGATAATCGGGTTTTCAGGCTTGAGTTCTGTTTCTAAATAACGTTGTAAATCCGCATAAAATTTTTCTTTAGCAGGGAATTTGGTTTCGTGGCTACGGTTTTCGCCTTGTGGGAAATAGCCGTTTAAGACGGTCAGCGTTCCGAACGGGGTTTCAAGATCCGCCATGATCATACGCTTTTGTGCATCTGCGTTATCCGTTGGGAAACCTTTACGCACGGCAAGCGGTTGGTTTTTGGTTAAAAGTGCAACGCCATAATGCCCTTTTTGTCCGTGATGAAAAATGTGATAGCCAAAATGATTCACTAAGTCGTAAGGGAAATCTTCATCTGCCACTTTGATTTCTTGTAAGCCGATCACATCAGGTTGATGCTTTTCAATCAGTGCTTCAAGTTGATGGGGTCTTGCTCTCAACCCATTAATGTTAAAAGAGATAAATTTCATATAATCCTCTAAATAAAAATCAGACCGTACAAGCGGTCTGATCTTAACATTTTTTTGCAAATTTCTGCGACTATAAAATCATCGCAGCAATCCAACCAAACACTAATAATGGGATATTGTAGTGGATAAAGGTTGGAACCACAGAATCCCAAATGTGATCGTGTTTGCCATCTGCATTCAAACCTGATGTTGGGCCTAAGGTTGAGTCAGAAGCTGGTGAACCTGCATCACCTAAGGCTGCTGCAACGCCGACGATTGATACTGTTGCAAGTGGAGAGAAACCGAATGAAATACAAAGCGGAACATAGATTGATGCAATGATTGGCACCGTTGAGAAGGAAGAACCAATCCCCATTGTTACCAATAATCCCACTAACAACATTAAAAATGCCGCCATTTCTTTGCTTCCGATAGAGCCTTTTAGACCTTCAACTAATTCAGCCACGCCACCCGTTGAGTTTACAACGCTTGCATAACCTGAAGCAGCAATCATCACAAAGCCAATCATCGCCATTAAACGTAAGCCATCTTGGAAAATATCGTTACTTTGTTTCAGTTTGAATACACCACCCGCCGCGAAGATAATTAAACCAACTAAACCACCTAATACCGTTGAGTTTGTAGATAATTGCACAAAACAGGTTGCAATGATAGCAGCAATGCTTACGCCGATATGGAATGATTTCACATTGGCTACACGCGCTTCAATATCATCTGCCGTTGGCTCTGGGCGATCTTCAACATAAGAACGTGGTTTACGATACGTCACAAATAAGGCTAACAAAAGCCCTGCAATCATCCCTAAAACAGGGATAAACATTGCTTGTGTTACCTCTGCTGTATTCGTCACTAAATTAAAGGACTGTCCAGCTTGGTTAATATTTTTCACCAAAATATTTTCGATAAAGATTTGACCGAAACCTGCTGGAATTAACATATAAGTTGCAGTTAAACCAAAGGTTAATGCACACGCCACTGCACGGCGGTCAATTTTAAGCTGGTTCATCACGCTAAGTAATGGTGGAACAACGATTGGGATAAACGCAATGTGAACTGGAATGACGTTTTGTGATGCCATTGCGAAGGCAACTAAGGTAAATAAGACTAAGTATTTAAACCAAAATACTGAGCGACCTGATGGGCGTTTACCAAAGGCATGAATAACTTTATAAGCTAATAAATCTGTCACGCCAGATTTTGATAATGCCACAGCGAAAGCACCAAGAACTGCATAGTTCATTGCAGTTTCAGCCCCGCCACCTAAACCGCCCGTAAAACTTTTTATGGTTGCAGTTAACGCTTCGCCTAATGCCATTCCGTTGCCAGAATTACCTAAAATACCACAGGTTAAGGCGGCAATAATCAATGCAATCACCACGTTAATTCGCATTAAACTTAATGCGAGTAACACGATGATCGAAATGACTACTTCATTTGATAGTAACATTGTGTTTTCCTCTTAATATAATAAACAATAAAACGGATTATCCAATTCCAAGAGATAAAAAATAACCCCTTCGAAAACATCTTCCGAAGGGGTGGAAATCGTATTTTAGATCTACTCTCATTTTGCACCGCTCGGAAGTTTCTTCCGAACACGCCAAATGCCCGAAAGATTATTCAGGTAAATGGTGATGATGGTGACGAATAATTGAGAAAGTATTCATAGTAGCTCCAAAATTGAATGTGCCGAAATATATCCTAGGCAAAAATGAAAAGCAAACGTTTATTTCATTTTTTGTAAATTTTTTCGACTAACTCACCGCTTTAATCTGAATTAAACCGCTTTCAGCATAATCTGTCGCATCATCTTCATCTTGCACAACAGGCACGGACGGAATTTCTGCTTTATCAAATGCAATATCGCCTTCAACGCCCTCAATTAGCTGACCACGTTTAATCCCTTTAAAATCAAAGAGATTTGGATCGCATAGATGTGACGGGGCAACATTCTGCAAGGCACTAAACATCGTTTCAATACGTCCTGGATATTGACGATCCCAAGTCTGCAACATCTCTTTGACCACTTGACGCTGTAAATTAGGCTGTGAACCACACAAATTACACGGAATGATTGGGAACTGTTTTGCCACCGCATATTTTTCAATGTCTTTCTCTTTGCAATAGGCAAGCGGTCGGATCACGATCTGTTTTCCATCATCACTAATCAGCTTTGGTGGCATAGATTTGAGTTTGCCACCATAGAACATATTTAAAAACAGCGTTTCAAGCATATCATCACGATGATGTCCTAACGCAATTTTGGTTGCACCTAGTTCTGTGGCGGTACGATATAAAATCCCACGACGCAGGCGAGAACAGAGCGAACAAGTCGTTTTCCCTTCAGGAATTTTCTCTTTCACAATGCCATAGGTGTTTTCTTCGACAATTTTATACTCTACGCCGATACTCTCAAGATACTCAGGCAAAACGTGTTCTGGAAAGCCCGGCTGTTTTTGATCTAAATTCACCGCCACAATATCGAAATGAATAGGGGCGTTGAGCCTTAAATTGAGCAGAATATCCAACAAAGTATAGCTATCTTTCCCCCCCGATAAACAAACCATTACTTTGTCGCCATCTTCAATCATATTAAAATCCGCAATCGCATTGCCTACATTTCGGCGTAAGCGTTTTTGCAATTTATTGAAGTTATAGGCAATTTTTTTCTCTTTTTGCGTGTCTTGAACAGCGTCTTGGTGCATAATTTAACAAATTCGGATTAAATAAAATAAAGTGGCACATAGTAACCACTTCGCGATTTTTTTCAAGTATTTCTGAAGATCGGGCATAAATGCCCGACAATTATTACAATCCATAAAACCAATTACACAAACGTCGGGCATAAATGCCCGACCTACAAGGAAAAATATGGCTAAAAAACGCATTATTATCGGCATTAGCGGTGCAAGTGGCTTTCAATATGGCTACAAAGCCCTTGAACTGCTTAAACCGCTAGACAATATCGAAACCCACTTGGTGATTTCAAAAGGAGCGGAACTTACTCGCCAATATGAAACCAACATCAGCGAAGAACAGTTATTATCCCTTGCCGATGTGGTTCACCCTATCCACAACTTAGGGGCTTCTATTTCAAGCGGTTCATTTAAGACTATTGGAATGCTTATCGCCCCTTGCTCAATGCGAACCCTAGCGTCAGTCGCCCACGGTTTTAGCGATAATTTATTGGCTCGTGCCGCCGATGTGGTGTTAAAAGAACGACGTAAATTGGTGTTAATGGTGAGAGAAACGCCGTTGCACTTAACCCATTTGGATAATATGCGTAAAGTCACGGAAATGGGGGGCATTATTTTTCCGCCCGTGCCAGCACTTTATCATCAGCCTAAAACGGTCGATGAGATTGTGACACACAGCGTTGCTCGTGCTTTAGATATGTTTGATCTTGAGATTGATATTCCACGCTGGACAGGAAAGTAGATGAATAATCCAATTCCTACACATATTGTGCAATTTATCTTGAAAAATCACGTTGTGAGCCTTGCTTGCCACCATCAACATCAGCTTTGGTCAGCCAGTTGCTTTTACGCTTTTGATGAAGCATCTCACCGCTTGATCGTGCTGTCAAAGCAAACTACCGAACACGGCAAATTGATGTTGGCTAACCCCAATATTGCAGGCACCATTGCAGGACAACCTGAGAATATTCGAGAAATTGAAGGCATTCAATTTCAAGCTGTTGCTCGTTGTCTTGAGAATGAACAAGAGAAACAAACTGCTTTGCAAATTTATTGGCAAAAGCACCCGCTTGCAAAATTAATGAGTAGTGATGTATGGGAAATTGTTTTTACCCGAATTAAGCATACGGAAAACAGAGTGGCGTTTGCGAAAAAGAGTTTGTGGGAATGTCGGGGCGAATCATCTTCGCCCCAATAAATGTTGATTACTTCACTTCACGAATCATAATTTCTGACGGGATTACACTACCCTGCCAATATAATTCAGTCGAAACTTTTAAGGCTAAATCAAGGTAGGCTTGGCTGATTTCGTGGTTAGGATCTGCCGCCACCGTTGGTGTACCTTTATCTAGGTCTTCACGTAAACGAATGTGCAATGGCATTTGTCCTAATACTTGCGTTTGGTATTTTTCTGCCACTTTATTTGCTCCACCAGTGCCGAAAATGGTTTCGTGGTGTCCGCAATTTGCACAGATATGTACGCTCATATTTTCAATGATACCTAACACAGGCACAGATACTCTTTGGAACATTGAGATCCCTTTGATTGCATCAAGCAACGCAATATCTTGTGGCGTAGTCACCACCACTGCCCCTGTCACTGGAATTTGTTGTGAAAGGGTGAGTTGGATATCGCCTGTACCTGGTGGCATATCAATGACTAAATAGTCTAAATCAGGCCACCACGTTTCTTGGAGTAACTGGCTTAATGCACTGCTTGCCATTGGCCCACGCCAAATAGTTGCGTTATCAGGATCCATTAAATAGCCGATAGAATTAGAGTATAAACCATGTGCTTCAATCGGGGTAATATGTTTATTGTCTGGTGACACTGGACGCTGGTTCGCCGCCCCTAACATATGTGGGATAGATGGACCATAAATATCTGCATCTAAAATACCCACCCTTGCCCCTTGTGCTTTAAGAGCTAACGCAAGATTGACCGATGTGGTAGATTTACCCACGCCACCTTTACCCGATGTGACTGCAATAATGTTTTTCACACCATTGACCGCTGGATGATTATTGGCACGTTTTAAGGTTGCAATTTGGTAATTTAACACCCATTTCACACCGCTTGCACCACTGACTTCTTTCAGTTTTGCTTCCGTTGTTGCCTTTAATTGTTCAAATCCGCTGTTCCACGCAAATGGTAGCGTAAATTCAAGACGTAAAATCCCACCGCCTAATTCGGCTTTTTTTAACGCATTTAATGCGATTAAATCTTTTTGCAAGGTTGAATGTTGAAAACCTTGTAAAACACTTTTAATGTCAATGAGTTGTTGTTCTGTAAGCTGATTCATCTTACTTATCCTTATTGATTGTATTGTCGATATAAATCTTTACTATAAATGACTTCACTTGGATTATCCACATCAAATCCCTGAATACTTGGATCAATGCTGACTCGTCGTTGATACTGGAATAATGGCAAAATAGCAACATCTTGTTCTAACTGATGAACGACATTTACAATAAGCTGCGAACGCTGTTCTGAACTGAGATTCTCTATATTAAGTTGTGTTAATAATTGATCTACTCGCTCATTTTTATAGCCACTTTTATTATCTAGGCTTGCTGAGTGGAATTGATTTAAAAATGCCACAGGATCATTATAATCTGCACACCAGCCCGAACGAATCAGTTGAAAGTCATGTTGCTCACGTTTCGTTAAAAATTGTTCCCAATTTAAACCTTGTAATTCTACTCTAAACATATCCGAACGGCTTAACATTAATGCCATTTTATTGGCAATTTCACTATGTATTCCGCTATTGTCATAACTTATTTTAAGCTTCAGTGGCTGTGATGCCGTAATCCCAATCTGATTTAATAATTGTTCTGAACTCATTGTGGAAAGAATACGATCTTGTTGAGGCAAGAGTGTTTTTGGTATTGCTAAATGATTAGGAATACCAAAACCACGACTAATTTCAGCTGGTGAAATCATTGCTCTAATCGCTTGTCTTGCTTCTAATTTTTGTAAAATGGGATCGTTAAAATTAAATTCATAAAAATAATTACATAAACGAGGAAAGGCCACAATATCTTTACTATAACCCGCTAACGGGTTTTCAATAATATCGAATTTATTTGGGTTTTGAACCGTGGTAATTAACTGATATTTTACTGTCTGAAAAGGGAGATCTATATTTCGTGCCTGTAAATGCAAGTGATCTTTGGTGATGCCTACTAATTGATAAGCCCCATTCGTAACGAGCTCTTTATCACCCGTTGGTTTTTTCCCCTGATACGTAGGTAAAAGTGCTGAATGTGCCAACATTTTTGGAAGTTGTCTATTTACTTGATGTAACGTAATTTGTAGCGTATGTGGATTAAGCGCTTTTACACCTAACTGTTCTATATTAATTCTTCCTTGTAAAATCTCTTTAGCGTTGCTCACTCCCATATAAACGAGATAATTCGCTAATGGTGATTGATTTTCAGGGTTAATCAAGCGTTGCCAGCTCGCAATAAAATCCATTGCGGTAACGGGCTCGCCATTTGACCATACTTTTTTATCATCTAAGATAAAAAGCCAATTTTTCCCATCGTCACTAAAGCATTCTCTAGCCACTGCAGGGATAGTTTCACCTTTAGGATTAAATGACATTAATCCCACAAAAAGATCTCTAACTAAGGTAGCATCCGCTGAAACTTTGGCAAAGTGTGGATCTAACTGCAAATGCGCAGAATAGATTGCTCTCGTTAATTCAGATATTGACCGGGGTGGTTCTGTTTCTACGACAGGTACAAGCTTCGACTGAGAATTCTCCTCACATCCTGTGAGTAGCCAAAAACAGAGCATCACTTTTGCAAAGTTTTTGACAGATCGTACCGCTTGTAATAGAAATGGTATCTTCATGATAAATTCTAGTTAATTGAGGTTAACCCTGGAAATAAATTGCTTAACCCTGCGACAATAATTTCAATACCTAATGCCATCAGAATTAAACCCATAATACGAGTAACAACGTTTGAACCTGTTTTACCCAAGCGTTTGACTAAGGGTGCAGAAAAGCGGAAAAGAATGTAACAAATCCCTGCAAATAAGATAATTGCAATACTAAAACCAACTAAATCAACCCAAGTATGATAACGTGTTCCCCAAACGATTGTCGAGCCAATCGCACCAGGTCCTGCCATAATTGGCATAGCCAAAGGCACAACCCCAATATTTTCATATTCAGACAGGTCTGCATTTTTTTCTTCCTTATTCTGCTTATGTTCACCCAATTTACCGCTAATCATCGTCATCGCAATACTCACAATCAAAATTCCCCCTGCAACACGGAAAGAGTTTAGGGAAATACTGAAAGCATCTAAAATCACTTTTCCAAAGAATAAGCTCACTAATAAAATCACACCTACAGAAATAGAAGTAATTAAATTCGTTTTATTACGATCCGCTTCATATTGGTGAGCCGTCATACTAAAGAAAATCGGCAAGGTACCAAAAGGGTTCACAATCGCAAAGAGACCAATAAAAAATTGAAGATAGATAGCAAAATTGATAACAATATCCACGGGGTTCTCATAGGCTAGTCACAAGTGTTCGCTATTATAATCAGGAATAATAGAAAAGGCTTGCAAAAATTTGCAACCTATTAGAATAAAATAGGTCTATAATCCCCACTTTATTTTTATACCTTCAAAAAATATGCGTTTAGATAAATTTATAGCAGAAAATACAGGGCTAACACGCTCTCAAGCCACCAAAGCCTTACGTTCAGGACAAGTTACAGTCAACGGTGAAATAGAAAAAAATAGTGCAAGAAAAATCAGTGAACAAGATGAAATCTGTTTTGATGGAGAACCACTTGCTTGGGTGGATGAAGGGCAATATTTTATGCTATATAAACCTCAAAATTGCGTCTGTTCCCACGATGATGGCGACTACCCGACCGTATTCCAATTTTTTGACTATCCACTGACCACAAAACTGCATTGTGCAGGACGTTTAGATGCCGATACAACAGGGCTCGTGTTATTAACCGATGATGGACAATGGTCACACCGTATTACCTCCCCAAAACATCATTGTGAAAAAACCTACTTAGTTACCCTTGCTGATCCCGTAGAAGATTTCTATGCCACACAATTTGCCGAGGGCATTTTATTGCGAGGTGAAAAAACCGTAACAAAACCGGCTCAACTTGAGATTTTAGATGACTACAATGTTAATTTGACTATTAGTGAAGGACGTTATCATCAAGTTAAACGGATGTTTGCCGCATTAGGTAATAAAGTCGTTGCATTACATCGTTGGCGTATTGGTGATGTCATCTTAGATGAAAATCTTGCAGAAGGGGAATTTAGAGCCTTAACAACAGAAGAAATAGAGAGTTTTTAATGAGTAAAATAATGAAAAACAACGGCATTTTTATCATTATCATGGGGTTGCTATCTATGCTTCCTCCCCTTGCTATTGATATGTATCTTCCTTCATTTTTAGATATAGCCAAAGATTTAGATGTCTCTCAGGAAAAAGTCCAAACGACACTTGCTATTTTTACCTTTGGCTTTGCGGTTGGACAACTGTTTTGGGGGCCGATCGCTGATAGTTTTGGGCGTAAACCGATTATTCTATTAGGATTATCGGGCGGTGCGGTGGCCTCCTTTTTCTTAACGCAAGTCTTTGATATTGAACATTTCTATTTATTACGTTTAATTCAAGGCTTATTTGGTGCCGCACCTGCAGTGGTGTTAGGGGCATTAGTACGTGATCTCTTTGATCGCAATCAGTTCGCAAAAATGATGTCCACAATCATGATTATTACCATGGTCGCGCCACTTGTTGCCCCTATTGTTGGTGGCTATGTGGCTAAATGGTTTCATTGGCATGCTATTTTTTATATTTTAATGATCATGGGGATCATCTGTACTTGCCTTGTCGCTATCCAGGTACCTGAAACCTTAATCAAAGAAAATCGAATGCCTCTCAGCTTCAAAAAAGTATTACAAAATTTTGCTGCATTAATTTCCCATAAAGCCACGCTCGGTTATGTTCTAGCTGGTGGTTTTTCGTTTGCTGGTATGTTCTGTTTTCTTACCTCAGGCTCACTCGTTTATATTGGTTTATTTGGCATTTCTTCTGAGCATTTTGGCTACTTTTTTATGCTAAACGTTGGTGTACTCATTATTATGACTTTTATTAATGGTCGCCTCGTATCCAAAATTGGCTCAGAAAAAATGTTACAAATCGGCTTAGGTCTACAATTATTAGCAGGAATTTGGCTGGCAATTTCCGCAACACTTCAACTCGGATTATGGCCTATGGCTATCGGTGTAGCCGTCTTTGTTGGTATGCTTTCAACTATCGGTAGCAATGCTACGGCAGCCATTTTAGATCGCTATCCGCAAATGGCTGGAACTGCAAACGCTGTGGCTGGTACTGCCCGCTTTGGTATCGGTTCATTAATTGGTGCGGGGTTATCCCATATTCCTTTAACGAGCGAACGCCCGATGCTCTATACCATGGCTAGCTGTATTATTATTGGTTGTATCGCTTACTACTTTTTATCTTGTCAAAGACGTGATAACTAATTTCAATGGGGCTAAGGCCCCTTTTTTAATATTTTTTATCTATTAATACATAAAATTTATTCTTTTGGTTTTAATGATAAAAATCCTTATAAATGAAAACCAATAAAGCTAAACCCCATAAAAAACCAATAATAAAGCATAATATGCTATACCATTGCAATAAATAGTAATTTTAAGCTTATCTTACAGCATAAAAATAGGTGTTTTACGAAGAAATAGCATTTTACTTTTATAGGGAGTGAAGTTATATTCCCTTTTACTTATTTACAAGCGGTCGCATTTGCAAAAAATTTTGTAAATCCTACCGCTTGTATCACCTTGAATTGAGAGTTGGACTTATGAAAAAAACCTTATACGAAAAATTATTTGATGCCCACGTTGTTCACGAAGCTGAAGGTGAAACTCCTCTAATTTATATCAACCGCCATTTAGTCCACGAAGTGACTTCACCGCAAGCCTTTGACGGTTTGCGTGCGATGGGGCGTGAAGTGCGTCAGCCGACCAAAACAGTGGCAACCATGGATCATAACGTACCTACCGATAGCCGTGATTTAGGCGGTTCAGGCGAAATGGGGCGGATTCAGATGGTTGAGCTGGCAAAAAATACCGAACAGTTTGGCGTAACCCTTTATGACATTAACCATATTAATCAAGGGATCGTTCACGTTATGGGGCCGGAGCAAGGTTTAACCCTTCCTGGTATGACGATTGTATGTGGCGACTCTCATACGGCAACACACGGTGCATTTGGTGCTTTAGCCTTTGGTATCGGTACATCAGAAGTTGAACACGTGCTTGCAACCCAAACAGTAAAACAAGCCCGTGCGAAAAAAATGAAAATCGAAGTACGTGGTAAAGTGCGTGAAGGTATTACAGCAAAAGATATTGTACTTGCAATTATCGGTAAAACCACGATGGCTGGCGGTACAGGACACGTTGTTGAGTTCTGTGGTGAAGCGATCCGTGATTTATCTATGGAAGGTCGTATGACCGTGTGTAATATGGCGATTGAGCTTGGTGCAAAATCAGGTTTAATTGCACCAGATGAAACGACTTTTGCTTATTTAAAAGGTCGTCCGTCCGCACCAAAAGGCAAAGATTGGGACGACGCCGTTGCCTATTGGAAAACCTTGCATACAGACGAAGGGGCAGAATTTGATACGGTGGTCACTTTAGAAGCCAGCGAGATTGAGCCACAAGTTACTTGGGGAACAAACCCAGGACACGTTATCGGTATCAATGAAACGATCCCGAACCCTGCCGATATGGCAGATCCGATTGAGCGTCAATCGGCGGAAAAAGCCTTAGCTTATATGGGCTTACCGCACAGTATTAAATTGACTGATGTGGCTATCGATAAAGTGTTTATCGGCTCTTGCACTAACTCTCGAATCGAAGATTTGCGTGCAGCAGCCGCTGTGGCAAAAGGACGCAAAGTCGCTGACGGTGTTCAAGCCTTAGTGGTACCAGGTTCAGGCTTAGTGCGTGAACAAGCGGAAAAAGAAGGTTTAGATAAAATCTTTATTGAAGCGGGCTTTGAGTGGCGACAACCTGGTTGCTCAATGTGTTTGGCAATGAACAATGACCGTTTAGAGCCGGGCGAACGCTGTGCTTCAACCAGTAACCGTAACTTTGAAGGTCGTCAAGGTCGTGGCGGACGTACTCACTTGGTTAGCCCTGCAATGGCAGCAGCTGCAGCCGTTCACGGTAAATTCGTCGATATTCGTAACGTAGAATTACACTAAGGAATAAGAAAATGGCAAAAGAATTTAAACAACACACCGGTTTAGCTGTTCCGCTTGATGCTTCGCACGTCGATACCGATGCAATTATTCCAAAACAGTTCTTACAAAAAGTAACGCGTGTTGGCTTTGGCGCCCACTTATTCCACGAGTGGCGTTTCTTAGATGATGAAGGTAAACAGCCAAATCCTGATTTCGTATTGAATTTCCCACGTTATCAAGGGGCGAGTATTCTATTGGCTCGTGAAAACTTTGGTTGTGGTTCTTCTCGTGAACACGCACCTTGGGCGTTAGATGATTACGGCATTCGAGCTATTATCGCCCCAAGTTTTGCCGATATTTTCTATGGTAACAGTTTAAATAACCAAATGTTGCCTGTGCGTTTAAGCGAAGAAGAAGTCGATGAGCTTTTCAAATATGTTGAAGCGAATGAAGGTGCGACCATTACCGTCGATTTAGAAGCTCAAACGGTTTCGGCAAACGGCAAAACCTACTCTTTTGAAATTGACAGTTTCCGTCGTCACTGTTTGTTAAACGGTTTAGACAATATCGGTTTAACTTTGCAACACGAAGCGAAAATCGCCGAATACGAAAGTAAAATTCCAGCATTTTTACGCTAAAGAATTTATCATTTACATCAAGGACTCAACTTTGTTTCCACATAGTTGAGTCCTTTTATTTTGTCTATTACACCTATAAATAACAATATTATCCACGTAGCTAATAGGAACTATCTTAAATCATTCGCCTGTTGCAATAAATTACGGCTCTCTTTAAGGAATTGTTCAGAATAATCGCCAAACCAACAATGCACTTTTTCAAAGGCATCAATAAAGCCTTGTTTATCATTTTGCTGAAAGAATGCTAAACTCTTTTCAAAGCTCTGTTGTAGTGAAGCAATGACATCTAAATTTTCAGGCTTATCGGCAATAATTTCTGCATATAGCTTCGCATCTTGAGCAAATAGACGACCGATCATCGCCAGCTCTAAACGGTAAATTGGCGAAGAAAGTGCAAGTAATTGCGGTAATTTGACCGCTTGTTGCGATAAATGTAACCCATAAGCAAAGGTGGAAAAGTGGCGTAGTGCTTGAATGTAGGTCATTGCGTGATCGTGTTCTGTGGCATCGATCTCTTCAATCTTCGCCCCCCAAATCCGCATCTGGTCAAGCAACCATTGATAACGTTCGGCAAAACGCCCGTGACAACAAGCGATCACTTGTTTAGCAAAACTTGCAATATCAGGTCCAAACATTGGGTGAAGTCCGACAACGGCTCCAGAATGTACTTCTAACATCTTCGCTAACGGCTGTGCTTTGACTGAGGTGAGATCAGCTAAGATCATCTGTTCGTTCAAATACGGCTGTAAACGCTCAAGGGTATCTAAGGTGTTGGCAATCGGCACACAAACCACCACTAAATCCGCTCCGTGCATAATCTGTTCTGCCTGCTCCCAGTCATCTCGATCAAGGCGTTCCACCGAATAGCCCGATAATTCAAAATAACGAGCAAACAGTCCGCCTAGCTTGCCTCGACCGCCAACAACCACGATTTTTCGCACTTGCTCATTTGTCGCTTTAAAGCCGTGTTTATTTTCGTTGGCATAAGATTCTCGCATTAGACGACGCAACACATCTTCAATCAAATCAGCAGGAACGCCCTGACTTTCCGCTTCTTGACGGCGAGCGGCGATCATTGAAGCTTCACGTTCAGGGGCATAAATCGGCAAACCGTGCTGGTGCTTAATTTTGCCAACTTCTGCCACCAGTGAAAGACGTTTTGACAATAATTCAATTAACTGTTGATCGACTTGATCGATCTGTTCACGGATAGGATTTAATGGGTTCATACTACTTTCTTAGGGTTTCTGCAAAATCGGTTAGTAAGGTTTCCGTTGTCTGCCAATCAATACAAGCATCTGTAATAGATACGCCATATTGCATCTGTTCAAAAGGTTGTTCAGATGATTGATTGCCTGCAAACAAATGGCTTTCAATCATTAAGCCGATAATAGATTGATTGCCTGCGACAAGCTGTTGTAGCACATTTTCCGCCACCAACGGCTGACGGCGGTAATCTTTATTAGAGTTGCCGTGGCTACAGTCGATCATAATCGCTTCAGGCAAGCCTGCTTTGCGTAATGCTTGTTCACACTCTTGCACATATTGTGCTTCAAAATTCGGGGATTTTCCACCACGTAAAATAACGTGACCGTCAGGATTGCCTTTGGTTTGCAATACTGTCACTTGCCCCTGTTGGTTAATCCCAATAAAGCTATGCCCCATTGCAGAAGCCTGCATTGCATTAATCGCCACGCCCAAATTTCCGTCCGTGCCGTTTTTAAATCCCACCGCCATTGATAAGCCTGATGCCATTTCTCTATGGGTTTGAGATTCTGTCGTTCTTGCCCCAATCGCTGACCAACTAAACAGATCAGCAAGATATTGTGGGCTAATCGGATCTAAGGCTTCCGTTGCAAGCGGCAAGCCAAGTTCAGCTAAATCCAACAATAATTTACGCGCAATACGTAACCCTTTTTCAACATCGAAGGTGCCGTTTAAATTTGGGTCATTAATTAAGCCTTTCCACCCCACCGTAGTACGTGGTTTTTCAAAGTACACTCGCATCACAATGTAAAGTTTATCTGACACTTTATCTGCTAATACTTTTAATTTTTTGGCATACTCTAATGCAGATACAGGATCGTGAATGGAACAAGGACCGATAACAATAAGCTGGCGTTTATCACGTTTATGAATAATATCTGAGATAACTTTTCTTGATTCTTCAATCTGTTTACACAGATGCTCCGACAACGGAAACTCTTGTTTTAATCCTTTTGGGGTCAGCAAAACTTTTTCATCACAAATGTTTACATTGTGTAAACTATCCTGATTAAATACAGTGTTCATTTTTATTTCCTATAATTGTAAAAAAATCAATACAAAACTAATTTACAACGTAATTGGCAAAGTTTCAATGATTTTATAAATAATCTTGAATTTTCTGTTTCACCTGCTCTACTGAAATTCGATCCATCAGCCCATCACCTTTCGCACTTGTCGCCCAAGGCAACTGTTCCCAAGGTTTTCCACGACTTTCTAATACCGCCTGATCATAAACAGACACCACTTTATCTAAATCTAAATAAGGACCTGTACGGCGTGGGTTATGAATGGCGTATAGACCAATCACCGTCGTATTTTGAGTTGTTGCAATATGGGCTGGACCTGAATCCGACGATAGCACCAAATCCGCTTGGCGAATTAATGCAGCAAGTTGTTTTAAATTGGTTTTGCCTGCAAGATTAAGACTGTTCGGTACAAGTTGTTGAATTTTTGCAGCCACATCCATCTCATAAGCCGATGGAGAGCCTGCAATAATCACATTGATGTTTTGTGCTAATGCAAACTGTGCAATTTGCCCATAATTTTCAGGCGACCAATCTTTCTCTTTTTTGCTAGAACAGGGGGCAATGACTAAATTTTTTCTTTGTTTATCAATAAATTGTGACGTATAGGCTAAATCTGCTTCACTCACAGGCAAGTTCCAAGTTGGGCGGAGATCTTGCACACCTATCGCTTTAGCAAACATCATCTGACCGTCTAAAACGTGGGGGGAAGCGGTCTGTTCCACCTTTTTATTTGTAAATAACCACTGTCCTTCTCTTGCCCGATCTCGATTAAATCCCACTTTCTGTTTTGCTCGAATACCTAACGATAAAATAGACGCACGCAATGCCGTTTGCATATTTAACAGATAATCGAACCGCTTGTCACGAAGCTGTTTCCATAACGCCAAAATCCCTTTCCACCCCGTTTTCTTATCATAAGGCACAAGGGTTACATTCGGGATACCTTGCATCAACATCGACTCCGTTTTACCAATAATCCAAGTGATTTCAGCTTGCGGATATTGGCGTTGAATGGCTTGCACGACAGCAAGGGTATGGCAAACATCACCAATCGCAGAAAGGCGTAAAATACAAATTGATTGTGGGCTGTTCATCTTCATTCCTATAAACATTTCGCAGGTTTTGGCAAGCCTGCAATTTTGGTTGCCTGTTTTGCAGGGCCTTCGGGGAATAAACGTTGTAGATAACGGCTGCTGCCTTTTTCTTCGCCAAATTTCTGTGACAAGGCTTTTACCAGCATTCGAATTGCTGGGGATGTTTTATATTCTTGATAAAATTCTCGCACAAAATAGACGATCTCCCAATGGGCTTCGCTAAGTTCAAGATTATCTTTTTGAGCAATAATCACGGCAAGTTCAGGCGACCAGTCGTCTAAATTTTTTAAATAGCCGTGTTCGTCTGTGGGGTATTGTTGATGATTGAGTTCGATAAAATAGGTCATACTATAAATAGAAAATGCCACAATCATGTGGCATTTAAAGGTCAATTAAAAAATTAATCGTCGCTACCAAACACACCTAAAAGTTGTAATAAGCTTACAAATAGGTTGTAGATAGACACATATAAATCAACGGTTGCACGGATATAGTTGGTTTCACCGCCATGGATAATGTTGCTAGTCGAATATAAAATTGCAGCCGTTGAGAACACCACAAATAATGCACTGATCGCTAAACTTAACGCAGGCATAGCTAAGAAGATATTCGCTACAATGCCAACTAATAACACCACAAACAATGCAATCATCATGCCCGATAAGAAAGACATATCACGTTTAGTAGTTAATACATAAGCAGAACAGCTAAAGAACACTAACGCAGTCGCCCCTAAAGCCAATGCAACCACATCGCCTAAGCCGTTGCTGATATAGGCATTCAAAATTGGACCTAAGCTATAACCTAAGAAGCCTGTTAACGCAAAAACACTTGCTAACCCTGCTGCGCTGTTTGCCGTTGCATTGGTTAAGAAAAGTAAGCCATAAAAACCGACTAACATTCCCCACCAAGGCAAGCGAGGTAAGTTCAGAGCCATTGTGACAGACGCAACAACCGCAGAAAATGCGAGCGTTAACGCAAGTAAAAAGTAAGTATTACGTAATACTTTATGTGTGCTAAGAAGGGATTCACCTCTTGCGGAAGTGACTAAACGATCTTGCATAAAATCTCCTATAAATAACGCATTGTTTTTGTACTAAAAACATCCACAAATTAGCGATAAATGATAAAAAAGTCAATGAATTTACGGATGTATATGACGAATAATCTCATTTAATGTTTGAGATGGTCTCATTGCTTGTGATGTCGCACTAAAATCAGGTTGATAGTAACCTTTAATTGCCTGTGCTTTACCTTGTGCGCCAATCAATTCCGCATTGATTTGCGCTTCTGAGGCTTGCATTGCAGTTACAATCGGTTGGAATTTTGCTGCAAGTTCCGCATCTTTGCTTTGATTGGCTAAGGCTTCCGCCCAGTACATAGCAAGGTAGAAGTGAGAACCACGGTTATCAATCGTACCTAATTTACGCCCCGGTGATTTATCGTTATCAAGGAACTTTGCATTTGCTTCATCCAACGCATCCGCCAATACTTGTGCTTTAGCGTTATTTTGAGTTTGGGCGATATGCTCAAGAGAGGCTTGTAATGCTAAGAATTCACCTAAAGAGTCCCAACGTAAATAACCTTCTTCAATAAATTGTTCGATATGTTTTGGTGCTGAACCGCCCGCACCGGTTTCAAACAAACCGCCACCATTCATCAATGGCACAATCGAAAGCATTTTTGCTGATGTGCCTAATTCTAAAATCGGAAATAAGTCGGTTAAATAGTCGCGCAATACATTACCTGTGGCAGAAATGGTGTCTTTCCCCTCACGAATGCGTTGAATCGAGAATTTACACGCTTCAACCGGTGAAAGAATGCTGATGTCTAACCCCTCAGGATTAAACTCAGGTAAATAGGCTTTTACTTTTTTGATGATTTCACGATCGTGAGCACGGTTTTCATCAAGCCAGAAAACCACTGGTGTTTCTGATAAACGAGCACGAGTGACGGCAAGTTTGACCCAATCTTTAATCGGCGCATCTTTGGTTTGGCACATACGGAAAATATCACCGGCTTCCACCTGATGTTTCATATACACATTGCCGTTAGCATCCACCACTCGAATTTCCCCATCAGCTTCAGCTTGGAAAGTTTTATCGTGCGAGCCATATTCTTCCGCTTTCTGTGCCATAAGTCCCACATTCGGAACAGATCCCATCGTTTTCGGATCAAATGCGCCATTTTCTTTACAATCTTCAATCACGGCGGTATATACGCCGGCATAGCAACGATCCGGAATCAGCGCAAAAGTATCTTGTTGTTTGCCCTCTTTATTCCACATTTGACCTGAAGTCCGGATCATCGCAGGCATTGAAGCGTCAACAATGACATCAGACGGAACATGCAAATTGGTAATACCTTTATCTGAATTCACCATCGCAATCAAAGGACCGTTTTCAATCGCAGAATCAATCGCCGCTTTTACTTCGGCTTCTTGCGGATGACCTGCGATCTTGGCATACAACTCACCCAAGCCGTTATTCGGATTCACGCCTAATTGCGCAAAGAGATCTGCATATTTGCCGAATACCTCTTCAAAATAGACCGAAACAATAGCCCCAAAAATAATCGGATCAGACACCTTCATCATCGTTGCTTTTAAATGTGCAGAAAATAACACACCCGCAGCTTTCGCATCTGCTTTTGTCTGTTTAACAAAGGTTTTTAAGGCTGATAAACTCATTACTGACGAATCAATCACCTCGCCGGCTTTCAACGCTGACAAGCCTTTCAACTCTTTTACCGAACCGTCTTTTGCAACAAATTCAATTTTAAATTGTGCATTTACTGCATCCATCGGTAAGGTAACGGATTGTTCTGAACCGTAAAAATCCCCTGATTCCATATGAGCGACTTTCGTTTTAGACTCTTTTGACCAAGCACCCATTGAGTGCGGATTTTTCTTTGCATAATTTTTAACCGCTTTTGGTGCTCGGCGGTCGGAGTTCCCCTCACGCAATACAGGATTTACCGCAGAGCCTAATACTTTGGCATAGGCTGCTTTGATCGCTTTTTCTTCTTCTGTTTTCGGATCAGCTGGATAATTCGGTACGGCAAAACCTTGGGATTGTAATTCAGCAATGGCAGCATTTAATTGAGGAATAGAGGCGGAGATATTTGGCAGTTTGATGATGTTAGCTTCAGGCTTTTTAGCGAGCTCGCCCAGTTCAGCCAAAGCATCTGCCGTTTTTTGCTCCTCTTTTAAATAGGCAGATAAATTGGCAAGAATACGGCCTGCAAGCGAAATATCTTTCGTTTCAACATCAATATCCGCCGCCGCAGTAAAGGCTTGAACAATCGGAAGAAAAGAATAAGTCGCCAGCATCGGTGCTTCATCGGTGAGTGTATAAGTGATTTTTGCGTTTGACATAGTAAGCCCTCTTGGTAAAGGTGAAGAATAATCAATGGGTTAAAATAACTTTTTCTTAACCTATTGATACCTTATTCTACATGGAAAAGAGGACAACTCAAGATGAACAAAATTATTTTTTAACAAAAAATTAACGAAAAAGCACCGCTTGTATTACTCCACTTCTACCCTTTTCCCAATATCCTTCAACTTCGACAATTCTTCCACCAATCTTGGTGCATCATCAAGGCTGATGGCGAAGGTCCAAAGATAAGTAATCACCGCATAAATATGCCCTGCGGTAACGCCTTGTTTTAGGGTTAAAACCGTGAGCGTTACGCCAAACAGCACACACATTGCCACGCCGATACACAAAAAACTGAACGCTTCTCGGTTGGAAATTAGCACACGGAAACGTTCCACCAAGCGATAATGTTTAATCAGTTCGCTGTTTTTGGCACGTTCCACCCGATCCACTTCTTTTTCAAGGCGGTTGTTGAGCTTGAAATACAGACGGTCATTGACCTTCACATAATGGGGCAACAGCAAGCCAAAGCCAACCACAATCAACAATGCCACCACGCCCGACCAAAATTCAATCAACAGCAACATCAGCACCGCCCCGATAATCGAAAACGCCGAGGTAATCAAGGTCGGCAAATGGTGTTCAAAGAAATTCACAAACTCACGGGACAACGCCACACGAGCGGTGGTGGTTGAAGTATCAATGCCTTTAATCCGCTGGTTCAAAATCACCGGCACGGCAAGTTCCGTGTAAATGCGAGTGAAGGCTCGTGTGTCCACCGCACGGCGAGCCGCCCCCACGCCCCAAATAATCAGCACCATCAAGGCATAAGCGAGAGCGGAAACCAGTTGCCCGTTTAGCACCGCATTCACCGCAAAACTGCCCACCAAAGGATAAATCAACAACAGCAGATTTTCCGCCGCTACCAAGCCGAATGTGGCGAACAGTCGCTTTTTATGTTGCAAAGCAAGGGTTTTGAGCGAACGGAGCATTGTTGGTGCAAGGGTTGGCTCAAAGGTCGGTTCAAGATTTTCTAAGGACATCAAGCCACCGTATCCGCTTTATCGATTTGCTCACGGCAAACCGTGCAAAACTCCGCCAACAAAGCAAACAATTGAGCGGTCTTTTTCTCGCCTAATTTTGCAAAAGTTTTATCCGCCAACTGCTGTGTCGCCTGCCAAACCGGTTCCGCCTTCTCCTTGCCGTCTGCGGTTAAACGCATCATTTTTTCCCGTTTATCCACCGCACTTTCGCTAAATTCAATCCAGCCTTTTTCCTTATACTCCTTGCACACGTTAAACACCGTCTGTTTCGGCAACAGCCATTCATCGCAAATTTGCTTTTGCGTACATTGCCCACTTTCCGCCGCTGCCAACGAATACAACACCGCAAAATGGTTATAACCCAAGCCTAATTTGGAGATCCAAGCGTCCATTGTGGCATCTACTTCACTGATTTGTTTGCCTAGTTTGTCGAAGTTGCTCATTGTTTAAAGTCCTAAAAATGACCAAAAGTGCGGTTATTTTAACGGAAGAAAATAAAAATGCAAGACAAAAACAGTCTTAAAACTTACTTAATTTGGTCTTAAAAATAACGAATAATACTACAAACTAGTAACTTTTGAGACTTTAAAATGAAAAAATTGATTTTATTATCTGCCTTACCCATCTTATTTCTAACCGCTTGCCAAGAGCAAAACAGTGAACAAGCTGAAACAGCATTAATGAAAGTAAATGTGGTTCAGGTGCAACCTGCCACATTAACGCAGACGTTGCGTCTTTCAGGCTCGATTACGGCGAAAGAAGATGTTGCTGTTGGAACGGCGTTGCTTGGTTTGCAAATTCAAACAGTCAATGTAGAAGTGGGCGATGTGGTTAAAAAAGGGCAGGTTTTAGCCACGCTAGAAACAAGTAATGTGCAATCGCAGTTGCGTCAGAATGATGCGAATTTACAGCGAGCTAAGGCGAATTTGGTTTCGCAGCAATCCGCTTTAACCGAGGCGGAAGCTACGCTGAAACGTTATCAAACCTTGATGAAAAGCGATGCCATAAGCCGTCAGGAATTGGAGCAACAACAGGTGAAAGCTCGTGCGGCTCGTGCGGTGGTTCAGGCGGCGAATGCGGAAATCGCTCAGGTGCAGGCACAGCTTGACGATAGCCGTTATCAACACAAAAAAGCCGAGGTGCTTGCCCCCGCAGACGGCATTATCACGCAACGCCGTGCCGAAGTGGGCAATTTAACGGACAGCAATGCCTTGTTTCATCTTGCACGCAATGGCGAGTTAGAAGTTACCGTTGATGCCAGTGCGGAAGACCTATCTTTGCTCAAAACAGGCTTGCAGGCGGAAATTCAAGTGCTTGACCAAACGACAAGCGGTCAAATTCGCTTGCTTTCTTCCCAAATCGACCAAACAAGTCGTACAGGCAAAGTGCGTATTCAGCTGCAAACCCCAGCTCAAATCACGCTCGGCACACCAGCCACAGCCATCATCAAACTGCCCGAAATGCAAGCCCCAACCACTTTGCCTTTAAGTGCGGTCAATTTCAACGCAGACGGAACCGCCTTTGTGATGGTGGTCAATCGCAATCAACAAATAGAACGCCGCCCGATTAGCCTAGGAGAAGTCAATCAAGGCACAGCCGAAATCCTATCAGGCTTGAAAGTTGGCGAACAAGTGGTGCAAAAGGCAGGTACATTGATTAACGCAGGGGATCGGGTTGAGCCGATGGTGAAGTAGTGGGGGAAGTGCGGTCGAATTTTCACAAATTTTTGCGATCTGCATCGAAAAAATGCTCTTTTCCCTTTGCCAACATTGCAAATGCCATTAGACTAAACAAGATTTCAGTTAAGGAGTTTGTATGACCAAATCGGAAATTGTTTCTTCGGTGGCGGAATATCTCACCTTTATGACTGCCACAGGTGAGAGCCAAGTCAATGCCATTTATGCGGACGAAAATGTCTGGCTGAGCCAAAAAATGATGGGGCAGCTTTATGATGTTGAAGTGCCTACGATTAACTATCACCTAAAAAAAGTCTTTGATGATAATGAGTTATCAGAAAATTCAGTTATTAGAAATTTTCGAATAACTGCCGATGACGGTAAAAATTACCAGACCAAACACTATAATCTTTCAGCGATTATTGCCGTGGGCTATAAAGTCAATTCCGAGCGAGCGGTGCAGTTTCGCAAATGGGCGACCGAGATTATTCAAACCTACACCATCAAAGGCTTTGCGATGGACGATGAACGATTGAAAAATGACGGCACTCGTTTAGGCAAAAAGTATTTTGAAGAACAACTTGCCCGTATCCGAGAAATTCGCCTGTCGGAACGCAAGTTTTACCAAAAAATCACCGATATTTATGCAACTTCCATTGATTACGACCGCACCGCCACAGCAACCAAACGCTTTTTTGCCACGGTGCAAAATAAGTTGCATTGGGCAATTCACGGTCATACCGCCGCAGAATTGATTGTGGAACGAGCAAACGCCAGCAAGCCGAATATGGGCTTGACCACTTGGAAAGACGCACCACAGGGCAAAATTTATCCTTTTGATGTGGTGGTAGCGAAAAATTATTTATCCGACAACGAATTGGCTCAACTGCAACGGTTGGTATCTGCTTATTTGGATATGGCAGAAGATATGGCATTACGTCAAATTCCGATGACAATGCAAGATTGGGAAACCAGACTCAACCGCTTTTTAGACGCCACTGATCGAGCCGTGTTGCAAGATGCCGGCAAAGTTACCGCCGAAATCGCCAAAGCTCACGCTTTAAGCGAGTTTGAAAAATATCGTGTTATTCAAGACCAAAATTTTGAAAGCGATTTTGACCGTTTGTTGAAAGGGGAATAATAAAAGAGCGGTCATGCTGCAAAATGTTTTGCGAAAACGATCGCTTACTGACGGGAGATTTTATATTCCACAAAATTATAATAATCAAAAATAAATATCTTAGAAACGTGGTATAAATTTTCTAAATTACGATGATTAATAATATGTAAAATGGTAGTAAACTGATAACTTTACATATTGTTATATTATAAGGATAAAATAATGTTACCAATAGATGATGTTAGAAATGAAGCTATTATTTTTGAAGAGTTGAAAAAATTATGTCAACAACCTGGATATGCTCATATAGTAGCATCTTTTTGTTTTAGGGATAATTCTGTTTTTTCTAGTTCTGACGAAGTGACTGCAGATGATATTTTAGGGCAATATAATAAAACTCGATTAATCCGAAATGAAATATCTTTGCTAATTGGTCTAATGTGCCAAAAAACACTTGATTTAACAATTCCTAAGCCTGAATTATTTCAAGAAACTATAGATAAAACAGAATACTTACTAGAAGAATTACATTTATCAATGATGAAGACTAATTTACATTTAGAAGGCTGTTTGAATTCAATTGATAAATTTCAAGAATATATGCGTTCAGGTCAGGTGCTACGAGAGCCTATATTTTATAGCAGCGAATCTGCATATCACTTTCAATACAGAGAATTGTCAAGAATTAAATATAGCTATGATGATGAATGGTTTATCAATAATAAAGGGTATTCGGTAGAAAAACTTTATCAGGTTGTTTTGTCTTTAGAAAAGATACAATTAGAGAAAATACAAAATACATTACTATCTATGAGATATAAGCCTCTAGATAATTGGACTATTTTAGATGGATATATTTTCTCTGTTCAAGATATTAAATCTAAAACTAATATAGATGAGGAAACTATAGAAAAAATTATTTATTCATTTAGCTTACCAAAATATTTAGATTATCCAGATATTAAAAATATAAATGATTTTAATATTACTAATGCATATCCAATTTTACCTCTGGGAAATGGTGAATTTCTTCTTTTTCAATATTATAGCTTGTTGGAGGCATTATATGAAACACCATTCTTTTGGTTTAACCAAGATAATGCTTATAAAAACAAGGCGATGGAACATAGAGGAATGTTTACGGAAGATTTTTCTTATGCCCGGTTGAAAGATGTTTTTGGTGAGAAGAATGTATTTAAAAATATTGAAATAAGAGATAACAATAGCAATAAATTAGGTGAGATTGACGTACTCGTTGTCTTTGGTAATAGAGCAATTATATTGCAAGCTAAAGCAAAAAAGTTAACTATAGCTGCTCGTAAAGGGAATGATGATGCTTTACAAGATGATTTTAAAAAAGCTATTCAAGCATCTTATGATCAAGCTATTGAATGTGGAAACTTACTTCTAAATCCTAGAAATAGGTTGTTCTTATTCTCCGGGGAAGAACTAAATATTTGTAGAAATTTTGCCGAAATATATCCTCTTTCTATTGTTTCTGATCATTACCCCGCACTAGCAACACAGGCTAGAAATTTTCTACAGCAAAAAGTACATTCAATAATAAAGCCAGCTTTTGTAATAGATATTTTCACTTTAGATGTGATTACTGAAATGCTACAAACTCCTCTCTATTTCTTGAGCTATATAAATCGCAGAGTCTTATATGGAGATAAAATTCATTCTAATCATGAGTTAACGATTCTTGCTTATCATCTAAGTAATAATTTGTATCTAGATAAAGAAAATATAGTGCTACATTTAGGGGATGATCTAAATTCTGAGCTAGATTTAGCTATGTTATCTCGTAGAGCGGGTTTATCAAACAGTATTTACCCTGAAGGAATATTAACCAAATATCAAGGAACATTTTTCGATAAATTAATCAAAGACATTGAAAAAATCCAAATTCCAATGTTATTGATTTGGGTTTTGAATTATTGATGATAGGTGAAAATACAGTATCTGTGTTAAATGAAAATATTTGTAAAATTCAGAAAGCTAGTTCTAATGATAGAAAGTTACATGATCTTACGTTAACCTTTGATGAGAATCATTCTTGTGGTTTAATAATTCACTGCACAAATGAGCCTGATGATGTAGCAATCCAAACATTAAATAGTCATTGTGAAATAAGAAAGTATAAACACAAATCGGATCGTTGGTTTGGGATTGCCATTGACATAGATAATGCTCAAGTACGATTTGGGGTAAATAAAATTTATAAATGGCAGCAATCTGATGAAATGGATAGAAAATGTGGGATATTTCCTTTTTCTAATAGAATTACATCTTTTTCTCAAACAGAAAAGCCAAAAAGAAAAGTCGGGAGAAATGATCCTTGTCTTTGTGGCAGTGGGAAAAAATATAAAAAATGTTGTATCAAGAAGTAATAAGACACTAGCACAAAATCAATGATAGTGTTGCTCTATGAGCTAATTGACGAAAGTTTCTGTTTGACGTTAAAGAAGTAGCAACTGTTTGTGCAAATGCTACATAATACTGCAAAAGTGAAGAGCGGTCGGATTTTGCGAAGTTTTTTCAGTTTGCAAATTTCTTTTCAAATCCCACCGCTTTTCTTTATGAGATGAACTGTGTAGTTAAAAGATTTTAGCGACACAATGACCCACAAACATTTTTCCATTTGAATCAATTCATTTTTAGGTATAAAATCCATTCATTAGTATTAAACGCTTTTGTTTGTTACTATTGAATAGTTTTGTTCACTAGCATTAAACAATTTGTTGGGATATAAAATGTTATTAAAAACCGAGATCAAACAAGCCATTCAAACTCAGCAGAGTAAGTTGTTGGAACAAAAAACATACCCACGTCAAATGCTTAGTAGTATTAAAGTGTTACCTGATTTTGCTTTGGTTGTGTCGGGCATTCGCCGTAGCGGAAAAAGTACATTGTTAGCACAACTTATTGAAAAACAAACAGAAAACAGTTATCTCTTTCTCAATTTTGACACGCCGCAACTCTTTAATTTTGAGTTTAACGATTTTGCGTTGCTCGATGAAATTATTGCTGAAAATACTCAAATCCAAACGCTTTATTTTGATGAAATTCAGATTATCGAGGGCTGGGAAGTTTATGTGCGAGGCAAGCTCGATCAGGGCTATCAAGTGGTGGTAACAGGTTCAAATGCCTCTTTATTAAGTCGTGAACTCGGTACAAAACTCACAGGGCGACACATTAGCCGTGAGCTTTTCCCTTTCTCTTTTTTGGAGTTTTGCGAGTTTCTTGGCAAAGAAAAAAATGCCGATGCCGTAGCGGATTATCTTCATCTAGGCGGTTTTCCGCAATATTTGCAATTTAATGAAGACGAGATTTTGAATGCACTTATCAACGACATTTTGTATCGCGATATTATCGTGCGTTTTGGTATTCGTGATGAGCGTTCAATGAAGCGTTTGCTGCTTTTCTTAGCTGGCAACGTGGGCAATTTGATTACCGCCAGCAAACTCAAACAGAGCCTTGAAGTCAAAAGCACCGCCACTGTGCAGGAATATCTCTCGCATTTAGAGCAAGCCTATGTGATCAGCTTGCTACCGAAGTTTTCCTATTCTTACAAAACACAGCTTGCCAACCCACGCAAAGCCTATTTTATAGACAATGGATTGCAGCGTGTCATCAGCCCGTCTTTCACTCAAGATCAAGGAATAAAGCTAGAAAATGCAGTATTTTGGGCGTTAAGAAGACAATTTTCAGAGCTGTATTATTACAACGAAAACAACAAAGAATGCGATTTTGTGGTATGTAAAAACAGCTCGCCCGTACAACTTATTCAAGTTTGCTGGCAACTCAGTGCGGAAAATATCGCTCGTGAACGTGATGGATTGATTGACGCAATGAATTTCTTCCATTTTGAACAAGGCATGATTATCACTTTTGATCAGGAAGATAAGATGATTGTAGATGAAAAAATTATTGATGTTGTGCCGTTTTGGAAGGTGTTTGGGCAATAACATTCCTAGGATTGACTATGTGAAAAGCACGCAGGAATTGATTGATGGGATAAGGAAAATGCTGTTTGGACTTACATTCAAACAGCATTTACTTTTATTTTTTTATAAAGTGCGGTCAGATTTTGCGAAATTTTTCCAATTTGCAAATTTCTCTCAAAATCCCACCGCTTGTTTATCCCCCCCTAAACCACCCTATCCAGCCTCGTCTTCACTTCCTTCCACTGCGGCATCACTTGCCCCATTAATCGATAAAAACGTTCGCTGTGGTTGTGTTCGGCGAAGTGGCAGAGTTCGTGCAAAATCACATAATCAATGCACTCTTTCGGGGCTTTGATTAGGTGGGGGTTAAGGCATAGTGAGCCTTGAACGGAGCAACTTCCCCAACGGGTTTCCATTGTGCGTAAGCGAATGTGAGGGATTGTCGTAACCCAAAAGGTTTGCGGTAGCAGCCAATTTAAACGTTCGGCAAAAATCTGTTTGGCTTTTTGTCGATACCATTTATCCAAACATTGTTGAACTTGTCGTGTCGTTTTTTCTCGCACAGATACCTCCAATTGCCCACGCCATAAACGAACTTGATTGGGTTTATCTGGTGTTTCGTACACTTTTAACAGATATTGTCGCCCTAAATAACGATGACTTTCGCCGCTGATATATTGCCGTTCAACAAGCGGTGGGTTTTGTTGAAAAAATTGCAACTGGTCGGCAATCCATTGACTTTGTTTGCTAATGGCAAAAATCAGCTTATTTCTGACCGCTTGTGGCGGCACATAAGCAATAATGTCGCCCGTGGGCTGCACGGTTAGGCGTAGCCGTTTATATTTGGCATTCTTGACCAAGCGAACGGTAAAATGTTGGTCGCCATAAGGAATGATAACGCTATCAAACTTATCCATTTGCACGCCCAACCCGTACAATTTGTACTATCCGTTCGACAATCTCTTTGGCTTGCAACATACCGCTGCCGTTGGCTTGGCAAATTTTAAACATCATAGGCAGCAACTGCTTGCGAATGTCTTTTTCCACTTGTTCTAGGTTGATAGAGTGTTCGCTCAAACAGCGTAAAACCACCTGATCGATCTCAAATGCCAAATCCACCCAAAAGCCTTCGCCTTGCGACAGGGTTTCAGGCAAGACCGTTTTAAATACGCCGAAATAGGCTTGTGCCGTATAGTTGCCGCCAAAGCGGTCGGGAATATCGGGCAATTTACGTTCCGCCATTTGTTCTTCAAATTCTTTAAACAGCAAATACTGTTTTATCGGGTGCTCGAACAAGGCTTCGGCTTCTTCAATGGCTTGCTGCAATAATTCGGAAAAACGGGCTTTGGCATAAGGATCGTTGTCAAAATCAATCTCAAGGCTACGAGCAATACGAGAGCGAATTTTATCGGCTTCGTTGCGTGTTTTGGTGTCGTTCCACGTTTGATATTCCGTTTTGCCCATTTTATTGACCGCATAAATGCCGTCTGCTTCTTTTACGCCTAAGGCAACCACGTGCTTATCAATTAACTGCTCAACTTGATGGGCATATTCGCGATAATCCACTTGCTCGCCGGCGTCCTGCTGTGCTAAACGGCGAAGTTGGGCAAAAAAGGCGGAGGTGTTTTTATATAAAGTGCGGTCGGCATCGGTAAAGTTTTTGTCCTGATAAAAAGTTTCCGATTGCAACGCCACTTGTAAACAGCGGTTAAAGGCGGTTAAGGCACGGTAAAAATCATCTCGTATTTTGCTGTTTTTATCGAAAAACAGACCGCTTGTCGGGTCGAGTTGCATATTTGGAATAAGTTTGCGGCGAAGTTGCTCAAGATCCATTTTATTTTCAACCTCGGCAAACATCGCCCAAAGTGCTTGATACAAACTCGGCAAACGCAGATATTCGCTTTGCATTGAACGATAAAGCCCAGCCAAATCCTCAATGGCATAACCGCCTTGTGTTCGGTTAGCTAAATCTTGGTATTTGGCAATGGTTGTGTCCAGCTCTTTTAAAATGCCCCGATAATCCACCAACAATCCGTACTCTTTTTGTTTATGCAAGCGATTTACCCTTGCAATTGCTTGAATAAGGTTATGCTGTTTTAACGGCTTATCAATGTACAACACCGCATTGCTTGGCTCGTCAAAGCCCGTGAGCAATTTATCCACCACAATTAACAAACGCAATGGACTATCAGGATCGGCAAAACGGCTTAACACTTGCTGAGTATAACTTTCTTCATCGCCTTGCACGTTGGCAGCCCACCAACGCACCACTTCATCACTTGCCTGTTCGTCAAGCTGCGTATTCCCTTCACGGCTATCAGGCGGACTAATCACCACTGCACTTTCAAACAAGCCGATCTCATTCAAATACCGCTGATAACGAATTGCCTCTTTTTTGCTTTCACACGCCAGCTGACCTTTTAAGCCTTGCGGAATTTTATTCGCCAAATGTTCCGCAATATCCAACGCAATCAAATGAATACGATCGTCAGCTTGATAAATCTGCCCTTTACGCGAAAATTTGCGTTTTAGATCCGCTTTTTGCCCTTCGTTTAACGACTTGGTAATTCGCTCAAACCAGTTATCAATCGCCTGTTCATTCACCGACAATTCAGGGATCCGCTCTTCATAAAGCAATGGCGTTACCGCCTTATCTTCCACCGCTCGTTGCATCGTATAAGCGTGAATGATGTTGCCGAATTTTTGTGTGGTTTCATCATCTTTTAACAACGGCGTACCGGTAAAAGCAACAAAAGCCGCATTAGGCAAGGCTCGCCGCATTGCCATATGATTTTCGCCGCCTTGCGTGCGATGTCCTTCATCAATCAGCACTATAATATTCGCACTCGGGTTAAAACATTCCGCTTGGTTAATTGCCGTGTTAAATTTCTGCATTAACGAAAAAATAATGCGTTCATTACCGGAACCGATTTGCTCGGCTAATCGCTTGCCGGTGGTTGCCATTGCATTTTTACGATCTCGCTTGGTCGCCAGTTCGCCACTGTTATAAAAAGTACTGCTCAACTGATGTTCTAAATCCACCCGATCCGTCACCACGATAATTCGGCACTGTTTTAGGGCAGGGTGGAGCAATAAGGCTTTCGAGAAAAAGACCATCGTAAACGACTTGCCCGAACCTGTGGTGTGCCAAATCACACCGCCGTTTCTCGCCCCTTTTTCGCTTTGTGACATTACCCGTTCAATTAAGCGTTTCACCCCAAACACTTGCGGATAACGGGCGACAATACGGCTGTGCGATTTGCGATCAAACAGACTGAAATAACGGATCATCTCAAACAAACGATCTTTTCGTAACAGGCTAATCAGCAAGCTATCTTGCCCTGTTACCGCCAGTTTTCCCTGAGCGGTAAGTTGTTGATACCACGCCTGATCTTCGGATTTTGGCAAAAGAGCGGTCAGATTTTCGGTTGAAATTGCAAGGTTTTTGAGTTGGCTCATTTCCAACTCGGATTGTTCTTCCTCACGCCACGCCGCCCAAAATTTAGCAGGGGTCGCACAAGTGGCATAACGCCCGTCATAACCATTAACGGCTAACAACAGTTGGGCATAGGCAAAAAGGTGGGGAATTTCGGTAGGGCGTTGATTGCGTAAATGTTGAGAAATGCCTTCTTCAATGGTACTTTTCGGTTTGCCGTCTGGGCGTTTGGCTTCAATCACCACCAGCGGCAAGCCATTAACAAAACAGACTAAATCGGGCGTACGCACTGATGAACCGTTAGCGTTCGCTACGCTAAATTCTTCGGTAAAATGAAACCGATTGTTTTCAGGGTTTTCCCAGTCAATAATCGGCACGGTGCAACTGATTTTCTTACCGTCAATAAATTCGGTAACGGTAATGCCGTATAACAGATGATTATAAAAATGCTCATTCGCCCCCACCAGACTTTCATTTAACTTAGGGCTGGTCAGCTCCGTCACTAAATTATCCACCGCCTTCGCCGACAACGCACGCTCTTGCCCAAGATACGAAATCGTACGTTGGCTCAATACCTCCCGCAACACCACGTCCAACACCACATTCATCACCATTCCCCCACGATAAGCTAAGGCTTGCTTAGGAGAAAGATACTGCCAGCCAAGGTTGTGTAACAACAGAATGGCTGGGAGTTTGGAAGTGTGTTTTTCGAGGGTGGGTGAAAATGTAGTTTGGAACATAATAGTTATTTCCTATCGATTAATTGGCTCTACACTCCATACAGATGATGCATTATTACGACATGAATATTCATAAGCTTCACGCCCTAATAGTGCTAGGGTTTTTGCTTTATTTTCATCCGTTACATGGTGTCCACTATTTTGGTGATGTCTCCAGGTGTTAAAATAAGGTCTATCTCGTTGCTCGGTAATATCTTGTCGGATAGCAAGAATATCTTGATTATTTGGTCTATTTGCTGATTGTATAGGCGTTTGTTCATTGATATTATTAAAAAATGTATTTGGATAAAAAGTCTGAAAACCACCTTGATTAAGTAATGCAGCTAACCGTCTATAAGTAGGGTTATCAAGTGAATCTTGAATTTCAAAATATTGATTAACAGAGAATTTAAAAAACTCTGGAGTTTCTGTTCTTGATGTTAATGCCAAAATAAAGGGATTTTCATTGATAGAAAAACACACGTTGAAACCAATAGCTCCACTAACAATATTATATATCTGAACATCAATATTATGATTGCTCATATCGTTATATAAAATTTCTAAATTAGCCATATAAATCATAAATATCTCCTTTTCTATTCAGGTCTAATGTAAGTATAAACAGGAACTCCATCAAATTCTCTTGTTAAATCATTTTCAATACCTTTGGGATTTCCTATAATTCCTTCAGGATCATAAACAAAGCAGATTAAGGTATCGCAATCAGGATGTGATTGATAACGCACAGCATCTACAATTAACTGCTCTCCTAACTCTTTTGCTTTTAAACTCCGTCTTGTTTTCTTAATTTCTATGACAATATTTTCATTTTTCAATAGAAAATCAGTTCGAGAAGCTCCACCTGCATAGCTCGGAGTCCATTCTTCAGCTCTCACATCATCAAAATATAATTTTAATAATGAATGAAACAAATCTTGGACATCGTATTCATCTTCTATTTCAAGTGTGTTTCTATCTGAATACCTAGATCTTAATTGTCTCGCGACTTGATGAAAACGATTAATAATTAATTGTATGTTGTTCAGCGAGTGATCTTGTTTTGAATCATCACAATCATCTGACCAAAATTCAGAAATTTCTGATTTCATTGATTGAAGAATCGTGATTGCCTTATTAAGACCATTAACATAAGCATTTTGGAATTCATAGTCTGGGGTATCAGTCAGAAAGATCCTCAGTGTATAACTTATTTTTTCAAATTCTTTTTGATGTTTTGAATCATTTCCAAAAATATAACCTATTGCAATAGATGAATCTCTTTTCCACTTATTAAAATCTTCACTAAACATTTCGATTGATTTTAATGGAATAGCTCTTTGGATTAATTTTTCTATTTTATTTATTGCTTCTAATTTATTCATAACCATCCCTTAATAATCTCTGCATCAACGCCCCTTTCTCCAATTTCAAACACTCCAATTTCCGTTGTAATGTTTCGATCTCTTGATCTGCAGTTGAAAGAATTTCGGCGATTTTTTGTTGTTCGTTAATATCCTGCGGATAAGACAGGGAAAAGCTTTCAAGAGCTTTTTTCTGAATATTCGGAAGTCCGCTTCCTACTCTTAAACGCATAATATTTTCTTCGTTATATTTTAATAATTGATATAAAAATAAACAATTTATTTTTAAATTACTTAAAGCGTAACAATGTCCACCACACCAAAATTTTTCTTTTTGAAAGCCAATATAGCCACAAGAATTTCCACCTTCACTGATAGTAATAGTGTGGCTTTCTGTATTAAACTTATCTGTGTAGCCTGAAGGTTCAATTCCACCGTTAATAACAGCATATTGTCCATTATCCAAAAGTGTATTCTTATTGAGCTGAGAACCTTTAGAGATTACGGCTAATTCTGCTAAATCTGCTTGTAGCCAATCATTTCCTTTCAACAACCTCTGCATTAACGCCTTTTTCTGCTGTCGGCTATTTTCAAGCAGTTTCTCTGTGGTTTGAATAGCGTTATCCCACGTTGAAAGGGTTTCGGCGATTTGGATTTGTTCTTCTAGTGGTGGAAGTAATAATGGTGTTTTCTCCAAAATGGATTTGTTTATTTTTACCATACTCTTACTGCTGCCTGACGCACTATTTGAAAAATATGCTCGAATGGATTTTGTTTTTAAATATTGCTCAATAAAATAGGGATAAGCCAGTGTTTCATTTATTCTAAATCTCATCATTAAATCAGGATATGAACAATTAATTATTTCATTTTTAAATAAAATTGAACGTCCGACTTTATCCGGTGTATTTGAACGACTAACCAAAAAATCCCCAAATTCTAGAAGTGATTTTTCAACTCTTTTTTCAAAATGAACTGGTTTAATCTCATCTTTATTCAATCCATTATCTGTTAATGCACCAAGCCCCAGCACCCAATAGCCCGTTTCATTCTCAGCAGGTAGTGGAGAATAACCATTACGAATATCATCACTCAAAATATCCTTTAAATGAATATTTTTCCACCCATCTTTCAACTTCTTCATTCACTTTTCCCAATTTGCAAAATTTTCTTAAAATTTAACCGCTGTATATATCAATTTGAAATAGCATCTATATACTATTTCCTAATTCCCTGTAAATTTTGTTTACACAAGGCTCGCATTTCATTTAAAATACCCCTAAGTGGATCGAGGGTGCTTGGTCGGCGTTATAGTCTTGGTGGGTTTCATCAAGGCTTTTCGCTTTTTAGGGTTATTAAAAATATTTTAACCTTACAAAAATTTTTAAAACCCAACCGCTTGTAAGACTTTAAACAAGTTCCCGATGTCAGGAGCTTGTTCAATTTTTATGCATTGATGTTTATTCCATCAATACCCCAACTCCCTCAAATATCCTTCCATTTTAGTTTCCAACTCCGCCAACTGCTGTTTTAACTGCATTCTTTCGATGCGGACTTGGTGCAAGTCGATCAGCTGTTCTTCTTCAAAGGTATCCACATAACGTGGGATATTCAGGTTGTAATCGTTTTGTTGAATATCGGCGAGAGTGGCAACAAAGGCGTATTTTTCCACCGCTTGTCGTGAGCGGTAAGTGCGGACGATTTTTTCGATGTTTTCCGCAGTAAGCGTATTTTGATTTTTACCCGGCTTAAACTCGTTACCGGCGTCAATAAACAGCACAGTGTCGTCCGTTTTGTTTTTACGGAAAATCAGAATTGCCGCTGGAATACCCGTGCCATAGAACAGTTTTTCTGGCAAACCGATCACAGCATCTAGTAGGTTTTCATCAATCAATTTTTGACGAATTTTACCCTCGGCAGCCCCACGGAACAGCACACCGTGCGGTACAACCACGCCCATTCTGCCCGTTTTCTCTTTGAGCGTTTTAATCATATGTGAGATAAACGCATAATCACCTTTTGTTTTCGGCGGCAAACCACGCTCAAAACGTTGAAAACGATCTTGGCTAACCTCGTCATAACCCCATTTATCCAATGAAAACGGTGGAT
The DNA here is from genome assembly GCF_004519515.1 of Actinobacillus indolicus. Classification (NCBI taxonomy): domain Bacteria; kingdom Pseudomonadati; phylum Pseudomonadota; class Gammaproteobacteria; order Pasteurellales; family Pasteurellaceae; genus Actinobacillus; species Actinobacillus indolicus. The sequence continues at coordinate 2,034,794 of NZ_CP038145.1, read as the reverse complement.
TAGCGGTAACGATATCAAAGGTAATCAATTCGCCGTTGCTGTCCAATAATTTCGGATTGCGAATGGTATCGCCCCATTCAATGCGATGATTATCTTCACTGTGCAAAAACATATTCATTTTTGCCAACGACCACGTTGAGCCAATCGCTTCTTGTCCGTATAAGGCATAATTTTTGCTTTGGTGATTTTTCACCACTTTTTGACCGCACTTCATCAACAGCGAACCGGAACCACAAGCAGGATCACAAATGCTGTCGCCCATTTGTGGGTCGAGCAGTTCGGCAATTAAATCCGATACTTCAGGTGGTGTATAAAATTCCCCTGCCTTTTGCCCACCGCTTGCAGCAAAGTTTTTAATCAAATATTCGTAAGCATTGCCGATAATATCCAACGTGCCGACTTTGCTTGGTTTCAAATCCAATTCAGGTTTGGCGAAATCTTCCAACAACTCACGCAAAATAGTGTTTTTCTGCTTTTCTTCGCCCAATTTATCGGTGTTAAAGGAAATGTCTTGGAAAACACTTTTGCCCGCATCTTTGAGTTTGGTGCCGTTGGCTTCTTCAATGGCATGCAACGCCTGATCGATACGTTCACCATTACCTGCTTCAAACCGCTGCTCATACAAGCGGTAAAAATTAGCGTGCGGTGGCAATACAAATCGCTCCTGTTTCATCATTTCTTCAATCAATTCAGGCACATCACCGTATTCCGCTTGATATTGTTGATAATGGTCTTGCCATACGTCTGAAATGTATTTCAAAAACAGCATCGTTAAGATGAAATCTTTATAGGTATCCGGGCTTATCGTGCCACGGAAGGTATCGCAAGCAGACCACAGGGCTTTGTTAATATCGTCTTGGTTAATGGACATCGGTTATTCCTTATTAGTGAGTTTTTTCTGATGATTTTCAAGGTTTTTAATGCTTTTGTCTGGTGTCGGTAAATCTTCGGGCATTGTACCACCAAGTTCTTGAATAGTTTGACGAACTTTTTTACCTACATCAAAATGGGTTTGGTTGGCTTCCTGTTTCGTCTGAATATTATCTCTACGTAGTTTTTCTTCCGTTTGCGTGGCTCGGAATAGGTTAGCGGCAAGCTCCGTTGAACCCATATGATCTAAAATTTTTTCATTTTTCTGTAACCCTTTGCGAGCATGAATAGCTTTATTATCCAATCCACCATAAAGCCCTTTGTAGCCGTAATTTTGGAAAATAGCAAAGTCCAAGTTGCTTTCAACGCCTGCTTTTTGTGCTGTTTCAACTAGTTGTTTATTATGTTCTTTCAATTCGTTACGCAAATATAAACGTTTTTGATCTTCTTGAAGTTGTTTAAATTGTTCTTCATCAGCCAATTCTTGACGGCGTGTTTGCACGGCAAAATAGGTTTGACCAGCTGCAATAACAGGTTTAGACGGATCGCCGTTTTGTACGATAAGATAGCATGCATAGCGAGAGAGCAGAAAATCTCTGACTTGGCGTTGAGTACCGACACCTAATTGAACCATTTTGTTGGCTTCAACAAAATGGGAAGAGACCTTGATATGACTGCTTTCACATGCTTTCATTGCTTTATCAATGACCTTTGTAAAATTTCGCCATTCAGAATAGTCTAGTAATAAATATAACTCTCGTGCTGACCAAAATTCATTTCCTTGATCATCAATGTGTTTAATACTTTCAAAGGTTTGGGTTAATTCGTTCATTGTTCTTCTCCTACGGTGAAATTAACTCTTGGGCTAGGGCATTCATCAACTTTTCATTATTTTCAATAAGTTTTTGCAAGGTTTTTCGCTCCTGATCGAGTGTTTTTGCCATTTGTACGATAACGTTTTGTTTTGCTAAAGACGGTATTTTTATCGACAATTCTGCCAAGACAGGAAGACGTAAACTTTTGGTTGTCGAGCCTTCAATATTTTGAATAAGATACTTTTGGCTTTGTTTCAAATTCAGCCACCATTGCAGATATTCAGGTAAGATTTCCGCATTTTTAGGACGAATAACAAAAAAATGAGGGGACGCAACCGAGGGTAAATCTTGCTGGGAAAACTCAACAAAAATCGGCTGATAATTGTTGCCCCTTGTGGCAAGCAAAATATCTCCCTTTTTAAGCCAATCACTTTCTTTCACTTTATCCAGCTTTGTACGAACACAGTTATTCCAAGCTATGCCATCAAAAAATGAACAATCTTTCATTTGCACTACAACCACATTGCCGTTCGGATCTTCAGGCACTTTTGCTCGAAACAAAAAACCTGTTTGGATATTTGCAACATCTCCTAAGAATTGCATTTATTATGCCCCATTGTCATTACAACAAAATCAATGTTTGAATTGTAAACGGAAAAAGAGAGTAAATCAAGCTATGTATTTTGCACCAACATAATTACAACTTAAGTTTATTCGGTAACACAAGGAAAGTCGAAATTTAGAACCATAGAAAAAGTTAGATAGTAAAAGTAAAGAACGGTGAGATTTTGAAAGTCTTTCTCAAACTTCATCACTTTGTGTTTAGGTTATTCCCATAAAAATATTTATATGTTTTAAGTTTTTATGGTTATAACCATAAATAAATGATAAAATCATCTTGAAATTATGAATATAAGCAAAAAGTTATTAAAGATGATTAAGCGCCCAAACTATCTCAAACAACTGAAACTCTTTATCAATATGCCTTTAATCAAAGTGATTACAGGCATTCGCCGTTCAGGAAAATCAACGGTTATCAAACTGTTGCAAGCGGAATTATTGGCACAAGGCATTGCGGAACAGCACATTATTCATATCAACTTTGAAAGTTTTGCTTTTGCTGATTTTAAAACCGCCGATAAGCTCTATGCTTTAGTGAAAGAAAAAATTCAGACCACAGACAAATACTATCTTTTGCTTGATGAAATTCAGGAAGTGGCGGATTGGGAAAAGGCGGTGAATGCCTTTATGGTGGATTTCAACCTTGACCTATATATCACAGGTTCAAACTCACATTTGTTGTCGTCCGAACTGGCGACTTATCTCGCTGGGCGTTATGTGGAAATTCCAATTTTTACGCTGTCGTATCAAGAATTTTTGGATTTTAAGGCAGGCTACACACAGCAAACCATACAAAATCCTACCGCACTTTTCAATGAGTATCTACGCAAAGGCGGTTTCCCAATGGTACATACCGCCAATTATGAAACCGAAACCGTTTATAAAATCGTGCAAGATATTTATGCGTCTGTGATTTTGCGAGACACGGTGCAACGCCACAAAATTCGCGATGTGGAGCTATTGGAACGCATTGTGAAATATGCTTTTGATAATATCGGCAACACGTTTTCAGGCAAAAATGTAGCGGATTATTTCAAAAGCCAACAACGAAAAGTGGATTTAAATACCGTTTATAATTATTTGAAAGCATTAGAAAGTGCCTTTATTTTGCACCGTGTTGAACGATTTGATATTAAAGGCAAAGAGATTTTGAAAACCCAAGAAAAATTTTATTTGGGCGATGTGTCCTTGCTTTACGCCACAATGGGTTTTCGCACCAGTTTGATTTCGGGCATTTTGGAAAATTTGGTTTATTTAGAACTCAAACGCCGTGGCTATCAAGTGTATATTGGCAAATTGGGTACGCAAGAAATTGACTTTATCGCCCAAAAACAAAACGAAAAAATTTATATCCAAGTGGCATATAAATTGGAAAGCGAACAAACCGTTCAGCGTGAATTTTCGCCTTTGCAAGCCATTGCAGATAACTACCCAAAATATGTGATAACCATGGACGATTTTTGGCAGGATAATATTGATGGCATTGTGCATCAGCATATTGGCGAATTTTTATTGACATAGCTGTAAGAAATGCCATCTGAAACTTAATTTCAGATGACATTTTATTACTGAATAGAAAGCTGTTATTCGTTCTTTTTCCAAACTTTAGAAAAAGAAGCACTTCTTGATTCAGGTTTAAATTCAGGCATTTTAATTTTTACTTTCATTGGGAAAGGAAAATCCACGCCTAACAATAAACCTTCACCTTGCCCCAACACAGGTAAAAAAGAGGCTGAACGATGATCGATAGATCCGACAGCTTTTTTCACAGTTTCCTGATCTTTTTCGTTCGTTAGTCAGTGAACAATCAAAGTACCTATTTGCAGCCTTATCTGTTGATATAAATCGACTTCGCCTATTTCAATCATGACGAATCGCAAGCGGTCAGTTTTGCTCAATTTTTTGCAAAAAAATCCCCTCACGAGGAGGGGATATCATATAAATAGCACTATTGGGTTGCTACAACTCTTCCCTCTTGATAATCCACTGTCACAGGACTATTCGGCAACAATTTGCCGGAGAGAATTTGCTGTGCCAAGGTGTTTTCAAGCTCTTGCTGAATTGCACGTTTAAGCGGTCTTGCTCCAAAGAGTGGGTCAAAGCCTGCTTCGCCGATATGATCAACTGCCTCATCGGTCACCGTCACTTCATAGCCACGTTCCGCCATACGTTTAATTAAACGTTCAAGCTGAATTCTGGCAATCGCACGAATATTTTCTTTATCTAATGGGTGGAACACCACAGTTTCATCAATACGGTTGATAAATTCAGGGCGGAAATGTTGTCCAACCACATTCATCACGATAGTTTTCATTTCATCGTAACTCATATTTTCCGCATTCTCTTGAATTAAGTGCGAACCTAAGTTTGATGTCATAATGACGACAGTATTACGGAAATCCACCGTGCGACCTTGCCCGTCAGTTAAGCGACCATCATCAAGCACCTGCAATAAAATGTTGAACACATCTGGGTGAGCTTTTTCCACTTCATCGAGCAATACGACGGAATATGGACGACGGCGAACCGCTTCGGTTAAATATCCGCCTTCTTCATAGCCGACATATCCCGGTGGTGCACCGACTAAGCGAGATACACTGTGTTTTTCCATAAATTCGGACATGTCGATCCGCACCATTGCATCTTGGTCGTCAAATAGGAAGTTGGCTAATGTTTTACAAAGCTCTGTTTTCCCTACGCCTGTCGGTCCTAAGAATAGGAATGAACCGATAGGGCGATTTGGATCAGACAAGCCTGCACGACTACGGCGGATCGCATTTGCCACCGCATCAACGGCTTCACTTTGACCGATTACCCGTTTGTGTAGCACTTCTTCCATTCGCAATAGTTTCTCTTTTTCCCCCTCCATCATTTTGGATACAGGGATACCTGTGGCTTTAGAAAGCACTTCGGCAATTTCTTCATCGGTCACTTTGGTGCGAAGCAGGTGATTTTCACTGCCTTCTTCTTCACGCTTTACCGCTTCTTGCAACTGTTTTTCGAGAGCCGGAATTTTGCCGTATTGCAACTCTGACATTTTCTCAAAGTTATTCTCACGGCGAGCCTTATCCATTTCAATTCGAGCATTTTCCAACTCAGTTTTAATGTGTTGCGTGCCTAATAGAGCGGACTTTTCTGCTTTCCATACTTCTTCCAGCTCCGCATATTCACGTTCACGAGCGGTCAGATCCTCGTCTAATTTTGCAAGACGCTGACGGCTGGCTTCATCTTCTTCTTTCTGTAACGCTTGACGCTCTAATTTCAACTGAATGATACGGCGTTCAAGTTTATCTAACGGCTCCGGTTTAGAGTCAATTTCCATACGCAAGCTGGAAGCCGCTTCATCAATTAAATCAATCGCTTTATCGGGTAACTGACGATCTGAAATATAGCGATGCGAAAGGGTTGCTGCCGCTACAATCGCAGGGTCGGTAATTTGAACGTGATGGTGAATTTCATAACGTTCTTTCAAACCACGCAAAATCGCAATCGTATCTTCCACCGTCGGCTCATCGACCAACACTTTCTGGAAACGACGCTCCAGAGCCGCATCTTTTTCAATATACTGACGATATTCATCTAAAGTTGTCGCTCCAACACAGTGCAACTCACCACGGGCAAGGGACGGTTTCAACAAGTTACCTGCGTCCATCGCTCCATCGGTTTTACCTGCACCGACCATCGTATGAATTTCATCAATAAACAGGATCACTTGCCCTTCTTCTTTGGCAAGTTCATTTAATACCGCTTTCAAACGTTCTTCAAACTCACCACGGTATTTTGCCCCTGCAATTAACGCTCCCATATCAAGCGATAAAACCCGTTTATTCTTCAAACCCTCAGGCACTTCGCCATTGACAATACGTTGTGCTAAACCTTCGACAATCGCCGTTTTCCCTACACCAGGTTCACCAATAAGCACAGGGTTATTTTTAGTACGGCGTTGCAACACTTGCACCGTGCGGCGGATCTCTTCATCACGCCCGATCACAGGGTCAAGTTTGCCTGCTTTAGCCCGTTCAGTTAAATCAATGGTATATTTTTGTAACGCTTGTCTCGTTTCTTCTGCATTTTGATTATTCACGCTCTCCCCTCCACGAATTTGTTGAATAGCGGCTGTCACCTTCTCTTTGGTTAAACCTAAGTTTTTCAATAACTTGCCTAAATCACCGTTATCTTCAAGTGCCGCAAGTACAAACAGCTCTGATGAAATAAAGCTATCACCAAACTGTTGCGACAATTTATCGCATTGATTTAACAGACGGATCAGCTGTTGCGATGGTTGAGTATTGCCCCCTTGCACCTGTGGCAAACGGCTAATAATGCCATCAAGTTCACTGATTAAACGGTTAGGTTGCACATTTAAACTGGTAACAAGCGGTGTGATTGAGCCATCATTTTGCTTTAACAAGGCAAGCATTAAATGGGCTGGCTCAATATAGGGATTATCTTTGCCAACGGCTAAGGATTGTGCATCCGCAATCGCTGACTGAAACTTGCTGGTAAATTTATCAATATTCATAGTTTCCTCTAAATTCTGTTATTAAATGTTCTGACTTCGAGATTACTCTCGTTTGACGAAACTATAAATTGGGATTGTCAAGGGGATTTCAAGAGAAAATGTGAAAGAGATCACAAAATTTTACTTAATTGAATAAAAAGAAATCGAATTTAGATAGATTTGTCTTGAAACAAAATCATACGGCATCTGTTTGAGTGAGGCTATTTTTTGGATTGTGGCAGAAAGTTGCTCTGTGATATGAATGGGTAAAAAATGTTGATGTTGCCAAGGCCCGTCCGTTTCAACCATGATTCGCTCCAACGGAAAACTCTCCACGACTCTCTGCACTTTCGGATTGGTTAACACATCAGGGTTTACACTGACAAAATAAGATGTTTTTAACAATTCGTTTAGCCATTTATCACTCGCCTTAAACCAGTGAAAATGGGCTTTTTGAATTTGATGTTTTGCTAACAGATCAAGGGCAATTTCCGTATCATCATAAACGATATGCAAATTTATCGGCAAATCGTACCGCTTGCAGAGCACGATAAATCGTTCTAAAAGTTCAATATAAGGCTGATAATCCAAATCCGGCTGCTCACGTTTTAGATAATGAGGCAAGCCAACTTCACCGCAAGCGGTCAGATCTTGATGATTTTTTGCAATCCACTCAAAAAGCTGTTGTTGTTCTAAAGATGAGGGCAAAGGTTGTTCAGGGTGAAAACCTGCTGCGATATGAATGCGTGGAAATTGCCGTTTAAGCGCTAATAAACGTTGGCTACTGGATAAATCTGTCGCGACCGCAAGCACACCTGCCAGTTTTGGGTTTTTTATGATATGACGGATCTGCGATTCTGAATATTGATCCAAATGTATGTGAGTGTCGAACATAGGCGTAAGAAAAGGGCGAACCTAATTGTTCGCCCATTGATGATATGACTTATTTCGCATCCGCTCTTAATGCTTCCGCTTTATCCGTTTTTTCCCAAGGGAAATGCTCTCGACCAAAGTGTCCGTAAGCGGCGGTTTCACGATAAATCGGACGGATTAAATCTAGCATTTTGATTAAGCCGTATGGGCGTAAATCAAAGTGTTCACGCACTAAACGGACTAACACTTCATTGCTCACTTTACCCGTACCAAAGGTTTCCACCATGATTGATGTCGGCTCTGCAATACCGATCGCATAAGAAAGTTGAATCTCACAACGATCTGCTAAACCAGCAGCTACGATATTTTTTGCTACATAACGTGCAGCGTAAGCAGCTGAGCGGTCAACTTTTGACGGATCTTTACCAGAGAAGGCACCACCACCGTGACGCGCTGCACCGCCGTAGGTATCAACGATAATTTTACGGCCTGTTAAACCACAGTCGCCCATTGGACCGCCGATGACGAAACGACCTGTTGGGTTGATAAAGTATTTGGTATTTTGACTTAACCATTCGCTTGGCAATACTGGCTTGATGATCTCTTCCATCACACCTTCAAACACGGTTTTTTGATCAACATGTTCAGCATGTTGAGTAGAAAGCACCACAGCATCAATACCTTTAATTTTGTTATCTTCGTAAATAAAGGTTAATTGGCTTTTCGCATCTGGGCGTAACCAATCTAATTTGCCTGATTTACGCACTTTCGATTGTTGTTCCATTAAGCGATGAGCGTAAGTGATTGGAGCCGGCATTAACACTTCGGTTTCGTTCGTTGCATAACCGAACATAATCCCTTGGTCGCCTGCACCTTGCTCTAACGGGTTAGCACGGTCCACACCTTGATTGATATCTGGCGATTGTTTACCGATAGCATTTAATACCGCACAAGAATGAGCATCAAAGCCCATATCTGAATGGGTATAGCCGATGTCGCAAATCACTTGGCGAGTTAAGTTTTCAATATCCACCCAAGCAGAAGTGGTGATCTCACCGCCTACAAGTGCCATACCTGTTTTTACGTAGGTTTCACACGCCACGCGTGCTTTTGGGTCTTGTTTGAGAATTTCGTCTAATACTGCATCTGAAATTTGGTCTGCGATTTTATCTGGGTGACCTTCTGATACAGATTCCGAGGTAAATAAGTTAATAGCCATTTGTTATCCTATTGATTTTATTAAATATGATATGTAATACAAGCGGTAAGATCTTGCAAAAAAATAGTAAAAACTAACCGCTTGTAAGAAATTCACTTTGGAAGTTTTTCCATCTAGACGTCTATAATACGTTTTTTAATAAAAAATAACAAACTATTTTTCCTAAATTCTAGCCATTATGTCAATTTATGATACATTACGTAGATATCTGTTATCTTTAACTTCGTATTTTAACGAAATAACTTTCTACGTTTTTATCCCATGAAATTTTCTAAATTAAGCACGATTTGGCAATGGTTATCTCACCATTATCAAACCATTGAAGATTATTTTACCAGTGGCTCTTTTGGTGTCCGCTTTTATCCCTTTTTGATGTACCCTTGTGTGCGTCATTCTGTCAGCGGAATCATTAAATTAACTGCGGTGATGTCTGTTTTTATAGCACTTTATTATTTCTTTGCTGAATTCATTACAATTTTGTTTAGTGATGTTTCTCTCCCTGCCTATGTTCGCCATACTCCCCTTGAGTTATTGCAGCCCGCAGGCACGATTATTGATGGAAAAGAAGTTCATCTTTCACGACTCTACTTTTCGATGAAAATGGCATTTTTAGTGCAAGGATGTCTGTTTATCTTTATTTATCTCATTGGGGTAACACAAATCACTGCACGCCGTTTTAGATTGTTAGGTATCTTGTTTTCATTGCTCTTCAGCTGTGGCGCTATCCTTATTTTTAGTTCACAGGGAGGCAAATATACCCTTGGAGGACTACAAAATATGGGAGCCTCTTTAACCTATTTATGCGGAAACTTAGCCATGATTGCATCCGGTTTGGGAATGATTCAACCTCACTTGCAAAAATTAAAACGTTATAGCTTAATTGCAGGAGTGATTGGTGCCTGTGCGATTACCATCAGTTTATGGATAGAACTTCCTTACTTAGCATTATTGGAACGAGTTAGCCTTTACAGCTTATTTATCTGGGAAGTTGCGATTGGTTTTGCCATTTTAAATAAGGAAAATAGATGAAAAATACCTTGCCGTTTATTGAACGTTATCGTCAATTAATTCAAATTCCAACTATTAGTAGCCTTGAAGAAAAATATGATATTTCTAATAAAGCATTAATTGAGTTACTTGCTCATTGGCTAAGTGATTTTGGCTTTAAAACAGAGATCATTGCCGTTGAAGGTAGCCGTCAAAAATACAACCTACTCGCAACCTATGGGGAAGGCGAAGGTGGTTTACTGCTTGCAGGGCATACCGATACCGTCCCTTATGATGAAGGACGTTGGAGTTTTAATCCCTTTCATTTAACGGAGAAAGAGGGCAAATTCTACGGTCTAGGCACGGCGGATATGAAGGGCTTCTTTGCCTTTGTGGTGGATGCTATCAGTCAAATTGATCTCAAAAAGCTCAATAAACCTCTGCGTATTCTCGCAACAGCGGATGAAGAAACGACGATGCTTGGTGCAAGAACTTTTGCTCAACACGCCCATATTCGCCCTGATTGTGCGATTATTGGTGAACCAACCTCCCTTAAACCTATTCGAGCCCACAAAGGACATATGGGAGAAGCTGTTCGCATTATTGGGCAATCAGGCCATTCAAGCGATCCAGATAAAGGAATTAACGCCATTGAAATCATGCATCAAGTGACAGGTAATTTGATGAAAATGCGCGATGAATTGAAACACAAATACCACAATGCGTTATTTAAAGTGCCTTATCCGACCATGAATTTCGGTAATATCCACGGCGGTGATGCCATTAACCGCATTTGTGCTTGTTGTGAACTTCAACTTGATATGCGACCGTTACCGAACTTAGCGGTACAAGATTTAGAAGATCTACTACGCCAACATCTTGCGCCTTTAATTGAACAATGGGGAGATCGCATTCAAATCCAAGCGCTACACGCTGGCATACCGGGTTATGAATGTGAACACTCTGCCCAAGTTGTACAAGTTGTAGAAAAATTGCTCGACGAAAAATGTGATGCGGTAAATTATTGTACCGAAGCGCCTTTCATTCAACAGCTTTGCCCAACGCTCGTATTAGGCCCTGGTTCTATTGAACAAGCCCACCAGCCTGATGAGTATTTAGATGCGAAGTTTATTGAACCAACAAGAGAACTCCTTACTAAACTTATCTATCATTTTTGTTAGTTTACAAGCGGTCAGATCACAACAATTTTTTGCAAAAAAATGGCATCATCTGACCGCTTGTCGTTATCATAAGGATGACCATGTTTATTGAAGCTTTACTTTTTAGTGCCAGCGTAACGCTCCCGACAATTCTCATGTTATTATTGGGTATTGCATTACGCCGTAAAAAAATGATCGACGATCATTTCTGCGAAGTGGCTTCTAAACTGGTATTTAATATCGCTCTCCCTGCTCTACTTTTTGTCAATGTAGTCAAAGAACCGACCGATTACTCCAGTCAAATATGGCTTGTTGGTGCGGGGGTGATTGGCACACTGATTATCTATTTTGGAGGCGAACTGCTTGCTCTACGCTTTATTGATGATCGAGCATATCGTGGAATCTTTGTGCAAGGACTCTTTCGTGCTAACAGCGGTATTTTAGGGCTTGCACTTTGCATCAATGCATACGGTTCGCCTGCCGTTGCACCCGCTTCGGTTTATACAGCCTGTATTACGCTATTATTTAATGTGCTTGCCGTCATTACCTTAACCAATTCACTCAGTGATGGGAAATTAAGTGTAATCAAGATCATAAAATCTATTCTGAAAAATCCGCTGATTATCGCGATTGTACTTGGAATTATTTTGAGTAAATTAGAGGTAGCTATTCCCAAGACTGTGATACGAACAGGCGATTATCTTGCGAATATCGCTCTCCCCCTAGCGCTGATTTGTGCGGGGGCAAGCCTAAATTTCAAACAACTTAAATTACTTAAACAAAGCGATAAAAAAGCATTAAAAATTAGCCGAATCGTCATTATAGCGAGCATCGGAAGATTACTTATCGCGCCATTACTTATGGTAATATTAGGTAAGTTTGTCTTCGATTTACCCGCAATGTCCATCGGTATTTTATTTCTTATTTCATCAACCCCTGTTGCTGCCGCAAGTTATGCGATGGTGAGACATTTTGGTGGTGATGCGACTGCCTCAGCCAACCTTATCGCACTCACCAATTTAGGTTCAATGTTCACAACGAGTTTAGGCATCGTTATTTTAAAACAATTAGGTTGGATGTAATGTGTAAAAAAAGGGAACAAACTCACCGCTTGTTCCCTTTAATTGTGCTTTTTTAACTAGCCCGCAACCCACAATAAAATCGCTAAAATTTGTGGCAAGATAATCCGACAGAACATCACCAAAGGATAAACCGTTGCATAGGACAATGCTGCTGCACCATTGTTTTCTTTAATCGCATTCGCAAAAGCAAGTGCTGGCGGGTCTGTCATTGAACCCGCGAGTAAACCACATAAGCTTAAATAGTTAAGTTTGCCATAAATACGTGCAACTACCGCAGTAATAATGAGTGGAATAAAGGTAATTAACGCACCATAGAAGATCCAAGATAAACCTTCATTGCTCAATAGCGTATTGACGAAATTACCCCCCGCTTTCCATCCAACAACCGCGAGGAAAAGGACAATCCCAATTTCACGTAGTGCCAAGTTTGCACTTGGTGGCATAAACCAATAGAGCTTTCCAAAACTACCAATTCGCGCCAAGATTAATGCGACAACTAAAGGTCCACCCGCTAAGCCTAATTTTAATGCCACAGGGAACCCTGGAATATAAATTGGAATAGAGCCTAATAATACACCAAGCCCAATCCCAATAAAGATAGGTAACATTTGTACTTGTTGTAATTTCTGTTGAGCATTGCCGATAATCGACATTACCGCATCAATGTCTTCTTGACGACCAACAAGATTCAATACATCACCAAACTGTAAAGTCATTTGTCCATTTGGAACTAATTCAACACCAGCACGGTTTAAACGAGAAATCACCACATCGTATTTCCCCTTTAACATCAACTGACGAATTTGCTTACCAAACACCTTCTCATTCGTCACAACGGCTCGTTCATTTTTATACATTGTTCCTTTCGTTGATACAGAAACATTCACCTCTTCGCCTAGAATAAGTTGCATTTTACGCAATGTTCCCTTCTCACCAACAATATGTAAAATATCCCCTACTTGAATCCGAGTTTCGACTTTAGGAACAAAAAGCTCCTCTCCGCGTTTTAAACGAGAATAAACCACATCATGTAACTCAAAATCAGGTAATTCTTTTAACATCAAACCATTAATATTGGGATTTGTCACTCGTACATTTAAAGTACTTAATCCTTCTTTTTTACTATTTGATGCAGAATCGAATTCGTCCGCTTCTTTATCCACATTAATTTTAAATGCAATACGAACTAACCACATTGCCAGTAAAATACCCACAATACCAAATGGATACGCAATCGCATAAGCCATGCCCATCACAGATGTAGATGCATCACCGCCTAATTCAGCTAAAATTTGTTGACCAGCCCCCAAAGACGGCGTATTAGTGACCGCGCCAGAGAAAATCCCTAGAATGACAGGTAAAGGAATATTGAAGAGTTTATGTAATAAAATCACAAGAACCCCGCTTAATCCCACAATCATCAATGCGAAAGCATTAAGTTTTAAGCCTGATTGTCTCAACGATGCAAAAAAACCAGGACCGACTTGAATACCAATCGTATAAACGAAGAGAATCAAACCAAACTCTTGAATAAAATGGAGTGTATGGGCATCTAATTTGATACCATACTGTGTCATAAAATGAGAAACAAAAATTCCCCCAAATAACACACCGCCAATCCCGAGACTCACGCCTCGTACCTTTATATGCCCTATCCATAAGCCAATCACTGCAACTAGGGATAATAGGCTAACTGTTAACGCAATTTCGCTCATATAAGCCTCACAATAAAAATAGAACTGGGCAAATTCTACCAAAGCTATCAACGAAAAAATGAGATCTAACTCAAAAAATAGGACTGTTTTTGGTGTTTTATTCCGCTCTTGATAAAAATTAACCTTATTTCCCACCTTTTTGACACATATAATAATTTGTACTAGTATTCCCGCCTTTCATTTTTATAACAAAAGGAGTAATGAAATGGAACCGATCGTATTAAACGGTTATCACACTCTTATTGCAGCAACACTCGTATTATTAGTTGGTCGAGTTTTTGTTAATAAAATCAAATTCTTACAAGATTTTAATATCCCAGAAGCTGTAGCAGGGGGCTTATTTGCTGCCTCAATTATTTTCTGCCTTTATAAATTTGCTGGAATTACATTCAAATTTGAATCCTCGCTTCAAACGGCTTTTATGCTAGCCTTTTTCTCATCAATCGGACTCTCTGCTGATTTTTCTCGATTAAAACAAGGCGGTATTCCGTTAATCATTTTCTTAATTGTAGTAAGTGTATTTATTATTATTCAAAATGGCGTGGGTGTTGCCTTAGCAAGCTTGCTAGGTTTAGATCCTCTTGTTGGGCTGATTACTGGTTCTATTACGCTTACTGGAGGACATGGTACAGGTGCAACTTGGGCAACTGTGTTTGCAGAAAAACATGGTGTGGTTGGTGCGATGGAAATGGCAATGGCTTCTGCCACATTTGGCTTAGTCGCTGGTGGTTTAATTGGCGGTCCTGTTGCTCGTCGTTTAGTGAATAATATGAAAATTTCTCCGACAAAACAGAATGCCAAAGTTGAAACCGTAGAACATAAATATGCTGGCGATACCTTTGAAGATGCCGATAATGTTCGCTTAATTACCGCTACATCAACCATTGAAACCATGGCACTTTTTGCAGCTTGTTTGGCTTTTTCTTCTGTTATGGTAAAAGTATTTCCTGATTCAGGATTACCACAATTCGTTTGGGCATTAGGATTTGGTGTACTCTTACGTAATATACTCACCCTTGTCTTTAAATTTGATATGTTTGATCGCGCTATTGACGTATTTGGTAATGCCTCATTAAGTTTATTCCTTGCGATTGCATTAATGAGTATCAAATTATGGGAATTAGCAGGGCTTGCAGGATCGATGTTAATCATCCTATTAGTACAAACGGTTGTTATGATCGTTTATGCCTATTTTGTGACCTTTAGAGTCATGGGCAGTAACTATGATGCGGCAATCCTTGCTGCAGGCCATTGTGGTTTTGGCTTAGGTGCAACACCAACTGCGGTCGCGAATATGCAATCTGTGACAGAAACCTTCGGTCCTTCGCATAAAGCGTTCCTAATCGTACCGCTTGTTGGAGCATTCTTTGTCGATATTATCAACTTAGGGACGATTACAGCCTTTATGAATTTCTTAGCAAAATAAGGATAACAAAAAAGCTAAGTCGAAAGACTTAGCTTTTTTACTCTCTTTTACTGACTCAAA
The DNA here is from genome assembly GCF_004519515.1 of Actinobacillus indolicus. Taxonomy (NCBI): domain Bacteria; kingdom Pseudomonadati; phylum Pseudomonadota; class Gammaproteobacteria; order Pasteurellales; family Pasteurellaceae; genus Actinobacillus; species Actinobacillus indolicus. The sequence goes on along the minus strand of NZ_CP038145.1, from coordinate 2,019,465 downwards.
TGCACATGATAGGCTTGTAGGGTATTTTGCATCAACATTGCGACAGTCATAGGCCCAACGCCACCAGGGACAGGCGTAATAAAACTCGCTTTTTGAGATGCAACATCATAATCCACATCACCAACTAATTTACCGTCGAGGCGATTAATTCCCACATCAATAACAATCGCCCCTTCTTTAACCCAATCACCAGGGATAAATTTTGGCTTACCGACCGCTACGACTAAAATATCTGCTTGTCTTATATGGCTTTCTAAATCTTGTGTAAAACGATGTGTTACCGTTACCGTACAACCGCCTAATAATAATTCCAATGCCATTGGTCTGCCGACAATATTCGATGCACCAACAATAACGGCATGTTTTCCATAAAGACTCACACCAGTAGTTTCTAATAATTTCATCACACCATAAGGAGTACAAGCTCTTAAAGTTGGAATACGTTGGCACAAACGCCCAACATTATAAGGATGGAAACCATCAACATCTTTGTCTGGACGGATCGCTTCGATCACTTTGGTAGAATCAATCTGTTTTGGTAATGGTAACTGCACTAAAATACCATCTACGGTTTCATCTTGGTTTAATTTTTCAATTAAATCTAAAAGCGCTTGTTCTGAAGTATTTTCTGGCAAGTCATAGGATTTAGACTCTATCCCCACCTCTGCACAACTTTTACGCTTACTTCCAACATATACTTGAGATGCAGGATCTGCTCCGACTAAAATCACCGCTAACCCAGGTGCACGCTTACCTTGTGCGAGATTTAATGATATTTGAGCTGCAATTTCCCCTTTAATTTTTGTAGCAAGCGAATTACCCGAAATGACTTGTGCGACCATAGATTCTCCTAAGGATGAAAATTAGAAATCGTTTGCTATTTTCTCAAAAAAAAAACTTTTAGGTAAGCCCCAATTACAGTAATGTTCAAAGAACAGTCATTTAATTTATATTAATCAAAAACTTATTGACCTAAAAAAGAAATAATCTATAATGCGAACCACATTTACGGCGGCGAGTAGCGCAGCTTGGTAGCGCAACTGGTTTGGGACCAGTGGGTCGTAGGTTCAAATCCTATCTCGCCGACCACTCCTTTCCATATTAACTTCCCTTTTAATTAATTGTATTTGCGCCCTTAGCTCAGCTGGATAGAGCAACGCCCTTCTAAGGCGTGGGTCAAAGGTTCGAATCCTTTAGGGCGTGCCATTTATTTAGGCTGATTTATGAAAAAGCATCACATTGAAACGCTCATTTCATCTGAAGAAGTTCAACAACGTATTATTGAACTTGCTAAAGAGATCAATCATCACTATCACCATAAAAATAGTCAAAGCCTTGTCGTTGTAGGATTGTTACGTGGTTCATTCATGTTTATGGCTGATTTAGTTCGTCATCTCGACCTTCCCGTAGAAATTGATTTCTTAACGGCATCTAGCTATGGATTAAGCACAGAATCAAGCCGTGATGTCAAAATTCTTAAAGACTTAGACAGTGAAATTCAAGGAAAAGACGTACTTATCGTTGAAGATATTATTGATACTGGTTTCACGTTAAGCAAAGTTCGCGATATTCTTAATCTACGTGAGCCTACATCATTAGCAATTTGTACATTACTCGATAAACCATCTCGCCGTGAAATTGATGTACCTGTGGAATGGGTTGGGTTTGCGATTCCAGATGAGTTTGTTGTTGGTTATGGCATTGACTACGCACAACGCTACCGTAATTTAGATTACATTGCAAAAGTTGTGATTGAAGAATAATTTGTAAAATATTCATGAAAAAGACCGCTTGTTGTTTGAAACTTCAAGCGGTTTTTGTATTCTAAATCAAAGAAAGAATACAACAGGATAAATCATTTATGTGGAAAAAAACCGTTTTAGCTCTCTTTATCGCTAGCCCTTCTCTTTGGGCAAATCAGACACCGACATCTAAAATGTATAATGAAGCCGAAGTACAACAACTTAAACAAGAGTGGCTTCACCAAATACAACAAGATGAAAAAATCCGTCAAGCACAACGTGAAAATTTCCTTCAATTTGAATCGTTACTGCAAACTGCAGAACGATCAGGCACACTTTCAGCACCGCTATTAACCATTATCAACCAGCTCCAAACAACACTCAATGGCTATCCATTGCAAGAAGAAATGGCTTGGGCATTGCTGAAAACTAAAATGAAAGCCAATCAAGCAACGGTTGATGAAATTAGTCAATTTACAAATCAATATCCAAATACCGCTAAACGAAATAAGTTAAGCCAACGCCCTATTGAAAGGCTTTATCAACAGCAAAAATGGGCGGAATTAGTAGAGTACAGCAAAAAAGTCACGGCGGATGGTGTAGAGAATCAATGTAGAGTACTTGGGGCTCAATATCAGCTACTCGCAGAGCAACTTCAACCGAATCCAGAAGCAGAGCAAGCAGGTAATAGCTCCGCAACAACATCTATCGAAATGGATCAACTCGTCGCTCAATTTGAACCACTTTGGCTTACTCAAGGCAATTTACCTTCTACTTGCACTGGATTAGAAGCCTATTGGCGTGATAAAGGGTTAAAAACGGCTGAAAAGGTGACACAAAAAGCAATCAACTTATTTTCATCTGAAAATAAGACAGCACTGAATGATCTTATTACCAATAACCAAGATGCTGAATTAGCGATATGGTTAAACGAAGTGCAAAAACTGCTAGATAATCCAAGCTATTTGCAAAATTTTGCCGACAACCAACCGCTTGTCAGCCAAAATAAACAACTCGTTGTTTCCAGTTTTACTAAGTTTATCCGTACCTTACCTGAACAGATGGAAAAACCTGATTTTTCTCGCTATCAAACTTGGGCTGAGAAATGGCAACTCACACCTGAAGAATTAAACACATGGAAAATCAGTTTTATTAGTCGATTATTTGATAATAATGACCTAATTTTCCAATTATGGAGAGATGATCAACTCAAAACCCTAAAAGCCGACAACCTTACTGAACGCCGTTTACGTATGGCAATTTGGCAAAAAAGCGATCTTAAGGAGTGGCTTGAGATTCTCAGTGACGAAGGCAAAGCGAAAGTTGAATGGCGATATTGGCTTGCGAAGTCCTACCCTGCGCTTCAGCAAAACTTACTTACAGAACTCGCCAAAGAGCGTGGATTCTATCCAATGCTTGCAGCACAAGCTCTCGGCAAAGACTATCAACCGACTTTACCTGAAGCACTCTCACTTACAGAAAGCCAACTTGCCTCTTTTAAGCCGCAGATTGATCGCATTACAGAATTACGTGAATTAAAACGCTTTAGTCAAGCAAGACTTGCTTGGATTGACTTATTACAAGCGGTCAGTTTTGACGAAAAAATTGCATTAAGTGCCTTTGCATTAAAACTGGATTGGTATGACTTAAGTGTCGAAGGCACGATTCAAGCGAAGGCGTGGGATTATTTACCACTTCGCTTACCGAATGCTTATTCCGATTGGTTTGATCTTAACCTAAAAGATAAATCGATTACAAAAACCTTTGCCATGGCGATTGCTCGTCAAGAAAGTGCATGGAATTTCCAAGCTCGCTCTCATGCTAATGCGGTTGGCTTAATGCAAATGCTCCCAACAACTGCAAGCCAAACGGCTAAAGAGAGCCAATTAGTCTATGCGGGAGAAAGAGATCTAACCGATCCCTTTAAAAATATTATGTTAGGCACAGCCCATTTGGCTGAACTTAATGCCAAATATCCGAACAATCGAATCTTGATTGCATCAGCCTATAATGCAGGCCCACATCGTGTCGTTCGTTGGTTAGAAAGAGCAAATGGCACGCTTGCTATGGATGAATTTATTGCTTCCATCCCCTTTTTAGAAACCCGTGGATATGTGCAAAATGTATTGGCTTACGACTATTATTATCAGCTGTTACAAGGGAATAAAAATCTGATGATGTTTACGAAAGAAGAAATGGAACGGAAATACTAAAACAAAACGGACGCATAAGCGTCCGTTTTCATATCACAAGCGGTCTGTTTAGCCAAAAACTTTGCAAGTTTTTCATCTGAACAGACCATTTGAGCTATTTAAAAATTACTTAATAATCAGTAACTTGCTTGTATCACTCATCATTTCTGCCACTTTCGGCTGAGAAGATAATTGCGTTTCATTCATTGGCTCAATTTTCCAAATATCTTTCGCATAATCTAATACAGAACGGTCTGATGAGAAGTAACCCATATTCGCAATATTGATGATCGCAGAACGTGTCCACGCTTTTTTATTGCGGAAATACGCTGCCACTTTCTCTTGGGTATCAATGTAGCTACGGAAATCTGCACAGGCTTGATAGTAGTCACCTGATGAGAGAATCAACTCTTGATAACGGTATGGATCTTCTGGTGAGAATTTACCGTTCAAGATTTGTGAAATCGCTTCATTTAATTCCGCATCTTTTTCGTAGTAGTGATATGGTGAGTAGCCGTTGCGACGTAGCTCTTCCACTTGTTCTACGGTGTTACCGAAGATAAAGATGTTGTCGTTACCTACACGATCTAAAATTTCCACGTTTGCACCGTCAAGCGTACCAATGGTCAATGCACCGTTTAGGGCAAATTTCATATTTGATGTACCTGATGCTTCTGTACCCGCAAGGGAAATTTGCTCAGACACATCTGCCGCTGGAATAATTAATTGAGCAAGACTTACGCTGTAATTCGGGATAAAGACAACTTTGATTAAATCACGAATACGGCTATCGTTGTTGATTACATTTGCAACATCATTGATTAAACGAATCACTTTTTTCGCTGCATAGTACGCACTTGCCGCTTTACCTGCAAAGATAAAGACTCGAGGCTGCCAATCTGCTGTTGGGTTTCTTAAAATACGGTTATAGTGAGCAATGATGTGTAACACATTTAATTGCTGACGTTTGTATTTGTGGATACGTTTAATTTGAACGTCAAAAATCGCTTCAGGGTTGAGCTTAATGCCTTGGGTTTGTTCTACATAAGCAGCGAGTTTACGTTTATTTTCTACTTTCACTGCTGCCACTTCTGCTTGGACGTCTGCATCATCAACAAAAGCGTTGAATTTGTCTAACTGAGTTAAATCGGTACGCCATTCTTTGCCAATGTGTTTATCTAAAATCGCAGCGAGTCCAGGGTTAGCGATATGAATCCAGCGACGTGGGGTTACGCCATTTGTTACGTTAGTGAAACGATTTGGGTAAATCTTCGCAAAATCAGCAAAAATAGATTCAACCATTAAGTCTGAGTGAATTTTGGCTACGCCATTGACTTTACCTGATGCAATCACCGCTAACCACGCCATACGAATGCGACGGTCGCCGTTTTCATCAATGATAGATACTCGACGAATAAGATCTTCATCACCTGGGAATTTTTCACGAACTTCTTGTAAGAACCAGTCGTTGATTTCAAAAATAATTTGTAAATGGCGCGGTAAGATACGAGCCACCATTTCTACTGGCCACGTTTCTAATGCTTCGCTCATTAAGGTGTGATTGGTGTAGAAGAATACTTTACGAGTTGTATTCCACGCTTGTTCCCAGCTATAGCCTTTTTCGTCAATTAAAATACGCATTAACTCAGGAATCGCAAGGGTTGGATGGGTATCGTTAAGGTGGATAGCCACTTTTTCAGCGAGATTTAGGCAAGAACCTGATTCCACTTCGTGACGGCGAACGATGTCTTGTACCGATGCAGAGCAAAGGAAATATTCTTGACGTAAACGTAACTCACGACCGTTGTAAGTTGAATCATCTGGATAAAGCACACGAGAAACATTTTCTGAGCTATTTTGTTGGCTCATTGCGGCAAAATAATCACCACGGTTAAAGTCTGCTAAACCAAATAGTTTTTCCCCTGCATGTGCAGACCATAGGCGTAAGCTGTTAGTTGCCGTGGTTTCAAATCCCGGGATAAGTTGGTCGTGGGCTTGAGCGATAATTTCTTCATCTGGCTGCCATACGGTTTTTTTGCCTTCTTGCCACGTTTTTCCGCCAAAACGGACAGGGAATTTTTTACTTGAACGTAAGTAAGGCCATGCAAATTCGTTTTCTAACCAATAATCTGGGTGTTCAACTTGCTCACCGTTTTTGATCTCTTGGCGGAACATACCATATTCATAACGAATACCGTAGCCAATCGCAGGGATCTTCATTGCTGCAAGGCTATCCATATAACATGCTGCTAAACGACCTAAGCCACCATTACCTAAACCTGGATCACCTTCTTCGTTAATAATGTCTTCAATATCTTGACCTAATTCATCTAAGGCTGCACGAATTAAATCATAAACACCCTCAGCAATCATGGCATTACTGAAGGTTCTTCCCATTAAAAACTCCATAGAAAGATAATAAACACGACGGCTTGTGTTTGCCGCTTGGCTACGACGAGTTTGTAACCAAGATTCCGTAGAAAGATCACGCACAACACGCAATGCCGCATTTAACCAGTTACGTCTGCTCGCTTCACGTGGTTCTACACCAAGCGCAAAAACAAGTTTATGCAAAATGGCATTTTTGACATTCTGAATATTTTCTGGACTAAGATGAATTGGCTGTGTATTTGCCATTACGAACTCCCTAAGTAAGATACAAAGTAAGATAAAAATAAAACGGTGATATTTTACAATAACTTTGTCGACTTTATTACCAAATTACGCAAAATTACTTTACGTTACTTAACTATACTGATGAAAAAGTGAAACAATAAAACAGTATTTGATTTTTTCTCAAAAGTAATTAAAATATGCACTCGGTTTTTTAACCGTCAAATTTAGGGAAATAGCTGGGTCGCCTGCTATTTTTGAATCAATGGAACCTTAGGTTCCCTTTTTATTTATGAGAATTTAATTATGTCATTCAAATTTGAAGCTGAAGTTCGTTCGGCGCAAGGTAAGGGTGCGAGCCGCCGCCTGCGTCATAATGGTCAAGTTCCTGCGATCATCTACGGTGGTAAAGCAGAAGCTGTGTCAATCATTTTAGACCATGATAAAGTAAACAACGCACAAGTACACGATGCGTTCTACAACGAAGTTTTAACTATCGTCGTTGCGGGTAAAGAAGAGCAAGTAAAAGTACAAGCGATTCAACGTCACCCAACTAAACCAAAACTTGTTCACTTAGACTTCAAACGCGTTTAAGAGAAGATGAAAACCCACTGAATAGTGGGTTTTTTGTTATCTATTCAATGAAGAAATCCCTTTGGTATCAATTAATATCGCCTTTTCTATTTTTTGCCAATCTATATCTTTAAAAGGTTTATGATCAACCAAGATCACGAGAATATCCATCTCTTCTAAAGTACTTTCTAAAGTAGCTAATTGTACATTTTCCTTTAACTCTTCAGGTAAATGCTGAATATTCGGCTCTACCACCCAAATTTGATTTGGGTAAGTTTTCGTTAATTGTTGGGTAATTTTAAGCGCAGGGCTTTCTCTTAAATCATCAATATCTGCTTTAAACGCTAACCCTAAACAGCCGATTTTTATCTCTTGAATAGATTTTGTTGGATTTGCTTTTAATTGGTCAATAACCGCTTGGTTAACCTTATTTATCACCCACTCTGGTTTGCTGTCATTCACCTCTCGAGCAGTTTTAATCAGCTTCGCTGTTTCAGGAGATTTACTGACAATAAACCAAGGATCAACAGCGATACAGTGCCCACCAACACCACAGCCTGCTTGTAAAATATTGACTCTTGGATGGCGATTAGCAAGGGTAATTAATTCCCAAACATTAATATCCAATTCATCACAAATCATTGAAATTTCATTAGCAAAGGCAATATTCACATCTCGAAAGGCGTTTTCAGTCAGCTTGCACATCTCAGCAGTACGGCTATTTGTAACAAAACATTCGCCTTTGACAAATTTTTTATACAATCTTACCGCTTGTTCTGAACACCTTGATGTCATTCCGCCAATAATTCGATCATTCTCAACGATCTCTTGCAGAATCTTCCCTGGTAACACACGTTCAGGGCAATAGGCAATGCGAATATCTGAATTATCGCCGACTTGTTGTGGGAAAGTTAAATCTGGACGAGCTTTTGCTAAACATTCTGCTAAATACTCTGTTGTTCCCACAGGTACAGTGGACTCTAAAATAATCAGATTTCCTTTTGCTAAAACAGGCGCAATAGCACGACTTGCCGATTCAATATAGCTTAAATCAGCTTGTTGAGTATGATGATTAAATGGGGTTGGAACGGCAATTAAAAAAACATCTGCCGCATCAGGCTTTATTTGAGCGGTCAATAACTTCTGCTCAACACACTGTTTTAAAGCAATCTCTAATCCAGGTTCAAGAATATGAAGTTGACCTTGATTAACTCGTTCAACAACATCTGGGTTTATATCAATACCTGTTACTTTCACCCCAGTCTGAGCAAACGCAACAGCCGTAGGTAAACCGATATATCCTAAACCGATGACAGAAATATGGTTAAATTGCGGCACGAGATTATCCTTTATTATGTTGAAAAATATCTAAAATCTGTTTTGCCGCTTGGCCATTACCATAAGGATTATATATTTTAGACATGGATAAATAGACTTCTTGATTTTCTAATAATAAAGACACTTGCTCTACAATAGAGTCCTTTGATGTTCCCACTAACTTAATATTACCTGATATTAATGCATCTAAGCGTTCTGTGATATCACGCATCACTAATACAGGTTTGCCTAAAGCAGGCGCTTCTTCTTGCACACCGCCAGAATCCGTTAAAATAAAATAGGCATTATCCATTAAATAAACAAAACTCAAATAATCCTGTGGTTCAATTAAATAAATATTTGGGATATTTGCAAGTAATCTATTTACAGGCTCAAGCACATTTGGGTTTAAATGTACTGGAAATACAAATTGAATATGTGGATATTTGTTTGCTAATTGCAAAATGGCTTGGCAAATATTTTCAAAGGATTTGCCAAAATTTTCACGACGATGCCCTGTTATCAGAAGAAATGTTTTATTCTGTAAATAAGAAAACTTTTCATGAAGTTGCTGAGATAAACTCATATCTTTTTTTAATTTTTCTTTAATAAAAAATAAAGCATCAATAACGGTATTCCCTGTTACATAAATATGTTCAGCTGGAATATTTTCACGTAATAAATTTAATTTAGCATATTCTGTTGGTGCAAAATGATAATCAGCTAATACCGATGTCAGTTTTCTATTGCTTTCTTCCGGAAATGGAGAGTACAGATTTCCTGTTCTTAAACCCGCTTCAATATGTGCAATTTTGATTTTATGGTAATAAGCAGATAAAGAGACAGCAAATGTCGTGGTGGTATCACCATGAACGAAAATCACATCAGGCTGATAGCTTTCTAAAATAGGTTGAATTTGAACTAAAATATCAGAGGTTAATTCAGACAAAGTCTGTTTATTACTCATGATATTCAGATCATAATCTGGTTTTATATTAAAAAGCGCTAAAACTTGATCAAGAATTTGGCGATGTTGTGCAGTGACACACACTTTAAAATCTAACGCTCTTTTTTGAAATTCTTTAATTAAAGGAGCCATTTTTATCGCTTCTGGACGAGTGCCAAAAACAATAAGAGATTTCATAAATCCACCTAGTTCTTAATAAGAAAAAAATCCTCACTCTATTCGTCATTAACGAGAAATGAGGATATTTAAAAATAAAATAATAATTCAGAAATGTTATTTCTGTTCTGCATTAGGCAAAGGCTGATCTAATTGAACATTACTCACTAAGCCTTTATTATCAAAATGAACAAATAAAGTACGTTGTACAGGTTCTTCGTGTCCTTTACGTAAGATAAAAACATAATCCCAACGATTTTGCACAAATGAATCTCTTAACATTGGCGTACCAAGCAAGTATTGCACTTGTTCCTTATTCATTCCGACTTGAAGTTGATCGATTTTATCTTGCTCTAAATAGTTACCTTGTGGCACATCAATACGATAAACAACTTTTTTTACCGTAGAACAAGCTGTTACACCCAAAGCAAGTAACAATACAGCAACAAGAGATTTCATTTTCATGGTCATAACCTTCCTTTTAAAAATTAGTGCGATTATACCGAAATCGCTTATAAAATGTCATTATTTATTACGTTCTAATTGGTCACGTAAATTTGCAGGCAATCCTTTGATTGTCAAAGTATCATTTAGTTCATCCCAAATAATACGTTGGGATAATAATTCCGCATCAAAACTGATCGTCACCCCTTTTCCTGAACCTGAGTATTTGGTTAAGGTTTTTAACGCATTACGCACAGGCGGAATAGTTTCTTCTAAGCCATATTCTTGTTGCTCGGCAAAGTCAGCAAAATCAATCTCTTTTAAGGTTGGCATTGAAGCTGATAATTCGCTGATCGCAATTTCTTCCCCACTATTAATTTGCCCTTTACAGTACTCAAACACCTGTTTTTTAACCGCTTGAGTTTGGTTGCTGTCTAACTCGCCTTGTTCACAATAATCACTCACCGCTTGAAGCAACGTTTGATTTTGCACTTGCGGATTTAATCCTTCTTCAGCCCCTAAAAAGTCCATAAAGAAGTCGGCAACTTTACGCCCAACACGCCCTTTAATAAAGGTCAAATAGCGGTTAGATTGTGCATTGTGTTTTAGTTCGGTAAGGTTGATACGGCAAGCAATATCATATTGTGTAATATCGAGATATTCCGTGCGTTTCACTTCCAACTTATCATCAACCAACATAGACGCACGGCTATCAATTAATGCAATAAAGAGATACTCCGTCGCTAAAAAGGTATAACGGCAAAGGATAAAAGTTCCACCTGAAGCAAAAGGATATTTGACTAATTCTGTCGCTAACATTTTGGCACAACTATGGCTAAAAGGCAGAAATGCGCTTTCGCCTTCTAACAAGCGGTTTAATTGTTGTGCAAAAATAGATTCAGACTGAAATATACCATAGGCTTTTGCTTTATTTTGATAGGCTTGATGTAGTTGCAACATCATCTGTTCAGCTTCAGGGCTGATCGCAAGCAGATCTTCGCGTAACACCGTATGAAGTTCAGCGGTTTCCCCTGGTGTTTGTTGAAGTTGGTGTAAAACAATTTCGGTAACGTTAATGCTCATTATGTTCTCACAAGCGGGTAGTTTTAAATGAAAAAATGTAAATCCTAATAGTTGGCTATTATAACTATTTACAAACCACAAAAAAACTTTCAAACTCTCAATGTTGAATTTAATTTATTTCACAAGGAGATTTTTATGACAACTGTTATTCATACTGAAAATGCCCCAAAAGCAATCGGACCTTATGTACAAGCGGTTGATTTAGGCAATTTAGTGCTAACATCAGGACAAATTCCAGTTAATCCAAAAACAGGCGAAGTGCCTGTGGATATCAAAGCTCAAGCTCGTCAATCCCTTGAAAATGTCAAAGCGATCATTGAACAAGCGGGTTTATCTGTGGCAGATATTGTAAAAACCACTGTATTTGTGAAAGATCTCAATGACTTTGCCACGGTAAATGCCGAATATGAAGCCTTTTTCCGTGAAAACAATCACCCAAATTTCCCTGCTCGTTCTTGTGTTGAAGTCGCACGTTTACCAAAAGATGTTGGCATTGAGATTGAAGCGATTGCGGTGAGAAAATAAACAATGAAAAAAATTCTGCCAACTTGGTCTGTTCCTGATTTTGTTCACGCATTCACCACCACTCGAGAAGGTGGGATAAGCCAAGCTCCCTTTGATAGCTTGAATTTGGGTGATCACGTTACTGATGATCCACAATCAGTACAAACTAATCGTGAAATCTTGCAAGAACAAGGCAATTTGCCACATTTTCCGCTCTATTTAACGCAAACGCATAGTACAAGAGTGCTACGTCTACCCTATGAACAAAACGACATTGAAGCGGACGCAGTTTATACCAACCAAGCAAACCAAGTCTGTTTAGTGATGACCGCAGATTGTTTGCCTGTGCTTTTTTGCAGTAAAGATGGCAAAGAGATTGCGGCAGCCCACGCAGGTTGGCGTGGTTTATGCGATGGCGTGCTTGAAGCTACGGTGGCAGAATTTGAATGTGAGCCAGAGAATATTTGTGTTTGGCTAGGTCCTGCAATCGGTCCAACTGCATTTCAAGTCGGAGAAGAAGTGATAGCACAATTTTGTGCCTTCGATCCCCAAGCGAGAGAAGCCTTTGTTGTAGATGAACAAACAAGCGGTAAGTTCCTTGGTAATCTTTACCAAATTGCTTGCCAACGCTTAAATAAACTTGGGATTACGGAAATTGCAGGGGGCGATTATTGTACCTATTGCGATGCAGAACAATTTTTCTCTTACCGTAGAGATAAAATTACAGGGCGAATGGCAACGCTGATTTGGCGTAGTGAATAATCCAATAAGCACGAGTATTTTACCCGTGCTTTATTTTTAGCATAATTTTGTAACAAACTCACTATTCAGATCAGCTAAAGGCAATGTTGAATCCCCCCACTGCCTTAATAATTGTGCTTTCATCAAATCTAACGTATCTAAACCAGCCAAAGTATTCGGGGTGTATTGATTCGCAAAACATGCTAGCTGAGTAAGTCCAAGACTGGATTCAATACTTGAACTTATCACGGCAATTAAACCTTGCTGATGTGCCTGTTCAATTAATGAAATACATTTCTCAAGGGAGCCAACAAGCGTCGGTTTAATCACAATAGCGGTCAGATTCGGCTCTTTTTTTACCGAAAAATCAGGCTCTCGAACAGTTTCATCCCAAGCTATGTTGATCCCCGTCTGTTCAGCAAATTGACGTGAAAGTTCTGGCTTTTTGCAGGGTTCTTCTAAAAATTGAATACGATCTTTGCGTTCAGGGGCAATTTTACTTGCAAAAAGTAATGCTTTTTCCAATGTCCACGATCTATTTGCATCAAGTCGCAATTTTAAATCAGGAATTGCTTCTAGAAACATATCCGCAATAAGTCCATCTCGATTAGCTTCATACAGACCGACCTTAATTTTTGCGATTTTTTTCCCTTGCATTTGGTTAAGTTCCGCATAAAGTTCATCAGGGTCACCATAACAGAGCGGCACAGTTTGAAAGTTGGCTTCTTCGCTTAATGTTCCATTTAGTTCTGCTAAGGCACAACTCACCCCAAAGGCAACGGACGGCGGATAAGATGTTAAAGATTCGTCTTGATGATTTAGCCATTTTTCAATCCATTGGCGAACTGCGATTTCCGCTTCCGCCAAAGTTTCTTGGCTAAATTCAGGCAATGGAGCGATTTCCCCCCACCCTTCTTTGTCAGCCTGTTGCAAATGGATAATTAAGCCTTCTCGTTGTTTTAAACGGCGGTTGCGTAAGATAATGCCTGTTTCAACAGGTAAGGAATAGCGGTAAAGTTGGGCAGTTTTCATTGGTGTTCCTTATTTTTCAAGCGATTTAGCAATCGTTTGATTAATCCATTCATTTAAACTGATATTTTGTGCTGCAGCAGCAGTAACTGCGGCACAATGTAATTCAGAACTTATTCTGACATTAAAACGCCCTGAATAAGATTTATAAGGCGATATCCCTTGCTCTTGGCAAATGTCTAAAAAGGTTTGTAAACTTTTTTCACCTTCTTTTCGTAAATCAATGACATTATCAGCGTAAAAATCCGCACCACCATTTAAGCCGATAAATTCACCACGAAAAAGTTCGATATCAGCATCATAAGCAATCACAGCTTTATGCCCATTGATTTCCATTATATTACGCATACGGAACAACCCCATTTTCTTCTAGCCATTTTCTTACCGACACAACAGCCCCTTTATCTGTATCTGGATTTGGATGTGGTCGATGGAATACTTTAACTTGACCAAACAAAATAATTGCAATTCGACTTCCTTCTCTCTCTTGAATTGTTGCTCCGAGTTCAAGAAAAAGTGCTTCAATATCAGACCATTTTATGTTTGCTGAAATTGGATGCTGATAAAGCTGAACGAGTGTCTTTTGATGTTTCTTTCTAATATAAAATGAAACCATAATTTAGTACCATTTTAGCCTAACAAATATGATTGTTCAAATGCTTATAGCATATAAATTATGGTTTTATCTGTCTTTCAAAAAAACTGCATTTTTCGATGAGAGTCACAAAATTAGCCACTCATCAATACTTCCAACTGCCCTTGCACTTCCAGCCATTCCATTTCGACTTCTTCCAGCTGTTTTTTAGTTGCTACTTGCTTTGCCAAGGTGTCTGTCAATTTGGCTTTATTTTCTGCATCATAGATTTCAGGGGAAGCCAGCATTTCTTCTAGGGTTGTTAAACTAGCGGTGAGTTTCTCTAACTCTTTTTCCAACTGCGTCAGCTTTTTGCGAAGTGGGGCGGCTTGTTGGCGTAATTCGGCTTCTTGGCGTTTTTGCTCTTTGCGGTTTACCGCACTGTTTTCATTGTTACAAGCGGTCGAATTGTCCGCTTTTTTTGCACATTCCAACTGAGCATTTAGCTCATTTAGCCATTTTTGATAGTCTTCCAAATCGCCGTTAAATTCTTCCACTTTGCCGTCGTGAACTAAGTAAAATTCATTGACGGTACTGCGTAATAAATGGCGGTCGTGGGATACGATCACCAACGATCCTTCATATTGTGTCAGGGCTTCGGTTAAGGCTTGACGCATATCGAGATCTAAGTGGTTGGTCGGTTCGTCGAGTAGCAGTAAGTTCGGGCGTTGCCATACGATAAGCGCAAGCACAAGGCGAGCTTTTTCACCGCCAGAGAAAGAACTGACCGCTTGTTTGACCTTATCGCCGTGAAACGCAAAACCGCCCAAATAGTTGCGTAGTTCTTGTTCGGTTTTTTCTGGGGCAAGGCGAGCTAAATGCCACAAGGCACTTTCATCTGCTCGCAAGGTGTCTAATTGATGTTGAGCGAAGTAGCCAAGTTGAACGCCTTTTGCCAGTTGAGTATGCCCTGATTGTGCTTGAATTTCCCCTGCCAGTAGCTTAATCAAGGTGGATTTCCCTGCACCGTTTCGTCCTAATAAACCAATGCGAGAACCTGGTACAAGATTAAGTTTGACCGATTGCAACACGGTTCTTTCCCCATAGCCTGCACTGACTTTTTCCATCATTAACAAAGGGTTAGGCAGTGAAAGTGGTTCTCTAAACTCAAAGGAAAATGGGCTGTCGGCATAAGCTGGGGCAATCAGTTCCATTTTTTCGAGAGCTTTGACACGACTTTGAGCCTGTTTTGCTTTGGTAGCTTTGGCTTTAAAGCGGTCGATAAATTTTTGCAAATGGGCGATTTTTTGTTGCTGTTGCTGATAAGCCGCATTTTGTTGGGCGAGTTTCGTTGCTCGCTGAATTTCAAATGAACTGTAATTGCCCGTGTAATCAAAAAGTTTTTGCTGTTCGATATGCAAGACACGGTCGATAATCGGGTCAAGAAAATCTCGGTCGTGGGAAATCAGCAATAACGTACCACGATAGTTACTTAACCAGCGTTCAAGCCAAATTACCGCGTCTAAATCTAGGTGGTTGGTTGGCTCGTCAAGTAGCAACAAATCGGAACGGCAAATTAAAGCTTGAGCCAAATTTAACCGCATTATCCAACCGCCCGAAAAGGATTTTACTGGCAGTTGAAGCTGTTCAGTGCTAAAACCTAAGCCGTTGAGTAGGGTTGAAGCTCTAGATTGAATTGTCCAAGCGTCAATGGTATCTAGTTGGGCGTGTAAGGTGGCAATCAAATTGCCGTTATTCTCAAGGTTGGCTTGCTCAAGTTGGACGGTGAGTTCGGTATATTCTCGATCGCCTTGGATTACATAATCCAACGCAGAGATATCTAATGCTGGTGTTTCTTGGTTTACCCATGCAATCGACCAGTTTTTCGGATAGCTGGCATCACCACCTTCTGCTTGTAGCTCATTTTTTAATAAGGCAAACAGTGACGATTTACCACAGCCATTTTTGCCGATTAAGCCAACTTTCTGCCCTGTATGAATAGTTGCATTTGCTTGTTCAAGTAAGATGCTTTGACCACGTTTTAAGGTTAAATCTGTAAAAAAAATCATTGAAAATTAAATAAGTTGTTTGGTTTTAGGGTAAATTTATTGCACAATAACGAAGATCTTGTTTTATAAGGAAAAGTAAATGTTTGATTCGTTAGTTGTCCAATTCGTTGTTCTTTGGGCTGTCATCGACCCGATTGGTTCAATTCCCGTTTATTTGGCAAAAACCGTTGGTTTATCACCAGAGGATCGTCGTAAGATTGCCCGTAATGCGATTTTAATTTCGGCTGGGATTTTACTCTTTTTCTTGGTCATGGGACAATGGTTACTTGAAGCAATGCAAATTCCACTCTCAGCATTCCAAATTGCGGGGGGCTTAGTCTTATTGCTATTTGCATTAACGATGATTTTTGGTGAAAGCAAACCTGATCATGAAATTAAAATGCGTAGCAACTTACATGAATTAGCCGTTTATCCACTTGCCGTTCCCTCTATTGCATCGCCTGGAGCAATGATGGCCGTCGTTTTATTAACGGATAATCACAGATATAGCTTTTTAGATCAAGTTTTTACTACAGGGATTATGCTTTCAGTATTGCTAATTACCTATATTTTATTTTTAGTGGCAAACCGTATTCAACACTTTATTGGTCATGCTGGTGCAGCTATTATTAGCCGTGTGATGGGCTTAATTCTTTCTGCGGTTGCCATTAATAATATTTTGCTCGGGTTGAAAGATTTTATTACTCAGGCACAGATGGGGTAATATACATTGCATAACCGAAATGTAGAGGCGGGGTTTATCCCCGCCCGAATGCAAAGATATATCAGCGGGCGGGGATAAACCCCGCCCCTACGAAAAAATAATACACAATCCTTTTCACATATTTTATGTATCAACTATTGTATTTATCAGGGAACACCCAATGTCTTTACTTCCACTTTCTCAAGCACTCGACACAATGCTAAATCAGCTACCACGTCCAACATCACAAGAGATCATTCCACTTGATCAAGCGGTAAACCGAATTTGTGCTGATGATATTTTTTCACCGATTAACGTGCCGAATTTTGATAACTCTGCAATGGACGGCTATGCGGTACGTATGGCAGATCTTGAACATTCCACTACACTACAAATCGCTGGTAAAGCCTTTGCTGGTAATCCGTTTCTGGCTGAAATGCAACAAGGAAGCTGTGTACGGATTATGACAGGGGCGAAAGTGCCAGTGGAAGCCGATGCTGTGGTGATGCAGGAAGATACGACACTGAATGCAGATGGCTCTGTCACCATTAATCGTCTACCTAAGAAATTGGGGGATAATATCCGCCGTATTGGTGAAGATGTGAAGCAAGGGGCATTGGTTCTCGCCAAAGGCAGTCTGTTAAATGTGGCAAGCCTACCGCTATTGGCTTCGCTGGGAATTGATAAAGTTGCCGTTTATCCTCGTTTGAAAGTCGCTATTCTTTCAACGGGTGATGAATTAGTCTCTGTTGGAAATCCGTTGCAAGAAGGACAAATTTACGACACCAACCGTTTTACCGTCCGTCTTTTGCTAGAAAAAATGGATTGTGAAATTGTCGATTACGGTATTTTGCCTGATGATCCTAGCCTGTTTGAGAAGACCTTTACCGAAGCACAACAAACCGCCGATGTATTAATTACAAGTGGCGGTGTGTCCGTTGGCGAAGCGGATTTCACCAAAGATGTCTTGGAAAAACTGGGGCAAATCGGCTTTTGGAAAATTGCAATGAAGCCTGGCAAACCTTTTGCATTTGGTAAATTGGAAAAAGCGTGGTTCTTTGGTTTACCGGGTAATCCTGTGTCTGCTTTAGTCACTTTCTATCAACTTGTTCAGCCTGCATTATTGAAACTCGCGGGCAGATCCGATGAAAATATTGCAAACTTTTCACCAAATTTAACCGCTTGTACCGCAGTTCCACTCAAGAAAGCTGTTGGTCGCCAAGATTTCCAACGGGGCTTTTTCTATGCGAATGAAAATGGGCAACTTGAAGTAAAAACCGTTGGAACACAAGGCTCGCATATTTTTAGTGCGTTTAATGAAAGCAACTGTTTTATTGTACTTGAGCAAGAACGTGGCAATGTTGCCGTGAGTGAGCAAGTGACTATTCAGCCGTTTAACCATTTATTGAGATAATATGCAACTCTCCGATCCAGAAATGTTACGTTACAACCGCCAAATCATACTAAGAAGTATCGATTTTGACGGTCAAGAAAAACTGAAAGCCAGTCGCGTATTGATTGTCGGCTTGGGCGGACTAGGTTGTTCTGCTAGCCAATACCTTGCCACTGCGGGTATCGGGCATTTAACCTTAGTCGATTTTGATACGGTTTCGCTCTCGAATTTACAACGCCAAGTGTTACACACTGATGCCACCATCGGAATGCCGAAAGTGGTATCCGCCAAACAGCGTTTAAGCGAACTCAATCCCCATATTGAGATTGAAACCATCAATGCCCATCTCAACGAAACTGAATGGGCAGAATTAATTCCACAATTTGATGCGGTGTTAGATTGCACGGATAACGTCGATATTCGCAATACATTGAACAAAATTTGTTTTAATGTAAAGAAACCGCTCGTGTCAGGTTCGGCAATTCGTTTTGAAGGGCAAGTCAGCGTATTTCGCTATGGCGAAGCAGAGCCTTGCTACCAATGTTTAAGCCAACTATTTGGAGAAAATGTATTAAGCTGTGTCGAAGCAGGCGTAATCGCACCAATCGTTGGCGTAATCGGCAGTTTACAGGCGTTGGAAGCTATTAAAGTGTTGCTCAATATTGGCAAGAGCTTATCAGGAAAGTTACTGATGATTGACGGATTAAACTTTTCTGTCCGAGAAATGAAATTGCCGAAACAGTCAAATTGTTCGGTCTGCAGTAAAGAAAAAGATTAAAATTTAATCATAATTCAAGAATTGCAAAGTTGAGTTTAGCTGTTTGACGGCAAATTCACTTTCACCTACTATGTGCATCAGTACGTTCCTCCTTAGTTCAGTCGGTAGAACGGCGGACTGTTAATCCGTATGTCGCTGGTTCAAGTCCAGCAGGAGGAGCCAACGATTTCCTCCTTTAGTTTTTTGCTTTTGGTCTTGTTTTATTTGTCTCCTTTTATAAAACAGTAATTCATACCTCCTCGAATTAGATCAAAAGAATTAGCACTCATTTGAGTGCTTTTTTTTAAATGGATATACTAGATAATGATCTAGCATATCCTTCTCTCATTAATTTTCTATATCAATAAATTCAATTTCATTATTGGGTTGTTCAGGCGGATTATCACATAGCCAGTTTGCTAATCGAGCATAATCTGCTAAAGATAAGTTTTCTGCCCGTGCATTCAAATCTACCCCAAGTGCTTCTAATTGCTCTGCACTGAACAAGGTAGAAAGTGCATTGCGTAATGTTTTACGGCGTTGATTAAAGGCTTGCGTCGTCACACGATTTAACCAATAAATATCTTTGACTGGATGTGGTAACGTTTTATAAGGTACTAAACGAACGACCGCAGAATCGACTTTTGGAGCTGGTTTAAATGCCGTCGGTGGCACTTCTAACACAGGCATCACTTGGCAATAATATTGCGCCATAATCGTTAAACGTCCATATGCTTTGCTGTTTGGAGCCGCACATAAACGTTTCACTACCTCTTTTTGCAACATAAAGTGCATATCTTGAATTAAGTCGTGGAACTTAAAGAGATGGAACATCAACGGAGTTGAAATGTTGTAAGGCAAGTTACCAAACACTTTGACCGCTTTACCATTTAACGCTAGGCTATCAAAATAGGCTCGGAAATCAAAACGCAACGCATCTTGTTCAATCACAGTTAATTTTTGGTGTAAAAAAGGGTGATGACGTAAGCGTTCTGCTAGATCTCGGTCTAGCTCAACCACCGTTAAATGATCAACAAGATCTGCCACAGGCTCGGTTAATGCCCCTAAACCTGGACCGATTTCTAATAAAAACTGATCTTTTTGCGGATTAATTGCCGCCACAATACTATGAATCACGTTTTGGTCGTGTAAAAAGTTTTGACCAAAGCGTTTACGGGCTGTATGCCCTAAATGTTTTTTTGAATTTGAACTCATTAATTACCTTACAAGCGGTTAGATTACCGCAATTTTTTACAAATTAAATAAAGCAAAGAACCCCGCATAAGCGAGGCTCTTTATTTTTAAATCAATTAGAAATATTTTACGTCAGATTTACTTCTTAATGCTTTTACCCAGTCTTTTGATGCTGCTTGCGCTTGTTTATCAACAAGTTGCTCATAAGCCTTCTGTAAATAAGCATCTTCAGTACGATCACCTTGACGAGTATCTGTCACTTTTAAAATATGCCAACCAAACTGAGACTTAAATGGTGCAGAAATCACACCAACTTTGCTCTTTTGTGCAACTTTAGCAAAGCCTGGATCATAGACATCTAAGAAATTAAAGCCTAAATCACCGCCATCAGCGCCTGATGCGTAGTCCACAGAATTTGCTTTTGCCGCCTCTTCAAAAGTCGTTTTACCCGCTTTGATATCCGCCACAATTGACGCTAATTTTGCTTTAGCTTGAGCATCATTTAAGATTGGTGTCGTCTTAATTAAAATGTGGCTAACGCGGTGTTCAGTACCTGTTACCGTTTTTAATTTTCCTGATGTTTTGGCTTTATCTAAGAGCTCTTTCGCTAAAGATTGTACCTGTTGTGGCTCAACTTGGATTGTTTTGCCAATACTTTGTTGGCGAACTTGTTCCATTAAAATTTGATGAGCCAGTTGTTGACGGTATTGGTTCAAACTAATACCTTGATAATCTAAAGCATCAAGTAATTGACCGTAGGTTAATCCATTCTGAGCCGCAATATTTTCAATCATCTGATCGACATAAGCATAATTTACCTTGATACCAGACTCTTGGATTGCACGCTGGACGACAAAGTCATCAATTACCGCATCTAACGCCACCTTACGATTTGCTTCTGTATTCGCTTTTTTACCCAAAGCCTGTTTTACTTGGCTCTGCATAATGGGATAACCATCCACTGTTGCGACTACTCGCTCTTCAGCATTAGCTGAAGAAAATGCAAATAAAGCAAAACCTGCGATAAATAATGATTTTACTTGTGTAAACTTCATTTTAATTTCCTATGAATATTGTAGATAAAAAATTCCTGCTACTTAGAAGACTATTTTAGCAAAAGGTTCACAAAGATTGAATTTTCTTAATCACATTCGTGGTCGAACAACCGTTCTCAAAGTTTAGCACACGAACCTCACCACCATTTGCCCAAACTTCTTGGCTACCTGCAATCTCTTCCGGCTTATAATCGCCGCCTTTTACCAATAAATCAGGCAAAATTTCACCGATTAAACGTTGTGGTGTATCTTCACCAAATGGCACAACCCAATCGACCGAGGCAAGCCCAGCCAGCACTGCCATACGTGCATCTAAATCATTAATTGGACGACTTTCACCTTTTAAACGTTTTACAGATTCATCAGTATTTACTGCAACAATCAAACGATCACCTAGCTTACGTGCATTTTCAAGGTAAGAAACGTGTCCTGGGTGAAGAATATCAAAGCAACCATTAGTCATTACGATTTTTTCACCACGTGTTTTTGATTGTTGAATAATTGCTTTCAACTCTGCTTCAGACACCACTCCAAAGCCTGTTTCGGCACGTTGATGTATCGCCTGTTCCAGTTCACTTGGGCTAACGGTTGATGTCCCTAATTTACCCACCACAATTCCAGCTGCCGCATTCGCTAAATAGCACGCTTCTTCTAAAGAACGACCGTCTGCAATCGCAGTCGCTAACACACTAATTACCGTATCACCAGCCCCTGTTACATCATAAACTTCTTTCGCTTGGGTTGGTAAATGGAATGGATCTTGATTTGGACGAAGTAAGGTCATCCCTTTTTCTGAACGAGTAATCAGCAATGCCGATAAATCGAAATCGGCTATCATTTTTAAACCTTTAGCCACAATTTCATCTTCATCATTGCAATGTCCTGCAACCGCTTCAAATTCAGACATATTTGGCGTAAGCAGTGTTGCCCCACGATAACGCTCAAAATCTGTGCCTTTCGGATCAATTAACACAGGCACATTTGCTTGGCGTGCAATTTGAATCATTTGCTGAACGGCATCAAGCGTCCCTTTGCCATAATCAGACAAAATTAACGCACCGTAAGCGGTAATTTCTGCTGCTAATTTTGCAAGTAACGCTTGGCAATCTACATTATGGAAACCTTCCTCAAAATCTAAACGCAATAATTGCTGATGGCGAGAAAGAATGCGTAATTTAGTGATCGTTGGGTGAGAATCTACCGCAACACATTGATTTTGAATACGATGTTCGCTTAATAGTTTATCCAACGCTCGCCCTGCATCATCATTACCGACTAAACCGTGCAAAGTGACAGGTACGTTCAGGCTTGCAATATTCATTGCCACGTTTGCCGCTCCACCTGCACGATCTTCATTTTCCTGAACTTTGACAACAGGCACAGGGGCTTCAGGCGAAATACGGTTAGTTGAACCGAACCAATAGCGATCTAACATCACATCGCCAAGCACCAATACTTTTGCATTGTTAAATTGCGGAGAATATTGCATCATCATAACTTCAATCTCTTATCTTTTACTTTTCTTAATAAATTTCATCAAGCGTTTACGTTTACGCAACTGGCTTGGGGTCAATTTATTCTTCTTACCTGCAAATGGGTTGTTTCCTTCTTGGAACAACACTCGGATCGGCGAACCAATAATTTTCAAACTCTTACGGAAATAGTTCGACAAATAACGCTTATAAGAGTCAGGTAATTTCTCAATTTGATTACCATGGATCACAATGATCGGCGGATTATAACCACCCGGGTGAGCATATTTTAATTTCACACGGCGACCATTTACTAACGGCGGCTGATGATCATCTGTCGCTAACTGCAAAATTCGGGTTAGCATTGATGTCGTCATCTTCTTCGTCGCACATTGATAGGCTTCTTGGATTGAGCTGAATAAGTTGCCCACACCACTACCGTGTAGTGCGGAAATAAAATGCACTCGTGCAAAATCAATAAAATCTAAACGGCGATCAAGCTCTGATTTCACATTATCTTTAATATCCTGTGATAAACCGTCCCATTTATTGACAACGATCACCAACGACTTACCTGCATTAAGAATAAAGCCTAAAAGCGATAAATCCTGATCAGACACACCATCACGAGCATCGATCGTCAATAAAACCACATTCGCATCTTGGATCGCCTGTAAGGTTTTAATCACCGAGAATTTCTCCACCGCTAAATGCACCTTACCACGCTTACGCACCCCTGCGGTATCAATGATGGTATATTGCTGTCCATCACGTTCCATAGGGATATAAATCGAATCACGCGTCGTCCCCGGCATATCGTAAACCACCACACGTTCTTCACCTAAAATACGGTTAGTCAGTGTCGATTTACCCACATTTGGACGACCTACAATGGCAATCTTAATGTTTTTATCGTCAGCTTCTTCCTGATCTTCTTCTAACGCTTCGTCTAATAACGCTGTGTCTTCTTCGTTGTCAAAGTCAAAATCGCTATCCCATTCATCTTGTTCATCATCTGCAACATTTTCATCAGAATCGACCGCTTGTGCTTCTAATTTTTCCGCAAGGGGAGCTAAAACCTGTTCGATTAGTTGTGTCACACCACGCCCTTGTGCTGCAGCGATTGGCTCTACTTCACCTAAACCTAACTGATAAAATTCCGCAATATGTGAGTCAGCATCAATGCCGTCAGTCTTATTTGCCACCACCACAGTGGTTTTATCACGCTGACGCAAATACTGTGCAATACCTACGTCCGCAGGTAATAACCCAGCACGAGCATCAACTAAAAATAGCACTACATCTGCTTCTTCAATCGCTAATAGCGACTGTTCCGCCATTTTCTCTTCGACACCTTCTTCAGTGCCATCAATACCGCCCGTGTCAATCACAATAAAATCGTGTCCGGCAATATTTGCGTGACCATATTTACGGTCACGGGTTAAGCCAGGGAAATCTGCCACTAACGCATCACGGGTGCGAGTTAAGCGGTTAAATAACGTGGATTTTCCTACGTTAGGTCTGCCCACAAGGGCAACAACAGGAGTCATATTACAACCTCATTTAAAATCGGTTTGCGAACATCTTACGCAAAATTGCGGTATTATAGCCTAAATTGCAAAATATCGGGAAAGATAAAATACGAAATCTCACCACAAGCGGTGAGATTTCACTAAAATTTTACAGGTTCGAGAGAATATTTACTTCTTCTGCTCTTCCGCCCGTTTGCGTCGAATCTCTTTAGGATCGGCAATCAACGGGCGGTAGATTTCAATACGATCACCATTTTCCACTATATCTGTTAATTTCGCAGGGCGGCTGAAAATACCGACTTTATTTTCTCGCAAGTCAATTTCCGTATGTTTTTGCAATACGCCCGATTGCAAAATCACATTTTGAATGGAAAGTGGATTGTCTAATTCCATTTTCTTATAAAAATATTTTTCAGGATAAGCGTAAATCACTTCCACCACGATTTTTTGCGTATCAGACACCATACACCTCTTTTGCTCGCTGTTTAAACGCATTCACCATTTTGAGCGTTAATTCATTGAAAATTTTGCCAAACACCATACCAATCATCGGGCTTGAAAATTCAAATTCTAAATTTAGGCTGATTTTGCAACTCTGTTCATCAAACGGCTGAAAAGTCCAAGCTCCCTGTAAATATTTGAATGGTCCATTTAATAATTCCATGGTGATTTTTTCATTGGGAATCATCGTATTATGAGTGCTAAAACGTTGGCTAATCCCTAATTTTTGAATGACTAATTCTGCATTGAGCTCATTGTCGCCTAAACTTAAGGTCGTTGCCCCCACACAGCCTGATAAAAACTGCGGATATTTTTCATAGTCATTAACAAGGCGATACATCTGTTCAGCACTATAAGGCACAAGGGCGGATTGATTGACTGTTGGCATAATATGTTCAAGTTACTAAAAAATACCAATAGTTTACCACAGTTACAAGCGGTCGGTTACTGTCAATTTTTTACAAATAAGAGTACAATCTCGTAATCTTTATTTAGGTTAAATAAGAACAGAGAGGCAACTATGCAAAACGAACCCATTCGCTTAACACAATATAGTCACGGTGCAGGCTGTGGCTGTAAAATTTCCCCGAAAGTGCTTGAACAAATTCTACACATAGAACAGGCGAAGTTTATCGACCCGAATTTATTAGTCGGTAATGAAACCAAAGATGATGCGGCTGTCTATGACATCGGTAATGGTGTCGGCATTGTCAGCACCACAGATTTCTTTATGCCGATTGTGGACGATCCTTTTGATTTCGGGCGAATTGCTGCAACTAACGCAATCAGTGATATTTTTGCAATGGGCGGTAAACCGATTATGGCGATTGCAATTTTAGGCTTTCCAATCAATAAGTTACCTGCCGAAGTTGCACAAAAAATTGTTGATGGCGGTCGTTTTGCGTGCCAACAAGCAGGCATTGCGTTAGCTGGCGGACACTCAATTGACTCCCCTGAACCTATTTTTGGTTTAGCGGTCACAGGGATTATTTCCACCGAGCAAGTGAAAAAGAACGCTTCAGCACAAGCAGACTGTGATTTATATCTCACGAAACCGCTTGGGATCGGCGTACTCACTACGGCGGAAAAACAGGGTAAATTAAAACCTGAACATCAAAATTTAGCACGAGATGTGATGTGTCAGATGAATTTGGTCGGCGCTGAATTTGCCAAAGTCGATGAGATCACGGCAATGACCGATGTCACAGGTTTTGGGTTACTCGGACACTTAACGGAAATCTGCCAAGGTTCAAACTTGCGTGCCGAAGTTTATTTCGATCAAATCCAAACCTTAGACGGTGTCAAAGAGTATATCGCACAAGGGGCTGTCCCAGGCGGAACGACCCGTAATTTCGACAGCTACGGACATCTGATTTCGCCGTTAAGTGATGAACAAAAAGCGATTTTGTGCGATCCGCAAACGTCAGGTGGTTTATTAATTGCCGTTAAGCCACAAGCGGTCGAAAGTGTGAAACAAATTGCAAACAATGCCAATGTCGCCCTTTACCCTGTCGGTAGATTATTGAAAGCGGAAAGTGGTAAGGCATTGATTGAGGTAAAATAGTAATAATTCCCCCCTTTGAAAAAGGGGGGCTAGGGGAGATTTTATTAGGCAAGGTGAAATATCCAGATTGTTAAATCCCCCTCAATCCCCCTTTTTCAAAGGGGGAAGTAAGTTTTGGAGAAGCCCCCAAATGAAACAAAACATTGATGTGGTGATTGTCGGCGGTGCGGTGACTGGTTCTGTACTTGCCTTAGCGTTAAGTTCGGTAAGCGGACACCAACTGCAAATTGCAATCGTAGAAAAAAATACGCCAAACTATGCAGAACAAGGCGGTTTTGACGCACGTTCAATCGCCCTTGCTTACGGCAGTTTGCAAAAATTAGCTCAAATTCGACCGCTTGCCACGGAGCAAAATTTAGCTCAACTGGTTTACCGTATTGCAACCCCTATCAAACAAATTCACGTTTCAGATCAAGGACATTTCGGCAAAACGACCTTAAAAGCCGACGAATTACGCTTATCCGAATTAGGTGTGGTGGTGGAACTCGCCAAACTGGGCGAGCAACTGACCGCATTAATCGCCAAGCACCCCAACATTCAGCTATTCTGCCCTGATACCGTCTCCCATATCGAACGCACAGAACAGCAATGCCAGATTAC
The DNA here is from genome assembly GCF_004519515.1 of Actinobacillus indolicus. Taxonomy (NCBI): domain Bacteria; kingdom Pseudomonadati; phylum Pseudomonadota; class Gammaproteobacteria; order Pasteurellales; family Pasteurellaceae; genus Actinobacillus; species Actinobacillus indolicus. Next base: position 1,992,711 of record NZ_CP038145.1, on the reverse strand, counting down.
CCTAAATAGCGGAACACAATTAACGTCCAAATTGTTAGTTGCCTGTGACGGCATTCAATCTCAAGTTGCCCAACAATGTGGCGTAACCACCCAATTTATCAAGGATTATCAACAATCCGCCATTATCGCCAATGTTATCCTGTCTGAACCACACCAAAACCACGCCTTTGAACGTTTCACGAAGCAAGGGCCTTTTGCCTTATTGCCACTCAATGAAAAAATGATGTCGCTGGTTTGGTGTATGGAAGATCCAACAGACGCAATGGCAATGTCAGACAGCGACTTTTTATACGCCTTGCAACAACAATTCGGCTGGAAGCTCGGCAAATTTTTACAAGTCAGCAAGCGGTTTGTTTACCCCCTTTCTTCGCAAAAAAGCGAAAGCCATATTCACCACCGTTTAGCCATTGTCGGCAATGCGTCCCAGTTGCTACACCCAGTGGCAGGGCAAGGGTTCAATCTCGGAATGCGAGATCTGTTTGAACTGGCAACCCTTGTCGGTCAAGCCTTGGCTCAAGGCGAAGATTTCGGCGAAGCAAAATGGTTACAACAGTTTGAACAACACCGCCAAGCCGACCAAGCCCGAATTATGCAAAGCACAAGCGGTCTAATTTCGATTTTTGGTTGCGAATTTTTGCCTATGCAAGTCGCTCGCAACCTTGCCCTATTTGGTTTATCTCATTTTTCACCCGCTCGCAATGCCGTTGCTCATAAAGCATTAGGCTGGTAATTTTCAGTATATGTTTAATCAAATTCAACATCAATTACACAAATTCGTACAACGTGGTTTAGACAACCACCTACGCCTTGCCGTAACAGGCTTAAGTCGCAGTGGGAAAACCGCATTCATCACCAGTTTTGTCGATCAACTGCTACACATCGGCACAGGCGACAACGCCCACTTAAACCTATTTGCTCCTGCTCGAAACGGACAAATTCTTTCCGTAAAACGAGTAGAACAGCACGATCTCACCATTCCCCGTTTTGAATACGACAAAAACCGCCACTGTTTTGAGAACGAACCGCCAACGTGGTGTCCATCTACCACAGGGATCAGCGAAATTCGCCTTGCGATCCGCTACCAACGCCGTGATAGCCTACTTCGCCATCTCAAAGAAACGAGTACACTCTATCTCGATATTTTTGATTACCCAGGGGAATGGTTATTAGATTTACCGCTACTCTCCCAAAGTTTCAAAGAGTGGTCGCAACATCAACAGCAAGTACACAAAGGCGAACGGGCAGAGTTAGCACAGGCTTGGCTTACTCAAGTAAAACAACTCGATCTCACCGCCAAAACGGACGAAAACCAGCTTGCAAAATTAAGTGAAGATTACACCGCTTACCTACTCAAATGCAAAGAAGTTGGAATGCAATATATCCAACCCGGGCGATTTGTCCTGCCAAATACCGAACGGGGTGCGCCTGTTTATCAGTTCTTCCCCCTGCTTGATTTAAGCGAAAATGAATGGGAACAACTAGAAAAAAGCCCTGAACATAGCATTTTTCACACCCTGAAAAAACGCTATCGCCACTATCAACAAAAAATCGTCAAACCATTTTATGAAGATTACTTCTCACAGTTTGACCGCCAAGTGATCTTAGCGGATTGCCTTACCCCACTAAATCACAGCCACCAAGCCTTTATTGAAATGAAAACAGGCTTACAACAGCTATTTAAACATTTCCATTATGGCAACCGCTCACTCTTTAGTCGCCTATTTTCATCAAATATCGACAAGTTACTGTTTATCGCCACCAAAGCCGATCATATCACCAGCGACCAGCTACCGAATTTAGAAAGCTTAATGCGACAATTAGTGCAAGAAGGGGGGCGACACTCTGAATTTGAAGGCATTGACACAGGCTACCAAGCGATTTCCGCTATCCGAGCGACCGAGCCTGTGATCGCCACACAAAACGGACAAAGTTTCAAAGCGATCCGTGGGGTTCGCTCTAGTGATAAAAAACTGGTCACTCTCTACCCAGGTAGCGTTCCAAACCGTTTACCTGACATCAATTACTGGCAAAATCACCGCTTTGAGTTTGACCAGTTTGAACCGAAAAAAATCGACTTTGATCAGCCGCTCCCCCATTTAAGAATGGACGCTGTATTGCAGTTTTTGCTCGCAGATCGATTTGATTAATAAGCTATGTAGAACTACATTTTTTATCATTTGGATGATATTTCTGAATAGATGTAATTTGCTTATTCTGTTTATCAATCACAGCTTCTATACCAAAGGTTATTCTCAAATTATCTGAGGTTAAAGCTCGGGCAGTTTGATCACTCGCAATAATTTTCCCTTGGTGAAGCAAAATAATTTCGTCACAAAAGCGGTAGGCTAAATCTAAGTGATGAATTGCCACCACACAGGTTTTCTGCGGTGTGAGGGCTTTAAGCTGTTCCATCATATCAATTTGATAATAGGGATCTAACGGAGCAATGGGTTCATCGGCGAGCAATAATGGAGCTTGTTTGATACAGCAACGAGCCAGTTGTACCCGAGCTTTTTCGCCACCTGAAAGTTGTTGGAACGGCTTTTCAAGTAGATGAGAGATAGAAAATTGTTCGGAAACCGACCGCACTTTTGCTTGCTCGTTTTTTGTGGGCGAAGTTAAACCCAGTGCGATCACGTCATAAACGGATAAATCCCAATGAATTTGAGTATTTTGAGCAAAATAGGCAAGCTGTTCGCTTTTTTGTTTGGCGGTCATTTCAGATAATTTGCAATTTCCGAGCCAAATCTCACCGCTTGTCAGCGGTAAGATCCCTGCGATACTTTTCAATAAGGTAGATTTCCCTGCCCCGTTTGCCCCCATAATGCCGATAAGTTTGCCTTGAGAAACATGACAACTGATGTTGGATAAACCAAATGCAAGGCTGACGTTTTCCAGTTTAATCATTTGCCATTCTCCGTTGCTGTGTTAATAAAATCCAAATCAAGAACGGTGCGCCGATGATTGCTGTCAGCGTTCCCACATAAATATGGGAAAAGAACGGCAAATATAAAATACAGAGATCAGCGATCAGTAAAATTAATGCCCCGATTAGACCGCTTGTAAGATAAAGCTGTGATGGGCGTTTTTTCAGGATAATACGAGCCAAGTGCGGTGCAATTAAGCCGATAAAGCCGATTGTTCCTGTTTGCGGAATGGTTGCCCCAACTAATAATGCGACACCAAAGGTGGTGATGAAAAAGCTACGTTTGGGGTCTATGCCCATTGTGCTTGCAGTTTCTTCGCCAAAGGTGAGCAAATCAAGGTAACGGTGTTGTTGATAAAGACAGAGTAATCCCAACAGGATAATCGGTAATGAAATCAATAAGATATCTAATTTCGCCCATACCAACGAGCCTTGTAGCCAGCGGTAAAGTTCCGCCAACGCCCAAGGGCTTTCAGCGTTAGACAGCAACAAGGCAATCGCTGAACCCAGTAGCATATTGACCGCCAAACCGCTTAAAATCATCATCGTTGTACCGTAATTTTTGGCGATCAAATAAACTAACAAAAAGCTCAACAACGCCCCTAGCACACCACCAATCAGCAACAAGGTAAAGGGAGCGGAAAAATAGTACAGGATAAAAACACTGGCGGTCGTTGCCCCGTTTGCACTCCCCAACAAACCCGGGCTTGCCAGCGGATTTTGAAATATCCCCTGCATTGCATTGCCAGCCACTGCCAAACTTGCCCCTGTTAGCACAGCAAGTAAAATCCGTGGCAGACGAATATCCCACAACACAAGCGGTCGCATATCCGTCACAATTCCTTCGGCATTTTTCAACGCTGAAAAATCGTTAAGGTCGTACCAACTTGCTAGGCTGATAATAGCCAGAAGCAAGAGCAAAAGTGCGGCGTTTAATCTGGCGATTTTATTCATTTTTTCCCTTTAACTGTTGATAAATCCTTTCTGCTCCCTGCCAAATGCCATGATCAAAGCAGTAAGTGTATTTTAACGGGATTGTAACAAGCGGTCGATTCTTGAAATAGTTTTGCAGAAGTGGGTGTGTGAGTAGCTCTGCTTGTTCGTTGTAACCTTGTTTATCCGTCAAGGAAATTAAAATGTTCGGTTGGCTTAATACCACTTTTTCGAGCGAGAAATTTTGTGGGGTTAAAGCGGTTTTTAATGGCGTTAAACCTAAAAGTTGCAATAAGGTTTGGTAATTCGGTTGTTGCGTATCCACCACGCCAGTATCCGACAAAATCAGCGTATCGGTAAGCGGTTGATTTAGCTTCATATTTTGCGGTTTTAATTGGGTAATCAGTTGCTCTGCTTTGGTTTGATTATCGGTCAATTTCCCCAATTGCAAAATCAATTCAAAAAGCTGTTCGGGTGTTTGTGGGCTGTCGTTGATGGGGAGAATTTTTACGCCAAGTTGTTTGAGTTCTGCCACCAGTTGCGGATAAAACAGTTCGTTAATCAGCATGGTTTTATCTAAATAAGGCAGTAACTGGCTGAGTTGCGGTTCGAGCGTAGGTTTGTCGTGATTGAGTTTATCTAACATCATCAACGGATTTTTGGAATAAGGCGACATCGCCACAATTTGTTCAGGGCGAGCAATTTCAGCCAGTAGGCGATCGCTACAAAGCGTAAGCGATACGAACTGTTCCTGTGCAAAAACCGTTGTAAACGGCAAGAGAAGTGTGGTTAAAAATGTAAGCGTTTTTTTCATAAAATATAGGGGCTAATCATATTAGCCCCATTAATGTTAGAAACTACCTTTTAAGCCAACGTAAACGTTACGACCGTCTTGTCCGTAGCCGATAATATTTTCATATTTTTTATCAAATAAGTTGTTTAAATTCGCATAAACATTCAAGTTTTTGCTTAATTGATAATTTACACCCAAATTAACTAATGTATAAGATGGCATTTTAACCCGAGAAGAAGCATAGGTTAATTCATCAAAATAGGTATCAACCCGTTTTCCAACATATGAAACATTAACATTTGAACCCAATTTCTCCGTAATTTGATACGCTAAGCCTACGTTCGCAAGATGTTTCGGACGGCGAACTAATTCCGCTTTTTTACTATCTTTGGCTTGAGTGTAAGTGTAGTTAGCATAAGCCGTTAAGCGATCTGCCAATTTACCATTGTAGGCAATTTCTAAGCCTCGAATTTGGCTAGTACCCTCTATATTAATAGCTCGAGAGCGATAAGTTGTAAAATCAAGTACTTCACTACTAATTAAATTACTCACGTTACGGGCAAAGTACGTTAAGTCAAGAGAGTGATGTTTATCATTACTTTCCACAAGTAAACCAACATCTCCACCACGGCTTTTTTCCGGTTTTAAATTTGGGTTTCCTACATAACTGCCTGAATAACCATAATATTCCGTCATTGTTGGGTTTTGAATTGCTGTGCCAAAACTCGCGTGAGCACGGAAGTTTGGAGATAAGCGATAAGCACCTGAAATACGCCCTGTAAACGCATCTTTATATTCAGAGTTCCCTGTATAACGTCCGCTAATTGAAAGGCTGTGATCATCTTCTGTAAATAAACGATATTCGGTAGCAATACTCTTCTCTACTAAGCTTTTTTCATCATTGTAAGAGGTTGAATCATATTTTGATTGTTGATATTCGCCTAAAATACTGACCGCTTGATTTACCGGACCTTCACGATCAAAGTTAATATCTAATTGATAATTTGCATTTAATTTTTTAGCATCATAAGCACTAGCCCAAGAACTGATCGTATCACTATCGGTTTTAACGTGGCTGACACTCACTTTCTGTTTAAATAATTCCTGTTCATTCCCTAGATAACCGCTTAATTTGAACAAGGTTTCACGGGTGCGAGTATAATCATCAAAAGAGGTTTCTCCCGCTAAACTGCCATCATAATGTGCTGTTTGCGAGAAATGAGAAGCCAAAACTTCTACACCTTTTTGATTATCGTCATATCCTAAACGTAATGAAGCATTATCACGATGAAATTTATCACGCTCTTTCGCGCCACCTGTTACAACCCCTGTTCCGTTTTGGGCTGTGTAGCGGAATGTATTTGAACTTAACGCTGAAATACCTCGGGTACGATGGCTATTTCCATTCAACGCATAATAGAAGCCATTGTTATAACCTGAAATCGTCGCTGAACCATCATAAGTTCCGTGCGAACCTGTGCCTAAATCAAAGTCCACATTAAACGGCTTATCTTTATATAAACCGCTCTTCGTTGTGATATAGATCACTCCTCCCATTGCATCACTGCCCCACAACGCAGATTGTTCGCCACGTAATACTTCAATGCGATCAATATTGCTTAAACTTAAACCACCGAAATCAAAGCCATATCCTGTCACAGGATTAACTTTTACACCATCAATGAGCACAGCCGTATGGTTTGCATCGGCACCTCGCAAATAGAAATTGGTTAAGGTTCCACGACCACCTGAAACACTAGTTACTACACTCGGAACAGTTTTCAACACATCACTGACATAAGTCGCATTACGCTCTGCAAAATCTTTTTCCGTTAAAACGGTAACGGAAGAAGCTGTTTTGTCTTGGTTTACGGGCGTTGCGTATGCGGAATAGACAGTTACTGTGTCTAACTCTGCTTTTGATGTTTCAGTTTGTGCAAAAGCCAAGGTTGGCAATGCGAGTAAAAGAGATGTTGTGATAAGATTTTTTTTCATATTGGATTCCTAGTATAAAAGACCTAAAACAAAGGCATTATACACAAAATCCTATGAGAAAAAGCGGTTGTAGTTACTAGAATAAGGAAAAGATAGCTGAATATTTTTATCAACAAAGATGAAAGATATTCATATTCAATCTATAAACGAGATAAAACAAGCGGTCAGTTCCGATAAAAATTCTGCAGATTTTTGAATAGAACTGACCGCTTGTCTGACTGTGAGAAATTACTCTTTTGATTTCCAAATTAATGGATCAACACCACGGCGAATAAGCTCTGGGTGATCTTCAATTTTGAATACAGGTTGCTCTACACCTGCTTTAATTTGTTTTTGGTAGTCTTTTAAGATAACCCAAACAATCGGTGCCAATAGAACGATAGACACTAAGTTGATCATCGCCATGGATGCCATTACGGTATCTGCAAATGCCCATACAATACCGCCATCACGCACTGCACCGAAGTAAACGAAAAATAACACGATTAAACGGAATGCTAATACGAAACTTGGTTTGTTACGGATATAGCGAATATTGCTTTCTGCATAAGCATAGTTACCGATAATTGAAGTGTAGCAGAATAACAATAAAATAAAGGCTAAGAAGTGTAAGCCAAACTCACCTACATGGAACTCTAACGCTTTTTGGGTTAAAGAGACACCACGTAAAGATTCGCTACCATAATCATTAGACATCAAGATGATAATCGCAGTACAAGTACAAACAACAATAGTATCCACAAATACACCTAACATTTGAATTAAGCCTTGGCTTGCAGGGTGTTTTGCATCTGACGTTGCCGCTGAGTTTGGTGCAGAACCCATACCTGCTTCATTTGAGAATAAACCGCGTTTAATCCCCATTAACATCGCTTGAGAGAATAATGAACCAAAGATACCGCCTGCCATTGCAGAAAAGTCAAATGCACTTGTAATAATTTTATTTAAGACTTCAGGCACTCGCTCAATATTCATCCCTAAAATGATCACCGCCATAATTAAGTAGAATAATGCCATCATCGGCACAACTTTCGCTGAAACCTGACCGATACGTTTAACCCCACCAAAGATAATCGCCGCAGTCACAATCACTAACACAATTCCAACATAATGCGGATCCCATTCCCACGCATTACGCGTTGCTTCAACGATAGAGTTTGCTTGAACCGCATTGAATGCAAAACCGAAGGTAAAAATTAAAGTAATCGCAAACGCAATCGCAAGCCAAGAGGCTTTTAAACCACGCTTAATATAATAAGCAGGACCGCCACGGAACATACCGTTTGGATCGCGAACTTTAAATGCTTGTGCTAATGATGACTCTGCAAATGCACTACTCATACCAATTAACGCTGTGATCCACATCCAGAACACCGCACCTGGTCCGCCTAATGCGATAGCCGTAGCCACACCACCAATGTTACCCACGCCCACACGGCTTGCTAAGCCTGTTGCAAAGGCTTGGAATGGTGTTAAAGAATCCCCTTCTGACGCACGGCCAGACCACATTTCACGCATACTACGCGGTAATAAACGTAATTGGACTAAACCTGTGGTAATGGTAAAGAATAAACCGACACCTAAAAGGGTAAGAACTGTAATATCCCAAAGTGGACCATCGATGGTATCAACAATCCACTTAAGAACGCTTTCGAACAATGAAACAATGCTTTCCATTATTTAAGACCTCATTTAAAAATAAAGTCTGCATTTTAATGATTTTTTATTTTTTGAAAAGATTTTTTAATTAGTTCAATAAAAAAAGTTAATGGAAAACTAACGTTTAAATAACAAATTTTGGCTAGTATCCAGTAAACTACTGTGAAATAAGGTAATTCCGAAGATAATCAAAACAACTCCGACCAACAGTTTTCCGAAATACGATATTTGTTTATTAGTAGAAATAGAGAGATACCAACACCCCATTTTGACCGCTTTTTCACGAGCAAATAGCACAATCCAAGCAAATAGAGAAAGGGTTACTCCCGTTCCTACTGCCATTAATAACGCCGAAGCCACACCCCACAGGTACAAATCCAAGGTATAAGCTAAAAACAACACTAAAATCGCCCCTGAACACGGGCGTAAGCCAATGCTAAAAATCAACATCAGCGTACTTTTCCAATCCGTTGCGGTTGCTATTTCGGACGAACTTGGCAAATGTTTATGACCACAGCCACAATGTTCATCATGTTGATGAACTGGAGTCATAACAAGCGGTGACTTTTCGCTATTTTTTTGCAATTTTTTAATGGTAAAACTTTTTGGCTTCGTTTGGAAAAAGAATGCTTTACATGCTTGATAACAAAAATAAACGCCAAACAACACCATCACCGCAAAACTACCTCGCTCAACCCATTTTAACGCCACATTAAAATAGCTACGAGAAAGGGTAAAAATCACCACAATGATAGTCACTAACCCAATCGCCACCAAGCCTTGCACTAACGCAGACAACAACGTGATTTTCACCGCTTGTGGCAGTTTGGTTTGTTCAAAAGAGAGATAGCTGGTCAGAATAAACTTACCGTGACCTGGACCAACGGCGTGAAACACGCCATAGATAAAGCTCACCGCCATTAAGGTCAGTCCTGCCTGTTGCTGGTTTTCGTTCAGACGATTTAACGCTCCCGAAAGGGCAAAATTAAATTCCCTCTGCCACTCGCTGACTTGAAATAAGAGATAGGGATAAGCCTGATAAATCGCAAAAAGTGCCACCAATCCGACCGCTATCCCAACCCAATATTTTGCCTTTATTGACATACAATACTCACCTTCTGAGCAAACTGTGCGCCTAAAGACAAGCCACGTTCTGCAGGCATATCAGGGGTTTCATTTTTATCTAATTTCGACGCATACAACCGCAAAGATTGATTTACCGTCGGCTCAATCATCTCGACTTTACAAAGATTTTGCTCGGTGCTACTGACATCACTCGCTTTTTCGTAATTCATCGCTAAATAGTAACTTGGCTCAAAGGTAAAAAAGCGGAATGATTGCCCTTTTACCGCTTTAGGTTCAGCCAGTAGCAAAGTAAAGTGGTAAATAATGCGATTATGTTGAATTTCAACGGACGAGTTATGCGGTTTGGCTTTAAACTTAATCGGCTCATTTTGCTGATTATAAAGTTCGCTAAAATAATGGGTACTTACCGCAGATTCATCTAGCTCTTTTAAGATTTTATCTGTCGCTTGCTTTTTATCGCTACTGCTATTGATCTCATAGATCAGTTCCGCCGAAGTAATTTCATCAAGCGTCCAATGTAACTCAAAGCCCTCCAGCTTATCTTGTTGAATTAACACTTTATTTTTCATATCAAGAAAAGAATGTGGGTGGGCAAATACAGAAAAAGAGAGTAATAACGAAATAGTGCCGATAAAAAAACGCTTAAGCATTTGAAATCCTTATAATGAAATCATTTTAAAATCATTATATCAGACTTTCACGGGGACGTTTTGTTCCAACAAAAAAGCGAACAGACAAAATCTGTTCGCTCTTAAAAATTAGGCTGAGTCGGTCGATAAGCCGAGTTCTGTCGTGGACAATCATTCCTCTAGGCGTATATTCACACATACGCTCAAGCAACCTACCCGAATCCCAAGCGGGCAACTCGTTGGATTCCTATTTGGTCTTGCTACGAGTGGAGTTTACCGTGCCGTGAAATGTTACCACTCACGCGGTGCGCTCTTACCGCACCCTTTCACCCTTACCAGCCGAAACTGGCGGTCTGCTCTCTGTTGCACTAGTCGTAGGCTCGCGCCTCCCAGACGTTATCTGGCACTCTGCCCTGTGTAGCTCGGACTTTCCTCTCGTTTACTTGTCCCACTAGGTCGTATTGCTACGGTTAAGGGCTTCAATAAACCAGCGATTGTCTAACCAACTCAGACGGGCAAGTATAGCGGATTTGCACACTTTTGCCAAGAAGTGACCGCTTGTCACCGCTACTTTAGTACAATTTCCGATTAGACGGATGTAAATAGGCTTTCAAATCCCGTTGATTTTGGATTAAATCACTGACCGTTTGATATTCATTTTCCGAACCGCCAAAATGATTTTTCTTTGGCAAATCAGAGAGATAATATTCAATATCTTCTTCGGTTAAAAATTTCCCATGTAAATCAAAACCCACATTGAGAATTTTACCTGCCACATGAGCAACTCGATCATGAATATGCCCATGTAGCATATAAGCCCCTTTATGGCAATCTTGCCACTCAAAAATCGGATAATGAAATAACATTGCCATTTTGCCGTTAGATAATTTTATTCGCTTATAATCCTGAATACTGGATAAAAGCGGATGCCCATCAGCCTTTTTCTGTGTTAATAATAGCTCACGCTTTTCTTCAATTAACGGATCATGATTACCCAAAATAAAATGATGTTCACCATTCAAGCGGTCTAATATCGAGATAATTTTATCGAACTTCGGACTAAAACTCAGATCACCCAAGTTATACACAACATCCTGAGAAGATACAGTTTCATTCCAATAAGTAATTAATGTTTCATTCATTTCATCAACGGAAGAAAACGCCCGAAAAGTAGGGCTAAATTTCATAATATTTTGATGATGAAAATGGAGATCAGAAGTAAAAAATATTTTTTGCATAATTTATCCTTTCCCACTTAAAAAACACAAGCGGTCATTTTACTGTTACCATTTTCAAATATGAGCAAGAAAGTCTTGTACATATTGAATTTTTTGCTGTTCGTCTAAGGCGTTAAACATCGTTTTATTTTCCTGAATATGCTCAATTAATGGAAAATACTCCTCACTGACTTTACGTTTATCCAACCGACCGGCAAGGTTTTCTTCAGAACTTCGCCCTAATAATTTAGAAATTAAGTAGTAGGGAGATTTGAGTTTAAAAAGCAACTCATCTTCGCTGGAAAATACCATAAACCCTTCATGCTTAACCTTAGACAACTCAGCTTTTAACTCAGCAAAGGTCATCGTTGGCAATGTTAATGGACGTTTAAGTTGGTACTGCAACGCAATTTCATCTAACCATTGCTCACTATATTGTTCACCCGTTTTCACATCAACACAGCCAATTAACGTTTCCCCCAAGGTTTCTTTAATAATATGCGGATCACTTTCATCACAAACTTCAAATAAAAACGTTTTATTTGGATAGGCTTTAAATAAAAGCTCATGTTTAGCACAATGTTTTTCAACTAATTTCGCAAAGTCACTATCTAAACTGCCTGTTGTCGAAAAAATCACTTTTCGATCAAACTCTGCTTGATAGCTCGGATGATCTGCAGGCAATTCCACGTAAGTACAACAACCTAAAAAACCATTGACCTTAACCACCGCTTTCACTTGAGCATCATCACCCAAACGCAAAGGAAATTTACTGTTCCGCTCTTTTCGTTCTGAATAGTTAAAACATTTTTTAAACGGACGCACAATAAGATGGCCATAAGCATCCATCACCAAGCCACGCATCTCTAACAACGCTAAATCCCATTGATTGTTATAAAAGGTTTCACGACTATATTTAAGCACCGTCAATTCAGGATATAAGCGAGATACTTTGGCGGTAAATGTTTTCTTTGAACGCATAAATTGCAAATAATCTAACGTGACATAGCTATTGTATTGCTCATTTTTAGGCAAATTTTTCGCTGAAAAGGCACGCATTTTATCAATAACACCTTTATCTTCTTCCGTCATCGACTGAACAGCAGGCACTAAAATCTCTTCTGCGATAGGACGCTGACAAATTTCAATGAACATAGAATAAACTTGGATTTTATCCACATTATGCACATTCGGGAAAAAATTCTGCATTCGATACACTTCGCTTTGCATATCTTGCTTTTGGGCTTTATTAATAAAACCACGAATAACATTCGCTTTTGCCCCCACATTGCTAATCACAATAAGCACATCCACATCTTGATGATTTTTGGCAAACTGAAATGCCTCTTTAAGCTCTTGTTCAGCCTGTTGTTTTGCCTGTTTAAAATGAAAAGGTGTCCAATAATACTGCCCATCTTTAATAAGATATTTATCATTTTCAATGTGATAAACATAAGCATCCGGATATTCCGCTTTAAATTCACTGATTTTTTGTTGAGCAAAAGTCGATTTCCCAGAACCTGAATGACCTCTAATGATTATGAGTTTTTGCATAATCAATCCTTAATTATATTATTTTGAAATTAACATTTGATACCAAATAGAAAGGCATCCACCTATTTCCTAAAGGTTTAGTTAGGAATCATGTGGTTAGTTTGAGGTGTAAATTTTGATCGGACGATCAAAATTTACACTCTACTCTAAAAAATAGCAAGTCTTGTTTAGTCTCACCCTCAGTTTTAGCCACCGTTATTCTCAGATAGCACAAAACGACGTAAGAGAACGACTGTTGCAAAATTCTAGGGATTATCTTATTTTTCAATAGTATTTTATTGAGTATCGCGACAAGATATGTCGTACAAAAAATAATAATAAAATAAAAAAATAAAGCGATGAAGTTTGTAAATCACTTCACGAATTTCACCGCTTTAAATATTGATTTGAATAAATTAACGGATAATTAACCCATATTTTTACATCGAAAAACGTTAATTAGCATTTCTAAAATACTCAACTAGTCTCATAGCTCTTTTATACCCTAACCTATACTTCCTTTGTACCCCAGAAATTGTTATTTCCTTACTTTCCAACATATCTTGAGAAATAAAAGATTTCAACTCATCATCTGTATAACAAGCATAACCATAACACTGTACCCATCCCAGTTTTCTTAATTTCTCATTCTGAAATTCCGTATTTTCATTTTCTAAAAAAGCGTGATGTATTCCGTCTTTTACCCAATATTGCAATCTAAGGCAGAAGCCATATTTCTCTAAAAAATTAATCACTATATTAATTTGATGTTCCATTAATAAAGTTTCTATATCTGCATAATATTTATTTTCTACATCAAACTCACAAAAATAACCTTTTTCTGTTTTTCTAATATAACAATCTTCATTTAATAGATGATCGAAACATTTTCCATAAATTTTATGTTCAAATTCACAAGCTAAGCTCATTTCAAATTGAAATTTAGAATGTTGAATAAATACTAAAGAAAGTGGTGAGCTCCAATAGATTGAACGAACTTCCACACGATTATGTTTAAAAGTAGCAATAAGTCCCCATTCTTTACAAGCGGGATGATTTAGCAATTTTTCTGCAATCATTTTTTGAAAATAAAATTTAGCCATTTTACATCTTCCTGTTTTTAATCAAACTTAATAAGTTCTCTAATGTTTCTATATTTAATTTCATCTCATTAATAAAATATTCTGCTTCATATTCCATTTTGTGACTCTTAAGTTCAAACTTAATTTCAATGTTTTGATCTGTTTTATAAAAATGAGTGACGCAAGATTTAGGATATTGTAACAATGTATGCATACCAATATTTGTGACACTCATTATCTTTTCTTTCTGCTTACTTTGTTTTATTACATCAATAAAAAACTGATATTCTTCAATAGCTTTATGACTACTCACAATGAATTGCTCTGCATTAAAAGCTTTGCCTGCATATCGAAATTTAAAACCATTTTCTGTGTTAAATATTGTTAATCCTGTTTCAAACAAACCAAATTTTTCAATATAAATAAAATCAGATTGTGATTGAATAAATGCATCATCAGACAATGCAACACTCCCACAAATATCAATCACATTCCCAATAACCCTTGCATTCCCTGAAATTTTTGCTTTTTCTCTTATCGTAGCATCACAAATAACGGCGTTATCCCAAATATGCACGTCATCTTGAATAATCGCTTTTCCAAAAATACGAGCTTTACCACTCACATTCGCCTGATTTTTAATAAGAGCATGATCAAAAATTTCACATTCGCCACCTACTTTTGCAAAGCTATCAATTTCAGCATTCCCATAAATTTTAGCCGAGCCGACAACACTGACAGCTTTTGCAATCACTGCAAATTCAAAAACTTGAGCATCATCACCAACAATTTCGCAGTTCATAATAAACGCACTGCCATACACTTTGGCATTATCTGTCACTTTAGAGCTACCCACTATCTTTGCATTATCAAATACTTGTGCATTGCCCGAAATGACCGACGAACCACTGACATAAGCATTTCCTGATACTGATGCATTATCCATCACTTTGCTTCTCTTCATTAACCAACAAGAGCCTTGTTGTGATAAGTTTCGTTCACTTTCCACATATCCGCCAAGTTCCCCTGCTTGAATATACCATTGATCTGCTTGGAAATTTTTTACTGCTTGAATTTGAAAAAGTCTTTTCCCTTCATACTCAATCACATTTTCTGTTAATCGATATTTCATCTCTTTTCCTTAATGTAAGCGGTCTGATTGTGTAATTTTTTTACAAATGACTTCCTACAATTTCCCTATGGTTTCATCAATCATCCGCAATGCGTCCAACGCACCCATTTTTAAACCAATATGCTGTGCTTGAAATACATTTGGAAAATCAGGGTTAATCCGAATAAGTGGAGCATTTTTCAAGCTGGCAATGCGGTTAGAAAAGTTACGCACTGTTGGAATAGCCGTTCCAGCTCCAATTTCAATAACCACTAATTTTTGGGGTTTAGGTAGCCAAAATTCGTGAAAATACATATTTTGCCAATCGCAAGGCTTGCTGATCCAATCATAATCATCAAACATCAAAATCCACGGTCTAGCCAAACCTTGACAATGTGGGCAAGTCGGTAGCTCATTCGTTAATAAGCCGGCTTCTTCATCAATTTCAGGAAGAAATTCCGTAGCAAGCCAAATATCGTCACGACATTTTTTCAGGCATTGCATCATATAAATAGAGCCGTGACATTCTTGCACCCGATTAGGCGGAAACCCTGCTTTTTGAAATTGCTCATCAACATTGCTGGTAAAAATATAAGCTCCAAGCGGTAACTTATCCGCCCATTTTTTCAAAATCTGAAAACCTTGATGTGGCGTAGTTTCTCGATACTGCTTTAATCGCATACCATAAAAGCCCCAAGCAAGGCGTGGATTTTCAATAAATAGTCGTGGCGTTGCCAAGGCTTCAAAGGTGATGTTACGTTTTTCAAACATAGGGTAAGCTCGCCAAAAGCCATTTTTTCCACGAAAATCGGGCAGACCGCTGTCCACACCTATTCCAGCCCCTGCGGTAATTAATAAGCTATCGGCAGTTTGAATTAAGTCTGCACAACGTTTGATCTGTTCTGAAATTGTCATTTGGGCTACCTTTGCAAAATTTAGGGTTAATCTGACCGCTTGTTTAGTTGCTCATTAATCGCCACTAATGCATCCAGTGCCTTCATTTCCAAACTTAAAAAATGCATTTTCGGAACACCTGCATCAAGGGGGTTAATACGAATAAAGCCACCTTTTTTCTGTTTTGCTGTCCGCTCTGAGAACCGCCGAACCGTTGGGATCGCCTTGCCTGCCCCCAATTCAACCACCACTAATCGCTCCACTTGTTTTAGCCATTTTTGTAACGCCTCCAGTTTGGTTTCGTAGAAATGATCGCAATAAAGATAGTCGTCAAACATCATCACATTTTGACGAGCCATACCGTGACAATCAGGGCAAGTTGGCTTTTCACTTAAAAGTAAACATTTTTCATTATCCACTTCAGGCTGAAAATTATCTGAACGCCACGTTTTATCTTGGCAGTTGTAAAAACATTGCATTCGGTGCAAAGAACCGTGTACTTCATAAATCCGCTTGTCATCAAATCCGGCTTGCTGAAAATGCCCATCCACGTTGCTAGTAAACACAAAATAACCGTGTTCCATCTGCTCTGCCCATCGTTTTAAAATGTGATAGCCTTGATGAGCCGGCGTTTCTCGATAACTTTTTAGACGATGAGCAAAAAACCAATAGGCAAGTTCGGGCTGTTCAAGATAGATCTTAGGTGTCGCAATTTCGCTAAAGGACAACCCGAATTTTTCAAGTGGCGGATAAGCATTCCACAAACCGCCTACACTGCGAAAATCAGGCAGACCACTGTCCACACTCATTCCTGCCCCAGCAGTAATCAAAATACCATTCGCTCTGCGAATAAGTTCAACGGCGTAATTAAGATCATTTTTCATAACTAAATATTTCTCCTCTTTCCATTTTGCGTAAATGACTATTTATCACAGTATCTCTCGCCCAAGCACCCATAATATTGACTGGGGGCGGTACAACTATTTTTTGACAAGAAATCACCGCTTGAAATGTCTGCTCGCTAAGTTGATTAAAATAATCATAAATCGTTTGTTTGTTTATTGGTGAAATGAGATATTTTTCATTAAAGTAATTTGCAAGTTTTGGAATATATTGCTGAAGATTTTGTCCTGAAATCAAATAAATGGCTTTTGAATTATTTTCACCATAAGTAATATCAATACGTTTTATTTCCCATTGATATTTACTGGCAAAAAGTTTAAGCGTTCTAATTTTTTGTTCACAATGAAGATGAATAAATGCATTTTCCATCTCATTTTGTTCAACTAAATAAATAAGGTGTTCTAAAAATAATGGAATATGAATTAATTCTTCTGGCACATATTCTTGACTGACATCTAACTGGTTAAGCCAAGTTTTCATAGCGGTAGGATCAGGCAAACTTTTTACCAATGAAAGTAACGAATTAAGTAAAGCAACCGCTTCTTTTGCCTCTTTTCTGGTTAAGTTCTGTTTTAAAATATAATAATGAAAAGGGGGATCATAAAAATTAGGATATGTGCCTTTCGCTTGAAGCATCACAGAGAAATGTTTGCCATATCCAACTTTAGCAATCTGTTCAGGCTGTTTAGGATCGATTAGCACATACACATAAAAATTTGATTTTGTTTCCATATATCACCTCGTATTTATCTTACGGAAGTCATTATATGGAGGGGTGCGACAGGATGTGTCGTAGTAAGTTATAGATAAGAATTAAACCTATAACAAATATTTCAGCACACTCTCCCAATCAGGAAATTTTTCTGTACCAAAATGAATATGCTCACCTTTAAATTTATCCGCACCATTTGCCGTACGATCATCAATTAAATAATCGCCTTGATTTAGATTTTTATGATGAGAAAGGATCACTCGTTTATATAGCACGGAGTTTTTATCTTCACCAAAATAACGATGAATCCATTTTATTTTATCTATCCAAGCTGATGGGTTATGCCACGGTGATGTAGATAACACATAAATATCATATTTTTCTGCTAATTGATGAACGGCTTCAATCGCTTTAGGCATAGGTTCCATTAAACCGAAAATACCTTCTACTTCATCATAATTTCCCACATATTGCTGACGTGTTTTTTCATCTAATTTGGCAATGCCTGTTGGAAAATCAACAATGACATTATCCATATCAATATAAACAATTTTTTTCATTTATTTCTCTCCATATTTACTATAATATTCTGTAAATTTTTAATTTCTTTTTCTAACCCATTAATTTTATTCAAAATTTCATCCTGTAACAACTCACTTTTTTCACAAGTTAAATCCTTATTGCTATCTTTAATTTCTCCAATACAATCAACAATAATTCCGATAACAATATTTAATACAATATAAGTTGCAATAACGAGAAAACTGACAAAAACAATCCAGGCATAAGGATGTTTTTCCATTACTGGACGAACAATGCCCATAGACCAACTTTCAAAAGTCATAATTTGGAATAATGTATAGTAGCTTTCTCCTATATTTCCAAACCATTGAGGAAAATCCTGACCATATAATGTTGTTGAAATGACTGCATAAATATAGTAAACAACCATTAACAATACACCAATACTAATAATAGATGATAATGTCCTCAATAAAACTTGCGTTATAAATTGTATCTTAGGAATAATAGATACCAGCCTTAATATTCTTGTCACCCTCAAAAAGCGAAAGACAGAAACGACAGATGTTTCAGGAACAATAGAAATTAATACAACAAAAAGATCAAACACATCCCATTTACGATGAAAAAAATGTGCTCTATATACATATATTCTTAATGAAAACTCAATTAAAAAGATAATAAGAAAAGCATGATTCAAGAACTCAAGAAAATCACTAAACCCTTCATTTATTTTAGTATTTGTTTGTAATCCGATAATAATCGCATTTAGGACTATAATAGTAAGAATAAAGTTATAAAAATAATGACTTTTTATAAATTTAGCAACTTTGATTCTAAAAAAAGACATAATAAAACCTCAAAATTAAGCCTCTTATTCAAGAGGCTCTTAAATTACCAAAGTTTTAAAACTACTTCAGCCCATACAATTAAAATAGAGTTACCATTAGTATCATAACTATTCGATTGAGAGGCATTCATTTTAGGCTTTAAAATACCTTTATTATCTAAAATCCAAGTATTCGATAAAGAAGCATTCATCTTAGGTTTTAATGTTTGTCCATCAAACAACCAAGTTTTTGAAAGCGTAGCATTCATTTTAGGCTTAAGTTCGCCTCGCTCATATATCCAAGTATTAGATAATGTTGCACCAATTTTCGGTTTTAGCGTTGAACCATCACAAACCCAATCTTTAGGTAATGAAATTTTTTTCATATGAAATATCCTATCCTAGTTAATAACATGCTTTTATTTTCATAACGACATAAAAAACTAAAAGCGGATAATGGAGAATAACTTTATATTCTCAAGTGTAAATTTTATACAAAAATTCGATGATTATTTTGATAAATTGCAAAATTTTCTCAAAATCTTACCGCTTGTTATATTATTACTATGAATTTGAAATCTCTGTAAGTAATTCATCTACCCATTCAGGCACAAGTGTTCCGGCTTTGCCAATTCGTACTTCATCAAAATGCGATTTAACTTTGCTTGGCTCTAAGTTGATCTCAATCGTTTTGCAACGGTAAGGTTGTGTTTCCTGAACAAATCCTGCCGCAGGATAAACATTGCCCGATGTACCAATCGCAACAAAATAATCACATTGTTGAAGTGCGGTCTGAATTTGTTTCATTTCAAAAGGAATTTCACCAAACCAAACGATGTTAGGGCGTAAAACATTTGGCGGTTCACAGCAAGTACAGCGATCATTTTCTGTGACATCTTTGTGCCATTCATAGACCTTGCCCGATTTAACGCACCGCACTTGAAGCAATTCGCCGTGCATATGGATCACATTCTTAGATCCTGCACGTTCGTGCAAGTTATCTACATTTTGCGTCACAATCAGTAGGTTATCGCCTAATATCTGCTCCAATTTTGCTAAGGCTAAATGTGCCGTATTCGGCTGAATATCCGGATTTGCCAGTTGGCGACGGCGTTCATTATAAAAACGTTGAACTAACGCAGGATTACGCTGAAATCCTTCGGGCGTTGCCACATCATCAATGTGATGATCTTCCCATAATCCATCTGACGCACGAAAAGTGCGGATGCCCGATTCGGCAGAAATGCCTGCACCGGTTAATATAACGACTTTAGGTAAATTCATAGTTTCTCCGTTAAAATTGACAAATAATGGCTGAAAAATCATCGTAATAGCGGTGCTTTTTTACCATTTTTCTGCAAATGGTCAATCGCTCTCGATTGTTCGAAAACTGTTGCCAAATTTTCTTAAGTAAGTCGGAATGAAGATAATGGCTTAAGCCATCGGAACAGAGCAAAATCGCTTCGCCTTGAACAAGCTCTGTTTCAGTCACTGCAATCCTAAATTCTGTTTCATTCTCATCCGCCACCAAACAATCCGACAAGCCGTTGTACAGCCCCGAATACGCTGTTTGCGTATCTGCCAACCCTTGCTGTTGCATTTCATTCAAAATGGTATGATCAACGCTCAGCTGTTGCCACTCGCCTTGAACCGTAATTTTATAGGCTCGACTATCACCCACATTGATTATTTTGCATTTGCCATTTTGATTTACTTCGCAAGCCACAAAGGTAGTTGCAGAACCTAAGTAACGATTTGCTAAAGTCTCACTTAATGCTTGCTGCGTTTGACGTAGCCACGCAGAACTAAAATGCTGACATTGTGCTAATTGATCCATCATAAATCGGCTTGCATAATGAGATTTTGGGGAACTTGATACGCCGTCTGCCACACCTAATATAATTTTTTCAGCACTCAACTCTATGGTTTCTGCTTTCTTTAATTGATATTGAAACACTGAATTACTGTTAAATAACGCATCTTGATTTTTTAATTTGCCTTTGCCAACTTGTTGGCAAAATGTGATAGTGAATGTCATATGAACTCCATTTTATTTTTTCTTCCTAATGAAAACAGGTTTTAGATGAAAGTTAAAAGTCGAGTTAGGAAGTTTTTTCAAAGGAATGATATAATTTAGTACGACAAGATGTATCGAAGAAAGTTGGGTTTTGCAAAAAATCTACAAAATCCGACCGCTTGCAAAAATTTAATATGCTGTAGCCATAGAAATTTTAATAACATTGCCTAACCCACTTTCTATCTTTAAACCAATTAGCACTATAGTTGCGTCAGAAACAAGAGATGATATCAATTCCGCAATAATAGAAAACTCATCAAGAGTAAGATTTATATCCGATGTAAGTGAGACAATGATGGCTTTTATTTTCTCTTGCTTTTTTAATAAATTAGCTCTTATATTATCAATAGTAATCAACTTTTCTCTTCGATCTAGTTCAAAAGAGGAAAATTCCATTTTTTTTGAACCATAAGAAATATTTTTTATGTCTACTATATCTATATTTATTACTTGATTCCCTGAAATCAAATCTATTATTACTGTAATAGCATCAAATAAATCCGTTTCTTTAAGTAACATACACTCCACTTGTAATGGCTTATTTAACGCAATAAGGAGAGATATGTGTTCTTCTAAATCAAGTAACAATTTACGGCATTCATTACAGTACAAATTGATTTCTTCTACAGGTAATACAATAACAGCTAAAAAATCAGGTTTAAATGATGTTACAAATTGATAACACTTCAGTAAATCTATCTCATTATTCTCCACAAAAAGAAATGTGAATGCATCGATATCCATATCTATAACTTCAGTAAATTGTTCAATATAATGAAACGATGTAACAAACGGTAAATTTTCTTGATTTTTTACAAAAGCATTGCCTTGCGAGCCAATGCCGATAAATTGAATTTTTTTAGCCATATAGAACGCATAGTTGATTGGAGCACTTGAATATAGCGATAGATGCGACAATATGTGTCATTTGAAAATAACTTTAGTCTGTAGCAACTTATCGTTTCTCTATTCCCTTTAATTTAAATAAATAGTTTAGTTACAGGGACAATTACTTCCTTTTTCCTCAATATCAATTTGATATTCTTCTTTCAAACTAGCAATTAATTTTTTTAGTGATGATACTGATAATAAAGACTCAGCTTTTTTAAATAGCCCTTCAAAATTTTCTGAATCATCCTTTAACAGAGCAACAATTTCATCTTGTCTTAATTTGCTAAGATTATATTTTTCTTTTTGGGAATTTATGTTTGTAGTAATTACATAATAAATATCGCCATTTCTTATAATGATACAAGTTGATTTATATTTACTAATGCCTTTAATCCAATTTTTTGTATAAATTACATTTGGTGTTTTTTCATTAAAGATTACATTAATATCTGGATAGTTATAACTATCAAAAAGTTCGAATTTTTTCTTATCAATGGCATCCTCAAATGGAAGTAAGTAATAATTTGCTACATAACCAGACAATGTGGAAGCAGACATAATATAAATATTTCTATCATCCTTATCTCTGACATAATGGATTAAATGCTTTTCTTTATTAATATGTTTAAAAACAGAAGGGTATTTAATAAAGTTATATCTCCAATCTTTCTCATTATTTTTCTCACTAATAAAATCATTACATTTTGATATTAACTTTTTCTTTATAGAATATTCATCAAACAAACCATTATCTTTAAGTAAGTCATCAATCAACATTTTTAGTATTTTTTTACTTTGATGCTCAGATTCTTTTTCAAGCAATGACTTCCAGCTAATATCACGATCTTTATCAATTAAAAAACTATAATAATTAGATGTCTTTAAAAGATAATCACCAAAGGTCAACAAAGATCTTTCAAATAAAAAAGCATTATTATTTCCTGCAAACTTATTCTTTTCTTCATGTTCGTTGAATAGTATATTAAATATTTTAGAATATTTTTCAAATTCATAAAAATCATAATTTTCTTCTTTATCTTTACTCCAATCAAGTAAAAATTGAATTTTACCTTTTAAATAACAATGATTCTCTATAGCTAAAATTTTCTCTTTCCAATCATTACTTGTTTTCATAAGTTCAGCTTTAATTTTTTCTTCTTTAAGCTGTTTTTCTAGATAACCAACATTAATTTTATTTTTATCAAAATCCCATTTACTTAATATATCTAACGATTCTATCTCATCTTTTCCTGTTAAGGATTTATGCAATTTTTTCATATCTTTAATTGAATTGAAATAAGTACGAGCTTCTTGGTATGGTCTATATGCTTCCACCAAATTTCGAATAACTCTCACTAAAACAGGATTATTCATTGTATCATTATAGAAATAAGCATAAATTCCAATTAAATCTGCAAAGCCTATTGATGAACCATTAGTCATTTGGTTGAATAATGTTCTATTAAAGTAATCCAAAACAATGTCTTCCTTTTTATCAATGTTTTCCTTTTTATCATTAAATTTATTGTCTAGAACACGTTTTATATTCTTAAAATACGAATAATCAAAACAATTCAACTCATCATATTTTTTAAATGAAAATTTTTCATCGCATTGCTTTCTTTTATTATTTGCATTGCTTAATAATGATATGTTTTTTATAATATTTTCATTATCTAACTCTATATTTTTCTCTGTATATTGAGGAATAGCCATTGCTCTTAAAAAGTTTAAATATCTCTCATCGAAAGATAATAATTTTTCTTGCTTAGATAATTCCCAAAATAGATCTGTCCATTCACCATCAAAATTCATATTCAATGGTTCA
This sequence comes from Actinobacillus indolicus, assembly GCF_004519515.1. Classification (NCBI taxonomy): domain Bacteria; kingdom Pseudomonadati; phylum Pseudomonadota; class Gammaproteobacteria; order Pasteurellales; family Pasteurellaceae; genus Actinobacillus; species Actinobacillus indolicus. The sequence continues at coordinate 1,969,091 of NZ_CP038145.1, read as the reverse complement.
TTTTCTATTTTGCTTTCGTTGATATCTTTTATTTTCTGAATTAAATTAGCCTTAAAGTTTTCAAATTCAGTTAATGGTCGACCTCGAGAATTCATCTTAAGATATAAATCATCAGATAAACCAAAATCTTCTAACTTAAGAAAGTGGAATGTAATGTTATTAAGTTTATCCCAACAATCATGCGTAACTTTGAATATATCTTGAATAGTGTCAAGAACTGTTAGCATAGATTGAACAGTGGGATCTTTTTTCCAGGCCATGAAAAACCAGGAGCAATTTATAATTTGCTCCGATAGTTTTTTAGTTTCATCTTGGAAACTAAATTCTTTAGTAATAAGAGCATGGCAGAACTCTCTTGAGCTTGATCTAGTTTCATAGCTAAATTTAGATAAAGTATTTTTATATTTTTCAGGTGAAATTTTTTCTCCTATCGCAATATACCAATGCAATAAAAATAATGTAGTGATACGTTGCTGACCATCGAGTAAATAAAGCTTATTACCATTTACAGAACCATAAATAAAGTCTAGGTTAATATATTTTCCTTTTTGAATAGTATCATATAAATCTGAAATAAACTTATGTCTAATATTAGATTCACCTTTTCTTCCTTGTGCATAATCTCGTTGTATAATCGGAATCTGAATATGATAACATTCAAGTAAATTTAATAATGTATTTTTTTGCATAGCATCTACTCTAAATAGTTAGTAATCTTAGAACCTTTATCACTCTTTCCAGCTTTACCACTTAGCTTATCAATAATATCCTGTCGATAATCAGAGCGGTCTTCCACTATCCAGAATTCTAAATCATGAACATTTTCAGTATAATATTTTAAAAATACATTTCGAGTACAGATAGGGATAAACATACCTTGTTTCTCAGACTCTATAATATCTTTTCTTTTCATCTTAAATCCATTATTTTTAATGGATCTATTAATTGTATCACTTAATAAGCATAGGTTAGCAATATTATCTATATCTATAAGATCATAATCTCTATATTGACTCAATAAAATTTCATTAGAGATGGTTTCAAAACTTTCTTTGTTTTCTAAACGATGAATAAACTCATCGCCTCCCTCTTTTCCAATAAAATTATCTCTAATCCAATTACTTTGGGTTTCTATATCAATTATACTAGTTGATTTCGCGTGAATATGTTCAATATCCCAATTTTCTTTCTTATATTTTTCAAAAGGAAAACGGGATAATTCATTATCATTTGCTAAAATAGTTTGAATATTATGTAAAAGTAGTATTTTTCGTAACAATTCTCTTTTTACACTATTATCTTCATAGAACAAATCCTCCAACCTTTCCTTATTCAGAGCAATAAGATTATTATTCCCTTGTTCTTTTATATGTAAAATATCTCTAATTTCATCATCTATTTCTTTCAAAAATTCTTCTTTATTTCTTCCTTCTTTTAATCTAATAATCTCTTTTATACGTTTACCAAAAGTAATTAAATAACCAATTTTATGATATAGTTTCTTATCCTGATACCATTCTTCAAATGTTTGAAATATATTTTTAATTTTTAACCAAATCTCTTTTATATCGCTTCCCTTTTTAAATTCTTCATAGAAATATCTAAAAATGGCATAATGATCATCTAAATTAACATTTTTATTATTTAATTCCACAAACAACTTAAAAATAAATTCAATTCGAGTAGCTAGATCATTTCTACTTTTATTGATAAACCACCATAAACTTTCATCGTGTAGTGCATATTCAATATTATCCCATTCATTAGCTATTCCAAGTTGAATTAAGTTAATTTTTTCAAGATCTTCAGTTTTAAAATTTGAGCTATTTAAAAATAACCCTTTAATCAATTCAGCATTTGTTAGTGGAATTTTCCCGCTATTAATACGAGTAAATACATCAATAGCATTTTCACTATCATCAATGCAATACCAAATAACCTTAGTTTGTGTTATAAAAATTTTTTTAAATTGTTCTTTTCTATTTTCATCTTGCTGTTTAAACCACTCATCAATTTTTTTATAGGCTCCATATATATGTTCAAAATCGATGTTTGTAATTTTATTCTCTTCTTGTTTTAATGTGACTTTTTCTAGAAATTCTTGGCTTTTCTTTCTAGTTTCATAAGATAAAGTAAATTTACTTTTACATCCTAAATACTTTAAAATCAAAAAAATAGTTGTTAATCTCTGTTGCCCATCAATAATTTCCCAATGCTCAAATTTATCCCCTTCTTTTATTTCTTTAACAATTAGGGGCTGTAAACAATACCACTCATTTTCATTTTTTCTTCTTTCTGAAAATTCCATAATATCACTTAATAAATCTCTAACTTCAATTTCTGTCCAACGATAACCACGTTGATAACTAGGAATAAAGTATTTTTTTGAGTCATTCAAGAAACTTTCAATCGATCTTGTACAAATTCTAGGTTGCAAACCTATATTCTTAAAAAAATATTTGAATTTTTCATTATATGAGAAACTCATCTCTGTCCAAAACTCATGGTCTTCCTCATCTTTACTAAATGTAAGAAACTTACCATTTTTGATTTTTTGATCATAAATTGTTTTTTCCAATTTATTGACTAATAACTTCTTTATATCCTTCTCTTGATTAGAATCGCTACTGTTTACTACAAGGCTATAAATTGTTACTATTTGCCCGTCAAATCCACATAAAATTGCTCCAATAATTTTACCTATATCATTTTTAATAACATAATTTAAGTCTGAATTTTTATTTACTAATGCTTCTAGAGACTCTAATGAATTATCTATTAAATGAAACTCCAATTTATCCATAGATTCCAATAGTTGAATAGTTTCATATAAATCATGCTCTTTCATAAGTGTAGGTTGCATAATAGCTCCTTATTATTTATCTAATCCCTACTAGAATTTATTGGCAAAGGCACATTCTACCCTTTAATCCAACTATTAAGGTATTTATAAATTGATTATATGTTCTGATACGACAAGATATGTCGCACTAAACACTCTCTTTCTCAATATCCCAAATCTCTTCGCCAAAACGTCTTATCCACCATTCCAACATATCGGTATCGGCAACGGTCGCTTGAAAACGGTAATGTCCTTCGCTTTCTTCGAGTGTAATTTGATCTTTTGAGAGTGGCGTTTCAGTCAAATGAAAGCCCGCCCAGCGAGCAATAGAAAATGTCAGTTTCACTTTCCCACCACTCCCAAAACCTAAATGCCCTTCATCTTGGTACTGTTTTAAGTTGAAATCTTTTGGGCGTTCAAAGCTAAAGGTTGAGAGTTCCGCCTTTTTAATACGATGTAAGGCTAGTAAACGGTTGTCATCAAACCCATCATAACGAGCGACTAAATAGGTGCTTGCCCCTTGTTGTGCAATAGCCAAAGGCATAATTTGTGCCTTATGTTTTTTACCATGTTGGTTTTGGTATTCAATATGCAGTAACTTATTTTGGAAAAGTGCGGTACTGACGGCGGTAAACACATCTTCTTTCACTTTAGCTGGGATGAGTGGCTGGCTGGTTGGTACGCTACAAATTTTCCCGAACCACTGATGTTCAGGGTTGCTCGTCCCTGCTCCAACAATTTTTTCCGCCTGTTTAAAAAAGGGTTCCATGGACGACATAATATTGGCAGGTAGCAGATATTTAAGTTGCTGTTCCGCTAATTTTAAGATTAACGCTTGTTGTTCGTTTAACATCGACACAGAAATCCCTTCCGATCGTTCAAGCCAACAATACGCATATTCATTGTCACGATCATCACATTCCAAATCGTCAAAATGTTCGCTTAAGGTTTTTAACGCACGCTGAACACTTCGCTTATCTTTTTCAAAACCTGCCTTTTTCATACTATCGAATATCTCAGACGTAGTTAAACGATAAGGCTTTCTGGGGATACGACGTAAAATCTCTAATAAAAAGAGCGCAGAATCAATTCCGGATGGGCGTTTGGACATAATGGACTCCTAATATTTTTTTGATGATTATAAGCCTAACAAGCGGGTATTTTGTAAAAAATTTATGCAAAGTGACCGCTTGTTTTATCTTCTTTGCATATTCCGCTATAATGCCCCGCTTTAAAAATAGAAGAGAAAGGAATAATTATGTTTGAACTCAATCCGATTAGAACCCAATTAGCTGATTTAGCAGAACGAACCAACACACTTCGGGGGTATCTTTGACTTCGATCTGAAAGTCGAACGCTTAGAAGAAGTCAATGCTGAATTAGAACAGCCTGATGTCTGGAATAATGCTGAAAAAGCCCAAGCATTAGGCAAAGAGCGTGTTGCTCTTGAAACCATTGTGAATACAATTAAAGCACTTGATCAAGGCATTGAAGATGTCGAAGGCTTAATTGAACTTGCCGTTGAAGCGGAAGATGAAGAAACCTTTAACGAAGCTCAACAAGAAGCGAACCAACTAGAAGAAAAATTAGCCTTATTAGAGTTTCGCCGTATGTTTAGCGGTCAGCACGATTCAGCAGATTGCTATGTGGATTTACAAGCAGGCTCAGGCGGTACGGAAGCGCAAGACTGGACGGAAATGCTACTGCGTATGTATTTACGTTGGGCAGAAAGTAAAGGTTTTAAAACCGAGTTGATCGAAGTGTCCGATGGCGATGTTGCTGGCTTAAAGTCAGCGACGATTCGTGTGTCAGGCGAATATGCGTTCGGTTGGTTGCGTACAGAAACGGGGATTCACCGTCTAGTGCGTAAAAGTCCGTTTGACTCAAATAATCGTCGTCATACTTCTTTTGCGGCTGCATTTGTCTATCCTGAAGTGGATGATGATTTTGACATTGAAATTAATCCTGCGGATTTGCGTATTGATGTGTATCGTGCATCGGGTGCAGGTGGTCAGCACGTCAATAAAACTGAATCAGCAGTACGTATTACTCACATGCCATCGGGTATTGTGGTGCAGTGTCAAAACGGGCGTTCACAACATCAAAATAAAGATCAAGCGATGAAACAGCTTAAAGCGAAGCTCTATGAAATGGAGATGATGAAGAAAAATGCTGAAAAACAAGCGATGGAAGAGAGTAAATCCGATATCGGTTGGGGCAGTCAGATTCGCTCTTATGTGCTTGATGATTCTCGTATTAAAGACTTACGTACAGGCGTTGAAAATCGTAATACTCAGGCCGTATTAGATGGCGATTTAGACAAGTTTATTGAAGCCAGTTTAAAGGCAGGGCTATAACAATTCAGGGGGAGTCCGATAAGGAACTCCCCTTTTTCTATTCTTCAAGTTTCAACGCTTGTGAAAAACTCTGTAATCCTTTTGAGTTACCTGTTTTTGCCATCGCTTGTAAAGCTTGGGTTGGCACGTGTAATAGTTGGTTAGTGAGTTTGTAGCTCAATTCATTTAAGACTTTTTCACTCTCTTGCCCCTGTTGTAATGCATTCAAGGCTTTTTCAAGTAGATCTAAACGAATTTCTTCTGCATTTTGACGGTAATGCTTAATGAGATTTGTGGATTGTTGCTGTTTAAGCCATGCAAAGAAATCTTTCGCTTCTTCTGCAACAATCTCTTTTGCTTGCTCTGCGGCTTGCTCTCGTTGTGCTAAGTTTTGCTGAATAATATTTTGCAAATCATCTACACTATAAGCATAAACACTATCCAACTCCCCTGCTTTTTCATCAATATCACGTGGTACGGCAATATCAATTAATAACATCGGGTCAAAACGGCGTGCTTTCTGTGCTTGAGCCACCATCTCTTTGGTAATCAATACATCAGGGCTACCCGTTGAGCTAATCACCACATCGGCTTGATTTAAGCCTATTTGCAACGCACTCAAGGATAAAATCTGCATTGGGGTATCTAATTTTTCCGCCAACATCTCCGCACGAATATGGGTACGGTTAGCAATCATGATATTTTTTGCGCCGTGCTGAATTAAATAACGGGCAACTAATTCAATCGTTTCCCCTGCGCCTACAAGTAAAAAACGTAACTTTTTGAAATCATCAAAAATTTGGCGAGCTAAACCGCAAGCTGCATACGCCACAGATACAGCGCTACTGCCGATCTCGGTTTCAGAACGTACTCGCTTTGCCGTGGCAAAGGTTTTTTGAAATAGACGGGAAAGATTGGTCGAAACTGCACCACCATGAGCATGATAAAAGGTCTCGCTGTCTTGGTAAGCTTGTTTTACTTGTCCTAAAATTTGCGGTTCACCCAAAATTAAGGAATCTAAGCCACTAGCTACACTCATTAAATGGCGAGCCGCTTCAAGATTTTGCTTGAAATAGTAGGCTTTGCTTAATTCATCTTTGTCTAACTGATGAATCTCTGCAAACCAATTAAAACACTGCTCACGCCAAGCAATATTATCTGGATGATCTTCTTGTGGCGGTACATCAGGCTGGTGAAAATAGAGTTCTGTTCGGTTACACGTCGAGAGAATAACAACACTTTCAGCTAGGCTCTGTTCTTGAATTTGTTCGAAAGCACGCTGACGTTTATCTTCCACAAACGCCACTTTCTCTCTTAAACCCACAGATGCTGTTTTATGATTGATGCCTAATGCTAAAATTGTCATTGTTACCCACAGAATAAAAAAGGTGGAAACCACCCGAAAAGACGGAGCATTTTAATCAATCCATGCAGTTGGTGCAAATAATTGTCTTAATAGGTTTGATTTATAACAACGTATTTTATCCATACAAGCGGTCTGATTTCTGTAAATTTTTGCAAATTCAAAAAATATCCAAGATTTTGGAGTGAATTCCGCTATAATGCTTTACATATTTTTAAGATTGTCAAAATCTGTCAAGAATCCTTTCAATTAAAGCGTTATGGAGGACTTATGGTTGCGATTCGCCATTCACACCAACTCGATCTAAATACTTTCGAGCTGGCTAGTTGGAGTGCAGGGTTACAAATGTCACCCATAACCTTCGATCAGCTATTAATGGCTTGGCGCTATGCTCAAGAAAAAATTGATATTGAGCAGAATCATCTCCTGTGGTTTGGCATTGAAATGGTCGAAATCTTACACGGCTTGAATATGGATGATGATAGCCTTGTTGCAGCGTTACTCTTTCCACTCGTCAAACAAAATATTATCGATCTTGTACAAGTCAAAGAGCATTTCGGTAATGATGTCAAAAACTTAGTCAAAGGCGTATTGGAAATGGATAACGTCCGCCAATTAAACGCCAGCCACGCTTCCGATCTTCAAATTGACAATATTCGTCGTATGTTGCTCGCGATGGTCGATGATTTCCGCTGTGTTGTAATTAAACTTGCCGAGCGAATTGTCTATTTACGTGATACAGAACGTTTAAGCGAAGAAGATTTAGTTCTCGCGGCTAAAGAGTGCTCTCACATTTATGCCCCATTAGCTAACCGTTTAGGGATTGGGCAATTAAAATGGGAGCTAGAAGATTACTGTTTTAGAGCATTACACCCTCAGGAATATCGCCAAATTGCCAAGTACGATCTTGCTGAACGCCGTTTAGATCGTGAAAAATATATTGCAAATTTTGTGGATGATCTGACCGCTTGTATCAAAGAAGAAATCGAAGATGTTCAAGTTTATGGTCGCCCGAAACATATTTATAGCATTTGGAAGAAGATGCAGAAAAAGCATCTCACATTCAAACAGTTATTTGATGTACGAGCAGTTCGGGTTATCGTGCCAAAACTTCAAGATTGCTACACCGCACTAGGCATTGTGCATACCCATTACAAACATTTGCCTGAGCATTTTGATGACTATATTGCCAATCCCAAACCGAATGGCTACCAGTCGATTCATACGGTAGTGTTAGGTGAAGGGGATAAAACCATCGAAGTCCAAATTCGCACGCAAAAAATGCACGATGATGCAGAACTTGGGGTAGCTGCACATTGGAAATATAAAGAAGGCGCAGCTGCAGGACGCTCTGGCTACGAAGAAAAAATTGTCTGGTTACGTAAGTTACTCGATTGGCAAAAAGATATTGCGGATTCGGGCGATGTTGTGGCTGAAATGCGTTCCCAAATTTTCGATGATCGGGTCTATGTCTTTACGCCAAAAGGCGAAGTGGTTGATTTACCGAAAAATGCAACGCCCCTCGATTTTGCCTATTCGATTCATAGTGAAGTAGGACACCGTTGTATCGGCGCAAAAGTGGCTGGGCGTATTGTGCCGTTCACCTATATTTTACAAATGGGTGATCAGGTCGAAATTATCACGCAGAAAAATCCAAACCCAAGCCGTGACTGGCTCATTCCAAGCCAAGGCTTTGTGAATACAGCGAGAGCCAGATCGAAAATTGTTGCATGGTTTAAGAAACTTGACCGAGAGAAGAATATTCCACTTGGTAAAGAGATGTTGGAAGCTGAGATGGCTAAATTCAATTTCACCCAAAAGCAAATTGAAGATCTCGCTTTACCCCGTTATAACCTAAAACAAGTGGATGATCTCTATGCAGGTATTGGTGGTGGCGATATTCGCTTACATCAATTAATGCATTATTTGCAAAGTAAGCTCATTAAAACTACCGCCGAACAAGCTGATGAAGCGATCTTAAAACAGGTGGCAAATAAAGCACAACAACCGCACAAAAGCCGTAGCGGTTTCGTCGTGGTTGAAGGCGTGGGTAACTTAATGCACCATATTGCTCGTTGTTGTCAGCCGATTCCAGGTGATGAGATTGTTGGCTACATTACTCAAGGGCGAGGTATCTCAATACATAGAGCCGATTGTGAACAGCTCTTTGATCTTCAAAGTAGTAGCCCTGAGCGTGTGGTAGAAGCAGAATGGGGCGATAGTTATAGCGTTGGTCGATTTAGTTTAACCATCCGCGTGATTGCTAATGACCGTAATGGCTTATTGCGTGATGTCAGTGGTATCATGGCAAATGAGAAAGTGAATGTGTTAGGTGTTTCGAGCCGTACCGATACCAAACGTGGAATCGCGACCATTGATATTCAAATTGAACTGAATAACGTAGAATTATTAGATAAACTACTCAAACGCATTCTACAAATTGATGATGTGATTGATGCAAAACGTTTATCAAATTAAGCCATATTTAAGCAAGGATATTTATGCAAAAATTAGTCATTTTGGGTTCAACAGGATCTATCGGAAAAAGCACCCTTTCTGTGGTTGATCATACCCCTGAGCAGTACCAAGTTTTCGCTTTAGTGGGCGGAAAAAATGTCGAATTAATTACCGAACAATGCCAACAATATCAACCACGTTTCGTAGCATTGGATGATGAACAGGCAGCTGCAAAATTAAAGGAAAATCTCACCGCTTTAGGCTTAAAAACTGAAGTACTTTCAGGGCAAAAAGCCATTTGTGAATTATCATCACATCCTGAAGTGGATATGGTTATGGCGGCAATCGTAGGCGCAGCTGGTTTATTACCAACACTTTCAGCGGTACAAGCAGGCAAAAAAGTCTTGTTAGCAAATAAAGAATCTTTAGTTACTTGTGGGCAAATTTTTATTGATGAAGCTCGCAAGTCGGGGGCTAAGTTGCTCCCTGTTGATAGTGAACATAATGCGATATTCCAATCGTTACCGCCAGAAGCACAAGAAAAAGTGGGCTTCTGTCCGCTTGCAGAACTGGGGGTAAGTAAAATTATTCTCACGGGTTCAGGCGGACCTTTCCGTACAAAACCATTGAATGAATTTAGTCAAATCACCCCAGCTCAAGCTGTCGCGCATCCAAATTGGTCTATGGGTAAGAAAATTTCGGTGGACTCAGCCACAATGATGAACAAAGGGTTGGAATATATTGAAGCACGTTGGCTGTTTAATGCTTCTGCCGATGAAATGGAGATCATTATTCATCCACAATCTATCATTCATTCCATGGTACGCTACATTGACGGTAGTGTTATTGCTCAAATGGGAAATCCTGATATGCGCACACCGATTGCACATACCATGGCATATCCAAGTAGAATAAATGCAGGGGTTGCGCCTTTGGATTTCTTTAAATTAAAAGAACTGACCTTTATTGAACCGGATTTCGCTCGCTACCCAAATTTAAAATTAGCGATAGATGCCTTCGCAGCAGGACAATATGCGACCACAGCCATGAACGCAGCCAATGAAGTCGCCGTAGATGCCTTTTTAAATGAGAAAATTCGTTTTACGGATATTGTCGAAGTCAATCGCCAAGTGGTTGAGAACATCGCTCCAATTCAAGTCAAAGAAATTGCAGACGTGTTGCATATTGATAAATTAGCAAGAGAAGTTGCAAAACAGATAATTCTACAATGTTAATTTTTAGTTGATAAAAATCCCTGTAATTAAAAATATTACAGGGATTTTTATTATTTTAATTTATTTTGCGCAACCGCAAGTGTTTACTTTATCTTCAAAACGGCGAGCAGCTTCGTCCCAATTGACCACGTTCCAGAACGCTTTGATGTAGTCTGGACGACGGTTTTGGTAGTTTAAGTAGTAAGCGTGTTCCCACACATCTAAACCTAAGATTGGGTAGCCTGAAACACCAGCAACTTCTTTACCCATTAATGGTGAATCTTGGTTTGCGGTTGAAACAACAGATAATTTACCATTTTCTAACACTAACCACGCCCAGCCTGAACCGAAACGCGTTGCAGCTGCTTGTTCAAATTGTGCTTGGAATGCTTCAACAGAGCCAAAATCACGAACGATGGCATCTTTTAATGCACCTTGTAACGTTGTGCCAGTTTTTAAACCTTTCCAGAATAATGTGTGGTTTACGTGACCACCAACATTGTTACGTACTGCAACACGTTTTTCTGCTGGAACTTGTTCAAGATTTGAAATTAATTTACCTGGACATTGCTCAAGTAATTCAGGAAATGCTTCTAATGCAGCATTTGCGTTGTTGATGTATGCTTGGTGGTGTTTAGAGTGGTGAATTTCCATGGTTTTTGCATCAAAATGCGGCTCTAACGCATCATAAGCGTAACCTAATTCAGGTAATGTGTATGCCATTTTTTACTCCTCAAAAATAATTAGTAATATTTGAGTATAAACTCACCGCTTATAGTATCAAAAACTCGAAAAGGAATATAGATTTTTTTGATCTAACGCAAAAATTATCGATATAAATTAGAGAAAATTTTTCCTTGATAGAAACTTAGCTTTATTTAGTTAAAGAAATACAACTTTTATACAAAAAACATTTGACAAAGAAAACGTTTTCGACGATTCTTCTACCCGTTTTTAACGCTTATATTTAGAGAATAGCAATGAACCGTTTTTCTATGATGATTACCACGATTATGACCATTATGTGCAAACATAGTGCGGGTGTTCGTGGCTAGAAAACGGAACAGAATTCACAAAACCCGCTTTAACAAGCGGGTTTTTTTGTAACAAAATTTGCAAACATTAAACAATTATCTTCAGGAGAAACTATGCGAGTTCTAAAATTTGGAGGCACATCTTTAGCCAATCCAGAACGCTTTCTACAAGCAGCCGAGATCATCGAAAAAGCACATTTGGCAGATCAAGCCGCAGGCGTCCTATCCGCTCCTGCTAAAATTACTAACCATCTTGTCGCCATTGTCGATAAAGCCCAAGCAGGCGAATCCTACGAATCTCATCTCACCGAAGCCACCGACATTTTCAACAACATCATCAACGGATTATATGCCGTCAATCACAATTTCGACCGTGAAGGATTAAGTACCTTTATCAAAGCGGAATTAGATGACATCTGCAACATTGCATCTGAAGCCGCAAAAAATAAATTCTGTCCAGATAATATCGGCGCAACAGTACATAGCCGTGGGGAAAAATTGTCGATTGCGATGATGAAAGCGTGGTTTGAAGCGAAAGGTTATGAAGTCACTCGCATTGATCCTGTCGAAAAATTATTAGCACACGGGAGCTATTTAGAATCTTCTGTGGACATTACTGAATCCACCAAACGCATTGAAGCCCTTTCTATTCCAAAGAAAAATGTGGTGTTAATGGCGGGCTTTACCGCAGGTAATGAGCAAGGCGAATTAGTGTTACTTGGACGAAACGGTTCAGACTACTCTGCAGCCTGTTTAGCCGCTTGCTTAAAAGCAGATGTATGCGAAATTTGGACGGACGTGGACGGTGTTTATACTTGCGACCCTCGTTTAGTGCCAGATGCGATCTGCTTAGAGTCTATGAGCTATCAAGAAGCAATGGAGCTTTCTTACTTTGGTGCGAAAGTAATCCACCCTCGCACTATTGGCCCGTTAGTGCCGTTAAATATCCCGTGCTTAATTAAAAATACCCATAATCCAGAAGCCAAAGGCACGATCATTGACGGTAATGTGGTCAACGATAACTTAAAAGTAAAAGGGATCACAAATCTTGATAATGTGGCAATGTTCAACGTATCAGGTTCAGGTATGCAAGGCATGGTTGGTATGGCAGCACGTGTGTTTACCGCAATGTCGCAAGCGGGTATTTCCGTGAACTTAATTACACAATCTTCTTCTGAATATAGTATTAGCTTCTGTGTGCCAGTAAAAGCGGTTGAAAAAGCATTATCAGCATTAAATACTACCTTTTCACAAGAATTAAAAGATGGCTCGCTCGATCCTGTAGAAGTGATTAAAGATCTCTCTATTGTTTCTGTAGTTGGTGATGGTATGCGTACCGCCAAAGGGATTGCTGCTCGCTTCTTTTCTGCATTAGCTCAAGCAAATATCAGCATTGTAGCGATTGCGCAAGGTTCATCAGAGCGTTCAATCTCTGCCGTTGTGCCATTAAATAAAGCAATTGAAGCGGTTAAAGCAACGCACAAAGCGCTATTCAATAACAAAAAAGTGGTCGATGTCTTTTTAGTGGGTGTTGGCGGTGTTGGTGGTGAGTTGATTGAGCAGATCAAAACACAGAAGGAGTACCTCGCAAAAAAGGACATTGAAATCCGTGTGTGTGCCTTAGCCAACTCGAACAAAATGTTACTCAATGAAAACGGTTTAAGCTTGGATAACTGGCGTGCGGATTTAGAATCAGCGACACAGCCGTCTGACTTTGATGTATTGCTTTCATTCATTAAGTTACACCACGTTGTCAATCCTGTTTTTGTGGATTGCACTACAGCTCAGTCTGTGGCAAATCTTTATGCTCGAGCATTAAAAGAAGGCTTCCACGTGATTACGCCAAATAAGAAAGCGAATACGTCAAGCTATGCTTATTATCAAGAAATGCGTGAAAATGCCCGTCAAAGCCAACATAAATTCCTATATGAAACGAATGTGGGTGCAGGTTTGCCAGTGATTGAAAACTTGCAAAACTTGCTAGCTGCAGGTGATGAAGTCGAGAAATTTGAAGGGATTTTATCTGGTTCACTCTCTTTTATTTTCGGTAAATTAGAAGAAGGTTCAAGTTTGTCTGAAGCAACCACCATTGCCAAAGAGAAAGGCTTTACTGAACCTGATCCACGTGATGATTTATCAGGGCAAGATGTCGCTCGTAAACTCTTAATTTTAGCGCGTGAGTGTGGCTACCCATTAGAGCTGGAAGATATTGAAGTGGAAGGCGTTTTACCAAAAGGTTTCTCTGAAGGTAAAACTGCAGCGGAATTTTTGGCGATGTTGCCAGAACTTGATGCAGAATTTGCAAAACGTGTTGAAAAAGCAACCGCTTGTGGAAATGTGTTACGCTATGTAGGTTCCATTGAAAACGGTAAATGCCGTGTGGCGATCAAAGAAGTGAACGGTGATGATCCGCTTTATAAAGTGAAAAATGGTGAAAACGCCCTTGCGTTCTACACTCGCTATTACAGCCCGATTCCGCTTCTTTTACGTGGTTACGGTGCAGGTAACGATGTGACCGCAGCAGGTATTTTTGCGGATATTTTGCGTACGTTAAAATAAAAGATTATTAATACTTTTGTAGGGGCGGGCTTTATGCCCGCCCGTTAATGTGTAGATACGATTTCGGGTGGGGATAAACCCCACCCCTACGAAAATCTATGTATGTCTAATCCCATATAAACTAAGGAAAAAAATGACATTACGAATTTATGCTCCAGCTTCCAGTGCAAATTTAAGTGTCGGGTTTGACTCGCTTGGCACAGCTATTTCGCCGATAGACGGCTCATTACTCGGTGATGTGGTACAAATTGAAGAGTGCGATCAACAATTTGAGTTGGAAAGTGTCGGCTATTTTGTGCGTAAACTGCCGAAAGAACCGCAAAAAAATATCGTCTATCAAGCTTATGTGCTGTTTAGCGAACGCTTGAAATTGCGTGGTGGTGTGGTGAAAAATCTACGCTTAACTCTTGAGAAAAATATGCCGATTGGATCGGGCTTAGGCTCAAGTGCTTGCTCGATTGTGGCTGCACTTGTGGCGCTGAATAAATTCCACGATGAGCCCTTCTCAAAAATGGAATTGTTGGAAATGATGGGCGAATTGGAAGGCAGAATTTCAGGCTCAATCCATTACGATAACGTTGCACCTTGCTATTTAGGTGGTTTGCAACTGATGACTCAATCTCTCGGTAATATCTGCCAACCAATCCCATTTTTTGATGAATGGTATTGGGTGTTGGCTTACCCGGGCATTGAAGTTTCAACGGCTGAGGCGCGAGCAATTTTACCGAAAAGCTATACCCGTCAAGATATGATTGCACAATCACGTTATTTGGGTTCATTTATTCATGCTTGCCATACCCATCAAGATGTTTTAGCAGCAACGATGATGAAAGATCTCATTGCTGAGCCGTATCGTGAATCGTTACTGCCAAACTTTGCTGAAGTTCGACAAGGTTGTAAAGATTTGGGTGCGCTAGCTGTGGGTATTTCAGGTTCAGGCCCGACAATGTTTGCAATTGCACCAGATTTAGAACACGCTCAAAAACTGGTTGCTTATCTTGAAAAAGATTATCTACAAAACAATGAAGGTTTTATTCATATTTGCAAGGTAGATAATCAAGGAGCTAGAGAGTTGAAATAATAAAAAATGGGCTATGTAAAAAATAGCCCGTTTTTTATTAATTAATATTAAACGCTTCAGTATAAGGAATATTTCCTTTTTTCAGCATTCTAGAAACACCACTATTGTAGTTAGTTCCAAATCGAAGTTCAAAATTTACCCCAAATTTGTTCTCATAGTAAAAGTCATTAATGGTGTCACTTTTACCTGTTGGTGTTGCAGTTAAGCGACGTGCGGTATAGACATTCGCACTCCAACAACAGGTGTTATAGGTAATGCCCAATTGGCTCTCAACAGGCTTCTTCAATGCCATATCATGATAATGACTTACCATAACAGACACTTTATCCGTTAATTCCCAACCTGCAACACCGCCAATTTGTTTAATATCTTGACCATAACGGTTAGTGCTCAAGTTTTGGTCAATATAATTCTTACTCGCATAGCGGTAGTTTAGCTGAATAACGTGATTCTCTTTTGGCTTAAACTGTAATGACATATTAGCCAATGATGTCTCATTTAAACGTGTATCATATTGATAGCTACCGTGCCAATTCCATTTAGGATGGAATTTCCAGTTAGATTCTAACGACCAAGATGATGAACGTTTCGCCGTACTATTTAGCGAGTTATCATCAATTTTTGAAGGAGAAAGATAATAAATCTGTCCTGCACTGAAGTTAAAGACTTCATCTCCTGTTTTATCATTAAAGAATCGAGTTGTTCCACCGACGGTGATTTGATTTGCAGAAGCAATTCTATCTAAACCACTGTAACGACGATCATTAAATAAAGAATAATAATCTTGTTGCAATAATGCTGAATCATAACCTAGTCCTAAGCTAGATTGTAATTGCGATCCAATATTCGCTTGGTTTTTATATGGGCGATAAAGGTATTGCATTCTCGGCTCTAACACTTGGCTAAAACCACTGAAAATTTGCTTATCTGCTTCTAGAATCGTTTTAAAATCAAGCTTAATTTGTGGCAAGACTCGAGTTACATTACGCTGAATATCTTCAGCACCATCACCACTCCCTTTTTTCTGCAAGTAATGTGTTGCATAAAGCTTAGTTTCTAAACTTAAGCTACCAAAACGATTTGCTAACGGGAAGTTTAAACTTGGCTCAGCATGGAAACGCCATGCGGTTGGCATTAGCTTACTATCGTTGTCAAAGTGGGCAACTTGAGCAAAGAATTTAAAATCACCATTTTTCACTAATTGATCTTTATAATAGTTAAAATCAATTTTTGGTAGTACACGATAAGGTCCAATATCGGCATCATCAAAGGTTTGGAATTTTTTACCAGAAATAGAAATATTGTAATTAGGTTGATAATAGCCTAACTTAAATTGTTGTGTGGCATATCCATCGGTACTATTTCCATATTCAGAGTCAAAATCAGAAAAGTAGCGTTTATCACTTACATGGGTATAATCCACAGATAAACGCCAATCGCTTAAAAAGCTCATATTATGTTGCCAATAAAAGAGATGGCGCGATTTATTTTTTTCTGTCCAATCTGATAAACGATCTTTATTGAGATATTCTCCAGCAATTTTCCCTTCACCTAGTTCCGTTAAGTAACGAAACTCAGGGCTAATTTGCCAACCACGTTTAGAATAATATGTTGGTGTAATCGTAGCATCTAAGTTAGGTGCAATATTCCAATAAAACGGTTGTGAATAAGTATAACCATCACGGCTTGAATGGCCTGCACTTGGCATTAATAGACCTGTTCGGCGACGATCACCGATTGGAAATTGTAAATAAGGCGAATAGAAAACAGGAACACCTAATACTTTAAATCGAGCATGCCATATTTCTGCATATTCATCTTTAACGTGTTGAATCATTTCATTCGCTTCGATTGACCATGACTCATCATTTGGCAGACAAGAGGTGAAACTTGCATTTTTCATGATACGCGTATCATTATTTGCAGAAACCTCTTCCGCTGTTCCTCTACCTTGTCGCCCAACAAGCTGATAGTCCGCATTGCCAAGTTGAGCTTCATTGCTTACAAGGTTGATAGTCGCATCATTACCTGTGGCATTAATCTGGTTATCTCGATAATCAAATTTTCCTGTTAAGCGTACATTTTGAGCTTTTCCATCTTGCTGCTCAACATAAACCTGATCCGCGACAATAGAACGATTACCTTGTTTTACACTGACATCGCCAGTATAGGTTGCATCTGTTGGCTGATTAATCACCGCACTATCTGCTTCAATATACACAGGCAACTGTGTTTGATCTCCCTGAACAACTTCACCGTGAAACTGTGGTACACCTAACAAACATTGTGATTTTAAATCAGCAATCGCATATTGGCTGTAACACGCACTCATCACGGCAAGGGAAATAAGACTGTAGTGATGTTGTTTCATACTCTTTTCCATTTATTCATAGCGTACACTTTACGCCAGTTAATGTTCTCTTTTACACTGCTACCGCCTATTTGTATCATACAAGCGGTCAGATCTGTGTAAAATTTTACAAATTTAGATAATTCGAGAAAATTGCTGTCTTCTCGCTTGTTGTCTTGAATAAACATCAAAACACATACAAATATTACGAATTAATAAACGCCCTCTTGGCGATACAACAATTCCCTCATCACCAATTTCAAGTAACCCATCTTTTGCTAATGGCGCAAGTAAATTGAGATCTTCGGTAAAATACTGTTTAAAATCAATTTGATAAGCTTGCTCAAATGTTTGATAAGATAATTTGAAATTACAGATCAAGGCTTTAATCACATCACGACGTAAACAATCGTCTTTCGTCATGCTTAACCCTTTATGTAACGCAATACCACGGGTTTCCACTTCTGCATAATACTGCTTGAGTTCTTTGTGATTTTGAGCATAGCTATCACCTAAAAGGCTGATAGCAGAAACACCTAAACCTAATAAATCTGCATCTTCTTGGGTCGTATAGCCTTGGAAATTACGATGTAACTCGCTTTTTTCTTGGGCTATCGCTAATTCATCATTCGGTTTAGCAAAGTGATCCATGCCGATAAACTTATAACCTTCATTACCTAATGTTTCGATCGTCTTTTGTAAGATCTCTAATTTCGTTTCTGGTGCGGGTAGCATTTCTTCTTTAATTTTAATTTGAGCTGCAAAACGACTTGGCAAATGCGCATAATTAAAGACACTCATACGATCAGGATTCAGCTCAATCACACGTTCTAGGGTAAACATAAAGCTTTCAACCGTCTGCTTAGGCAAGCCGTAGATCAGATCGATATTCGTTGACGTAAAGCCTAACTCTCTCGCACGCTTCATTAGTGCAAAAATAAAGGCTTCATCTTGTTCTCGATTCACTAATTTTTGCACTTCTTTATTGAAGTCTTGGATCCCCATACTAATGCGGTTAAACCCGATAGCACGGAGATGATCTAACATATCTAACTCAATTTCACGGGGATCCATTTCAATACTGATCTCCGCATCATCACTCACATGGAAATGTTTTCTCAACATCGCCATTAAGCGCAAAGATTGATCTTCATCTAAATAGGTTGGTGTGCCACCACCCCAGTGAATTTGGGTAACGGTACGATCTTTAAAAAGATCAGCGCGATATTTAATCTCTTTTTCTAAATAATCAAGGTAAATATCAACCTTATGCCGATGACGTGTAATAATTTTATTACAAGCACAGAAATAACATAGCTTATGGCAAAATGGGATATGCACATATAATGAAAGCGGCTTATTTGGATATCGTGCCGCAGCTACTTTAAAATCATCATCATTATATGATTCATTAAATTCTAATGCCGTTGGATAAGATGTATAACGCGGGCCGGATTGATTATATTTTTGGATAAGATTGATATCCCAAATAATGTCTGACATTAAAAACCTACTTCAACTCTTGTTTAAATTGGTTAACTTCATCTAATAACTGCTGAAGTTCTACTTTGATTTGCTCTGCTAATTCTGCTTCTTTCGCTTCTCTTTCTAGATCTAAACGCATACGCTCATTACGTTTAAGGTTTTTACGCTCATCCAAAATAGGCATATTTTCAACCACTTGGTAGAGTTCCCACATCGCAGAAAAAGCACTTAATTTTTTTCCTAGCACATCTAGCAAAGGCTTCAAACGTAATACGCCTTCAGCCAAATCACACTGTTCCGATAACATGGCTCTTGCAATAAGATCAATACTTTCAATGATCGATTGATAGCGTGTCATCTTTGCTTGTTTTATCTGCTTTTTCTGCTGATGTAATTTCCACCACAGTGAAAATGCATAACCCACCATCGAAAGCAGAATAAGAATAGCTAAAATAATTAAGAAAAATCGCAACATAAATTAACGGAACTTGTTTATATCCATAGTTTCAAACTGGCGTAATAATGCTTCTGCATCATCTTCTTCATCTTCAATGCCTAATTCCGTCATTAATTCATGAACACGATCAAGACATTCATCCACAAATTTTTGATCTTCCGCAGATAAAGTTTTGCCAGCTTCTAAATCATCTAATAATTGATTTAAACATTCGTTATTTTCTAACTGCTCTAATTCCACTTCTGGTGCAAGACGTGTTTTTTCCATTGGTACTGGAACAGGTTTAATCGTTTTACCTTTCTCTGGTTGATTTACAAACTCAACCATTAAAGGCACTTTTTTACGGCTACCAATACGGGGATCTTTGATTTGCTTCTCTTGCACTTTTTTCTGCTCATTGCCTTCGTTTAAGCGAGAACCTGAAGGTAAACCCTTATGCTTACGCTTTTTTTTCTCTTCGCGTGCAGCTAAATCTAATTCATAGCGAGTAGGTTTACGATTTTTAGAAGGTCTCGCTTTGGGTTGCTCAAAGGGTTTATCTGCCTTTCTTGCAGGCATAATGTCGGTAATTCGACGGGTTTTCTTTTGACGACTCATAATCTGTTTTTGATAAATAAAAATTTAATGATGGATTGTATCACTAACTCGAAAGAATAGAAAATCAGGAATGACAAAATGCTACAAGCGGTAAGATCTTTCAATTCTTTTACAAAAGAAAAAGCCAGCACAAAGCTGGCTTGACGATCTTCAAAGGTAGAAATTATTTTCCACCAAATTTTTGTTGTAATTCAGCCTGAAGTTTTTGTAATGCATTACCGCTTTCCATTAACTTCTGTGATTTCTCTTGAATTAATTTTTGAGCTTCTGGTGTTGGATTTGCCATCACTTTTACAGATTCTGCAATTAAATCATTTGATAACTCTAAAGTTTCTTTTGTTTTTGCTTTAAATGCTAATACATCTGCATTTTTAATCTCTAAAGCATCTAAACTTTTTAATACATCCGCAACTTTAATCGTAAATGCTTTTAAGCCTTCTTCGATTTTTGCTTTATCTTGCGTTGCTAAAGTTTGTTGTAACTCAGCTTGAGAGCTTGCTAATGCTTTCTCTTGAGCTTGATTCCATTCTACTAATTTTTTGAAATCTTCAACACCTTGAGCTTGTGCTGCATCTGCTTTCGGAGCTTCTGCTGCTGGCGCTGGAGTTTCAGCTTTTGGTGCTGCTGGCGCTTGAGCAGCTGCTTCTGCTTTTGGTGCTTCAGCTGGTTTTGCTGGAGCTGGTTTATCACATGCTGCTAAGAAAACGGTTAATAATGCTGCTGCACTAATTTTGGTAAATTTGTTCATTGAACAATCCTCAATATACTAAAAACTAAGAAAATAAACCTTACAAAATCGTTGTAAGGTTCGCTATTGTACTGCCATTTGACTTAGGGTGTATCAATTTGTTCCCTTGAATAAAATAAAAAACAATCAATAGAATAAAAAACAATCAAATTAAATCCCAATCGCTTGTTCAATAATAAATTTTTTCACTAGGGCATTTTGATTCGTTAAACTTAGTCCCACACCACGAACTAGTTTTTTCAATGGATTATCGCCAGAAAATAGCTGTTTTAAACCTTCCATTGCGGCTAATACTTTGACTGCTTCCAACTTACGCACACGTTCAAATTGACGTAAATGACGATAGTCACCAATATCTTTGCCTATGGATAATAGTGTTTCAAGCTCCGTTGCCAATGTTATCGCATCCGCAAAGCCTAAATTCACACCAAGCCCAGCTAAAGGATGAATGGTATGAGCTGCATCGCCAATTAATGCAATTCTTGATTGTGCAAAGTCTCTTGCGTATCGTGCTGTAAGCGGATAGATATTGCGTGAACTTTGCAATTCACATAAACCAAGCTGATTGTCGAATGCGATGGTTAATGCTTGATTAAACTGTTTTTCATCACATTCAACGAGCTGTTTTGCTTGCTCTGGTGGTAACGACCAGACGATAGAGCAAAGATGTTCGTCTCTTAACGGTAAAAACGCTAAAATACTTTCAGGTGAAAAAATTTGTCTTGCCACTTTTTGGTGCGACTCTACGGTTTTTACATTACAGACTAATGCCGTATGCTGATAATCTCGGCTAATTAAAGGGATTCTTGATTGCTGTCTTACCCAAGAGTTTGCCCCATCTGCCCCAACAACCAATTTTGCAGATAACATTTCACCATTTTCTAAGGTTAAAAATACACCATTATCGCTCACTCCTAGCGTTTTCGGCGTACTTAAAATGATTTCTACATTAGATTGTTGGCTGACTTTTTGCCATAACGCATATTGAATATGCTGATTTTCAATAATAAAACCAAGCTGTTCTAGTCCTAATTGTTTTATTGCATAATCGTGATTATCAAAATGAATTTTTGCAAAACTGTCCTTTTCCCAAACAAGCATCTGGTCATAAGGTGAACATGATTGCTCAGGAATGAGCTGCCAAGCCCCCACTTTTTCTAACATTTGCTGACTACGTAAATTAATTGCACTCACACGATTACTGATTTCACCTGAGAGTATAGGCGCATTTTTTTCGATAATTTTAATTTGGCAAGAGGTATTGGCAAGCAAGCCTGCTAGCGCTATCCCAACCATTCCACCACCAACAATAATCAAATCTGCTGTTTTCATATCTAGGCTTTCTTATTATGATGTTTTTCTAAACTACGATGACGAACCTGAACTTTCTTGCCCCGTCCGATAAAATATTGGGCTAACTGCTCTGCAATAAAGACTGAACGATGCTTTCCTCCAGTACAACCAATCGCGATTGTTAAGTAACTACGATTATTCTGTTCCAAGAAAGGTAACCACATTTCAAGATAATTACGAGTATGGTAAATAAAATTATGTACTTCGGACTGTTTTTCTAAAAAATCAATAACAGGCTGTTCTAATCCTGTCATTGGGCGTAGTTCAGGATTCCAATGTGGATTTGGCAAAAAGCGAACATCAAAGACATAATCTGCATCCGCAGGTACACCATATTTAAAACCGAAAGATTCAACGACAATATTCAACTCTTTTTCAGAAGAGCCACGCAACAGTTCTCTTAATTTTTCAGCAAGCTCATGGGAAGATAAATGCGTTGTATCAATAATGTAGTTGGCTTGCTGAAATAACGGTTCAAGTAAGCGATTTTCTAAATCAATCGCGCCTTCTAGGGAAAGATCTTGGGTCGATAATGGATGTAAACGGCGAGAATCGCTATAACGGCGAACTAATGTTTTTCTGCCACAATCAAGAAAGACTAATTTTGTAGAAATATCGGTGGGTAAAGCTGCCAATGCTTGTTCTATGGCTTCGGGATTATCGGGAAGATTTCGAATATCAAGGCTTACCACGGCAGAGCGATCTGATTTTGCAAGATGCTCCGCAAGTTGGGGAATTAAAGGTAGTGGTAAATTATCTACACAATAATAGCCTACGTCTTCTAATGCTCTCAATGCCACAGATTTACCCGCACCAGAGCGCCCACTCATTATTACTAATTCCATACTTTCCCCTTGATTCCCTTGGCTCAACTTACATGATGTTGATCCGAATAGGTTAATATTTGCCAAATCTCTTCTGATGAATTTGCAGAACGTAAATGTTTCAGTAAATTTTTATCGCTTAATTGTTGTGCAATCTCTTGTAAACAGCCTTTATATTGTTCACAAGTTTGTTCCGGAAATAATATCGCATAAATCAGATCAACCTCTTTATGATCTTGCGCATCATAATCAATGGGTGTATCTAATTGTAAAAAAATCGCAATAGGTTCATTTAATTGAATAACGTCATTACTCGGTAATCTTGCATGGGGTAATGCCACGCCATTATTAATTGCGGTACTCCCCAATTTTTCACGTTTAAATAAATTGGTAAAACAATCAATCGGACAAAATTCTTGCGTTTTATCACATGGGAATTGGCTATTTAAGTTTTCCGTCACTAATTTTCCAATAAACTCTAAAGCCCGTTTTTTACTTGAAAGTTCGACCCCGTAATGAATATTTTCAGGGGATAAAAATGTTGTTAGTTTCATCATAGGACATTCAAGCGGTGAGATTTGCAAAAAATATTACAAATCTCACCGCTTGTTATATTAAAGTTTAAACTGGTCGCCAAGATAGACACGTTTTACATCTGGGTTATTCAATACGTCTTCTGGCGTTCCACTCGCAATCATTTGACCACTTCCCACAATATACGCCCGTTCACACACATCTAAGGTTTCACGTACATTATGATCGGTAATCAATACACCTAATCCACGTTCTTTTAAGTTTACAATAATCTTTTTAATATCAATCACAGAGATCGGATCGACCCCCGCAAAAGGCTCATCTAATAAAATAAATTGTGGGTTGGCTGCTAATGCTCGAGCAATTTCAACACGACGACGCTCACCGCCAGATAAAGATTGTCCTAAGCTATCACGAATATGTTCGATATGAAATTCTGCAATGAGTTCATTCGCTCGAGCTTTACGCTCAGCATCCGTTAAATCTTTACGAATTTGCAATACCGCCATCAAATTATCATAGACACTTAAACGACGAAAAATCGATGCTTCCTGAGGAAGATAGCCAATACCTTGTTTAGCTCGGTCATGCATTGGCAAAACACTGATATCTTTATCATCAATCAAAATTCGTCCTTGGTCATGACGAACAAGCCCGACAACCATATAGAATGTCGTTGTTTTACCTGCACCATTTGGGCCTAATAAACCAACAATCTCCCCTGCTTTGACATTTAAGCTAACATCTTTCACCACTTGTCGATTTTTATAACTTTTTGCAAGATGCTCCGCATACAACGTTGGCATGGCTAATCCTATTTTTTCTTACTATCTTGTAACTGTGATGGAATTAAAACGGTTTTTACGCGTGATTTTCCGCCACTTGTTGCTTTAAGCTGTTGTTTCTTAACATCATAAGTAATTTTTTCTGCTTTGATAAAACTGTCTAGTTGTTTTAATTCTGCATTACCGATCAATGTTAAGAATTCAGTTCCTAAGTCATAGTGTACGCTATTGCCTTTACCATTGACAGGTTTACCATTGTCTAAGGTTTGTTGAAAGGTTACTGGAGCGCCTGATGCATCAATGGTCTCTTTTTTGCCTTCTTGGCGTGTAATCGTCACTTTAGATGCATTAATTTTGATAGAACCTTGTGTAATCACAACATTATCACTAAATACAACCACATTATTTTCCATATCAAGGGATTGACTACCTGAGTCAATATTTATTGGCTTATCTGTATCACCTTTTAAAGCTGTTGCAGAAAAACTAACACTTAATAATGCTGTAGCTAAAATTGATTTAATTAATTTCATTTTTTATCCTTATCTTGTTGAACCTCTAGTGAATCCGTTTGCTTCACTACTGTTGGCTCAATATAAGTTTTAACATCTTTTAATAATGTGGCAACTTGTTTTTTCAAATTGCCTGTTAAACCTGTACCTGTTGTGGTAAATCCTAAACCTTGAGATTTAACAACAGATTGTGTTGAAATATCTTGCGTATTTAAATCTACCGATAATGTCTCTGTTTCAATTTTTTGTAAACGAGAAGTAGGATCTAAACTTTCAATACGTACATTACCTCGTAAATTAAGCATTTTTTCCTTTGTCACTTCTGCATAGTCAGCCGTCACTTTCCATTGTTTTAACGCTGTTTCTTTATCAAAAAGATTCAGTAAAGGTTTTAAAAACTCTGTTCGTTCTGTACTTTCAAATCGCTTAATTTCTTGAGATTCTGCGAAATACTGTGGTTTACCCGCTAAATCATATACTGTCGTACTCATTTTCGTACCCGTATATTCTGGCTCCCCTTCTTTTTTAATTAATTGCTCTAGCCCCGAATTATCTGTCATCTGCTGGCTATAATACCAACCGCCTAAAACAGCGACAATACAGAGCAAAATCACATTCAAACGAATATTCATAAATTTTCTAACTCAACTAAATTAGCTTTGGATCATAGCATAAATTTTAATGGCAATATAGAACGAAAATAAGTAGAAAAGTTCGCCATAAAAGCAAAAAGCCTCAAGACTTTCCTTGAGGCTTTTCATCATGATGAGATTATTTTGCAGCTTTTAACTCTTGATAATATTTTTCATAGAGTTCAATCGCATCACCTACATCATCTTGCCATTGGCTTTTTTGTAGCACTTCAGATGTTGGATAAATTGCTGGATCTTCTGTAATTTCTTTAGGTAATTTTTCTAACGCTTTCACGTTTGATGTTGGATAACCAATTTCTAATGTTAATTTTTCAGAAACAGGCGCACTTAATAAGTAGTTAATTAACTTATGAGCACCGTCTGGGTTTTTCGCATTAGATGGGATTGCTAAAGTATCAACCCATAATACTGGACCTTCTTTAGGGAATACCATATTTACAGGCGCTTGTTCTTTTTTCGCAATACGTACAGAACCGTTCCATAATTGACCTACGCTCACTTCACCAGAAATAAATGAGTTTGCAGGGTTATCAGAGCTGAATGATAATACGTTTGGACGTAATTTTAACAACTCTTCATAAGCTGCTTTAATCACCGCAGGATCTTTCGTATTTGGATCTTGACCTAATTTTAATAATGCAATGTTGAATACTTCACGTGCATCATCTAATAATTGCACTTTACCTTTATATTCTGGGTTCCATAAATCACCCCAAGATGTGAATTTATCACCTTGGTAGTCATTAGTATTAAATGCAATACCTGGCGCACCTAATAATTGTGGAAGTGAATATTTGTTGCCTTTATCGTATGGTTTATCTAACCAATCTTTGTTTAATTCTGAGATAACAGGTAATTTGCTGTGATCAAGTTCCATTAACATACCTTCACGTCCCATTTTTGACACGAAGTAGTTACTTGGTGCGATCACATCATAACCGCCATCTTTACCTTGAATTTTTAATTTCGCATACATGGTTTCATTTGATTCAAGGCTTGATACAACCACTTTGATACCAGTTTGTTTTGTAAACTCTTCTAACAAACCTTCTGGTACATATTCAGTCCACGTATAAAGGTGAACTGTACCTTGATCTGCTGCTTGAGGCGCTTTCGCTGCATCTGCAGTTTTATTTTCTTCATTACAAGCTGTCAATGCCACTGTTGCTAATCCAGCCGCAAATAACCCGACGAATTTTTTCATTTAAGAATTCTCCAAGAGTGAATAAAAAAGAGAAGCGATAAATGCTTCAAGGCTTTATGTATTGTCCAGTAAAAGGACAGGGACGCATTCTAAAGCCCCCCCTATATTTTTCAAGCTTTTTTGACATTTTTTTGCAAAATTACTGAAAAATTATCTTCCATTTACATCACAACTACATTACAACTACATCAAATTGATCTTGATGGTAGTAAGGTTCAATTTTAATCTCCACCTTTTTACCAATGAAGACTTCTAATTCTGCAATCAGCGCATGGGATTCTTCATTAATCAAATATTCTGCAACACTACGAGAAGCATAAACGACGTATCTTTCTGACGAATATAAATGATGAACGCGTACAATTTCCCGCATAATTTCATAGCAAACCGTTTCTACGGTTTTGATTGTTCCACGTCCTTTACACGAAGAACAATCACAACATAAAACACGCTCTAAACTTTCACGGGTACGTTTACGTGTCATTTCAACTAAACCAAGTTGAGTAAAACCATTCACATTGGTTTTAACTCGATCGCCTTTTAATGCCATTTGTAATGACTCTAACACACGCTGACGATGCTCTTCTTCTTGCATATCAATAAAATCAATAATAATGATACCGCCAAGATTACGTAGTTGTAATTGATGCGCAATCGCCTGTGTTGCTTCAATATTGGTATTAAAAATGGTATGTGCTAGATTTCGATGCCCAACAAATGCCCCTGTATTAATATCAATGGTTGTCATCGCTTCTGTTTGCTCAATAATCAAATAGCCACCTGATTTTAAATCTACCCGCTTATCTAAGGCTTTTTGAATACCATCTTCAACACGATACACATCAAATAATGGCTGAGAACCATTATATAAACTCACACTTTCCGCCAACTCTGGCATAAACTCACTCAAAAATTCCTTTACTTGTTCGTAAGTCATTTTTGAATCAATTTGAATGGATTTTATATGTGTTCCCACAAAATCACGCAAAACACGCTGAGCAAGGGCGAGTTCGCCATAGAGCAACGATCTTGCTGGGTATTTTGCCTTACGTTCTAATACTTTACGCCATAACCGTTTTAAAAAAGCCGCATCTTGTTCCAAACTTTCTTCACTCACATCATCGGCTGCAGTACGAACAATAAAACCGCCTAACTCATCACAATAAGGTTCAACTAAGGCTTTTAAGCGGTTACGCTCTTGCTCACTTTCAATCCGTTGAGAAACGCCAACATGACTATTTTCAGGCATAAAGACAAGATAGCGAGAAGGTAAGGTAATATCTGTCGTTAAGCGAGCGCCTTTAGTACCTAGTGGATCTTTCACTACTTGTACGACAATATCCTGCCCTTCACGTACAAGCTCACTGATATTCTTTACGACAAACTGTTTTTTCTCGTTTTCATCGACACATTCTGTATGAGAAACAATATCGGACGCGTGAAGAAATGCTGCTTTTTCTAAGCCAATATCTACAAAAGCCGATTGCATTCCTGGCAATACACGGGTCACTCGCCCTTTATAAATATTCCCCACAATACCACGCTTCGCTTCACGCTCAATGTGAACTTCTTTTAAAATCCCGTTTTCAACTAATGCTACCCGTGTTTCACTCGGTGTCACATTCACTAATAATTCTGCACAGTTCATTTTCATCTCAAATAAATAATAAAATTGATGAATTCTACCTAAACAAGCGGTCAGATTGTGAATTTTTTTTGCAAAAGCTGATCTATTGTTTGATTTACGGCAAGAATTTGATAGTCTGCACGCCATTTTGTACAAAGAGAAAAAAATCATGACTGAAAAAACCTTTATTACGGGTAAAGATGCTGCCCTTGAAGAAAGTATCGAAAAATTCCAAACGAAGTTGAAAAACTTAGGCTTTAATATTGAAGAAGCCTCATGGCTCAACCCTGTACCAAATGTATGGTCGGTACATATTCGTGATGCGGACTGCCCACAATGTTTCTCAAACGGTAAAGGGGCAAGCAAAAAGGCGGCATTAGCTTCTGCGTTAGGGGAGTATTTTGAACGTTTATCGACCAATTATTTCTGGGCGGATTTCTATTTAGGCAAAGAGATTGCCGAAGGCAAATTTGTTCACTATCCAAGTGAAAAATGGTTTGAAATCGAAGATGAAGAAACTCTGCCAAAAGGAATTTTAGATCCATTCTTACGTAACTACTTTGACCCTCATGGTGATTTAACCCCTGATTTATTGATCGATTTACAATCGGGCAATGCCGATCGTGGTATCGTGGCGTTGCCTTATACCCGTCAATCCGACGGTCAAACGGTCTATATTCCACAAAGTATCATCGGTAACTTATTCGTATCGAATGGTATGTCTGCCGGTAACACCAAAAACGAAGCTCGTGTACAAGGCTTATCGGAAGTGTTTGAGCGTTTTGTGAAAAACCGCATTATCACAGAAGCGATTAGCCTGCCAGAAATTCCACAAAGTGTGATTGACGGCTACCCGACAATCAAAGCCTCTATCGAAAAATTAGAACAAGAAGGCTTCCCGATCCTCTGCTACGATGCGTCACTCGGCGGTGAATTCCCTGTGATTTGTGTGATCTTACTCAATCCAAACAACGGTACTTGCTTTGCTTCTTTCGGTGCGCACCCGAATTTCCAAGTCGCTTTTGAGCGTACCGTAACCGAATTATTACAAGGTCGTAGCTTGAAAGATCTAGATGTTTTCGCACCGCCTTCATTTAATAATGAAGATGTGGCGGATCACGCTAACCTTGAAACTCACTTCATTGACTCAAGCGGTCTGATTTCGTGGGATCTTTTCAAATCTGAAGCGGATTATGATTTCGTTCACTGGGATTTTTCAGGCACGACAGAACAAGAATTTGCCAACTTAATGGCAATCTTCAATAAGCATAAACAAGAAGTCTATATTATGGATTACGAACATTTAGGCGTTTACGCTTGCCGTATTCTTGCCCCGGGAATGTCAAATATCTATCCGTCAGACGACTTAATTTATGCAAACAACAATATGGGTATGGAATGGCGTGAGATTTTGCTCGACTTGCCATATTTCCACCACGATCAAGAAACCTACCAAGAGTTACTGGACGAATTGGACGAACAAAGCATTGACGATATGACCCGTGTGCGTGAGTTTATCGGCGTGGTGGCAGAAAAAGGCTCAGCCTTACAAACCTTGCGTATCGGCGAGTTAAAATCAATGTTACACCTTGCCTTAGGCAATCTTGAAGAAGCACTAGAATGGGCAAACTGGACGGCAGATATGAATGCTTCGGTTTTCTCGGCAGAGCGTAACAACTACTACCGTTGTTTAATTCAGTCGATTGAATTATTCTTAGATGAAACACGTGAACCGGAACAATATCGTATGGTATTTAACAAAATGTATGGTAAAGAAACCGTAGATTTTGCGTGGTCGGCAGTCCAAGGTGGCAATCCGTTCCACGGCTTAAGCGGTTCTGATGAGAGTCTTGAAAATATGCAGGCTCATCAAAAATTGTTGGCTGCATATCGTAAGCTTCAAAAAGTGAAATAATGGAAAAGGGCGTAAATTACGCCCTTTTTTATGCTTTTGAGGTATAGTGTTCTTTGCAAAAAATCTTCAAGAACTGACCGCTTGTAAGTGCTTACTGTATTCCCATTGAACTCAGCCCAAGCATCAAGATAAATAATGCCCCTTGAACTTCTTCCTCTGGTACATCACGACCATTCAAATTCACCTTACCTTGATCAATGGTTAACTTCATTTTAATGTTTTCGTTATCCACTTCCGCTAAAGTGCTTGCTTTGGCTTGATTAGCCAGTTCTTCAATCGTTAATTTAGCCTGTTGTGTAGCTTCTTCTTTAGCTGCGCCATCCATTTCATTCATCTGTGTGGCTAATTCCTCAAGAGAAGGGATATTTAATTTCGCATCTAAGTGCGATGCTTTGAAAATTTTGAGCATCGAATCAAAACTCTCGATTTTGTTTGGATCAAAATTCTCTAAACTGATATTTAAAGATAAATTGTTTTTCCCTTTTTCATTTTCAATGCTCAAATTTTTTACTTCGAGTTTAGGCGATTTCATTAAAATAGATTGAACAATTTGCCCCGCCTCTTCTGATGCTAATTTATCAGGCGAACTCAAATATGGCGTGAGATCATTCATTCCCTGAGCATCGACATCCATAAATAGATCCATATTAAACTGACCTAATTTCAGTTTTGTATCCGCTTTTTGTAGCTCAATTTCTGCTTTACCATCACCTGAAGAAATGACACGATCTTTCTGAAGGTTTGATTTACCGGTACTGCTAAAGTTATTAAATGACATCGCAAAAGATGATTCTTCATTATCTTTGATTCTAAGTTGCTTAATTGATGCAGTATATTCGCCCAGTGCTAACAATGGATATTGATTATCCGAAACGGTATTCAATTTATAACTTAATCCTTGAAGGTCTGTTTCGATCTTTTCAATATCAACCCATTTTACATTGTCTAATTTAACTTCAAATTCCGATTTTTTTGATGCCGGATCATAAGCATAAATATAGTTTGATTCTGATAATGCTAAACTTCCTTTATCATCTTCAGCAATTTTGATCGGGTTAATTTTAAATTCACCTTTTGTAGCACCTGAATAACTAATATCAGACTTCCCTTCACCCAGTTTATCTTGGTTATTAAAATAGACTTTAAGATTTTCTGGAAGCTGAATGTTATTTTCTACACTGGCTAACACAGGTACTAGATTACCTTTAGATAAACGGTTTAACGGCAATGGCCCATGAAATAATTTATCATCACCTTTAAGAGCATAAGTTTTCCCATCGAATTGGGCTTCTAATGTATATTTAACATCCGAACTGAAAAAATGGCGCGTAAATTGCACATCTTTAATTTCAGCCGTTATGCCATAAGCACCTAAATGTTTTAAATTGTTATTCCCTATTTGAATAAACTCTTGATACTTTTGCTCAACTTGTTGCCCAGTATACCAACTACCACCAACGGCAACCGTCCCAACAACAGCAACTACAGCTCCTGCCACTTTCGTTAACTTCATATATTATCCTTATGTAAATAAATTAAGATGAAATAAAAAATTATGCTTGTGCTTTTTCAACTAACCAGTCGCAAGGGGTAAAGCGTTCCCCATAGCGTTGTGCATGCTTACGCAACTGATGAACTATCTCTTTTGCGCCCACTTTTTCAATGTATGCATAGATACCTCCACGGAAATCAGGGAAATCAAAACCTAATACAGAAGCCACATTCCCTTCGTCTGTTGAACGAATCACATTATCTTGTAAACACCAACAAGCTTCATTGATCATACGTAATACGCAACGGCGTGCGATTTCTTGTGCTTCCAACTCATTACGCATAATGGTTTCCATCGTGTGATAAATACTCTTATCTTCTTGAGTCCGCTGGCCTTTTGAATCATAGAGATAGAATCCACGTTTATTTTTTCTACCTTTACGATCATCTACCATCAAACTCGGTATGCTACTTGGTAAAGCAAAGCGTTTCCCAAGTTGCTCTATCATCGCTGGATTTGACTTCACAATAATATCTAATCCAATATCATCGATCATCGCAAGTGGCCCAATTTTAAAACCAAATTCTTGTAAAGAGCGATCGATAAACTCAATGCCTTCGCCTTCTGATAAGCACTCTATCGCTTCTAATAAGAATGGCGTTAAGATACGGTTAATGAAGAATCCCTCTTTATCTGCCACCAACATTGGAATTTTACCTTGTTGAATCGCAAAATGAATTGCCGTCGCAATCGCTTTTTGGCTTGTCGTTTCATGAGGAATAATTTCCACCATCTGACGCTTAGTTACAGGACTAAAATAGTGAAAACCAATCACGTTTTCTGGACGTTTTGCAACAGAGGCAATCTCTTTGATCGAGAAAGTAGAAGTATTGGTCGCAAAAATGGCATTTTCATTGTAGTAAGCTTCACTTTCTCTGACCATTTGCTGTTTCAGTTCTAATTTCTCATATACTGCTTCAACAATAAAGTCTGTCGATTTTGCTGCAACTAAACGTTCGCCACCGGTAATTAAATTCATTCGCTGAATCATTTCACCATGGCTAAGTTGCTTTTTACTCATGGCTTTTTGCATCAAGCCATAACACATTTGTAGTGCTTTTTGAATTTCAGAAGGATGAATATCTTTAATTCTGACTGGGATTTGGGCATTATTTGCTGTTAAATAAGCAATACCTGCTCCCATGTAACCACTGCCTAGCACCGTCACTTGCTGAATATCTTTTATTTGAGCTAGATATTCATATTGCTCTTTCATTGATCTTTCAGCTTGTTTTAAATTCATTAAAACTTGTGCTTGTTCTGTATGAAATAATTCCACCAACGCAGACTGTTCTAACGCAAGCCCTGCTTTAAAATGAGGCTCTTTCAATAATTCAAGCATTTTGACAACCGCTGGATAATTGCCAAACGCCTTATCCCAAACACGATTTTCAACATGATCTAAATATTTATGACGAATAAATAAATTGCCTTCGATCTGTTTACGCCATTTTTTTACTTTATCAAGCGGGTTCTTATGGTCAATTTTTTGCACTTTACGATTAAGTAATAAGTGATATGCCGTTTCAAATAAATTACTTGCTGGAATTAATTTATCTACTAAACCAATTTTTAACGCTTTTTCTACCCCAATTTTTTGACCTGATAACAAGATTGTTACCGCATTTTGTAGCCCCACTAATCGAGGTAAACGTTGCGTTCCTCCCGCAAAAGGTAAGATGCCTGAACGAATCTGTGGCATGGCAAATTTGGTATAGCTTTCTTCGCTTGCAATACGATAATCGCAGGCTAACGCTAACTCTAAACCAATGCCAAAGCATCCTCCATCTATCACGGCTACCACAGGCATCTTGAGCGTATTAATTTCACGCATCACTAACTGTGCATTATTCGAGAGTGTTTTTAGTTGCTCATCGGTTTTATTACGTAAGTATTCAGGATCGTAACCTTGAATAAAGCCTTTTTTCTTACCTGAAACAAAAATAACACCTTGTGCTTGTTGATAAATAATTGAACCAATTACATCACGTAAATCTTCGACGAATTGCTCTGGAAGCCAGTTTTTTGTTTTACCTTGTACATCAATACGGACAATGGCAATCTGATTATTATCAATCTCTACCTGAAACGGAGAAATGCGTTCTTCTGTTGTCATATATTTTCCTTACTCGCTTTCCAAAATCATGGCTGAACCTAAACCACCTAAACCGCTAGAAGCAACTAATGATAAGCCTCCCCCTTTGCGTTTTAAGGCTTTTAGGGATTGAATGAGAATACGCAAACTGGTCGCCGCACGTGGATTACCAAACGCAATTGAACCGCCAAGATGATTCAATTTAGCTGGATCAATTTCACCAATACAAGCGGTACGATTTAATTGATTTTTTGCAAAATCATCTGAACCAAACAATTTCATATTGACTAACATTTGGCTTGCAGAGGTTTCATGAATATCAATGTAGTCTAAATCTTGTAGTGAGAGATTTGCACGATCTAAGGCTAGATGACTTGCTACCGTTGCCCCCATAAACATATTCTGCCAAATGTCATTGCCCGTAATAGCATAGCTGCGAATATAACCTAAAGGCTCTAAACCCAATTCTTTCGCTTTTTGTTCTCTCATCAGTAATACAGCGGCTGCACCATCCACAGGTCGTGGCATATTTGCTTCTGTCACCGTGGCATAATTTTTATTCATTAATGGCGAGAATTTCTCATAATAGGAGGATTTTGTCGCGGCAGATATTAAGGTATCCGAGACCACGAAATCCGAATAGGGACGAGGGAAAGATGGCATCACTTCATCTTTAAGTAATCCTAATTTCCAAGCATTTTGTGCTTTTTCATGAGAATAACGGGCATATTCATCTTGTGCTTCACGACTAATATGATGCTGTTGTGCCATTTGCTCTGAAATTTCAGCTACTGACATTTGAGTCATATAATCTTTTAAATTCACACCATGAGGTTTTAAATCACGCCAAGAAAATTCACGGAATAAACGATATTTATCGTCTAAGGTTGGTGCATTAAAAATGGCTTTTAATTTATGAAGGACTCGTGGACTAATACTGAAAGGCGCATTAGAAATAGAGTCTGTTCCACCTGCAATTCCTACAGAAATAGATCCGCTTACAATACTACCCGCCACATTCACTAAAGCTTGTAAACCAGAAAGACAAGAGCTACTTAAGGTATAAGCCTGTAAATAAGGCATATTTAATGCAAGAGCAATTTCACGGG
This sequence comes from Actinobacillus indolicus, assembly GCF_004519515.1. Lineage (NCBI taxonomy): Bacteria > Pseudomonadati > Pseudomonadota > Gammaproteobacteria > Pasteurellales > Pasteurellaceae > Actinobacillus > Actinobacillus indolicus. Next base: position 1,934,405 of record NZ_CP038145.1, on the reverse strand, counting down.
ATGGATTTGGAATATCTGGTTGCTGAATCACCTGACCAAACACTAATTGTTCAATATGATGATGTTCAAGTGCTGTCCGGCTGAGTAACTCATTGGTCACCATTGTGCCTAAATCTGTTGCATAGGAAGACTTAAATCCAGTATCGCGGTGCACAAATGGGGTTCGTAATCCTGCAACAATTGCAACACGCTCGCCCTGTGCGGTGAGAAGATTTTGTTTAGCCATGTATAATACTAAAAGAAGAGAAAAAATTGTACGGATTCTATCATGCTTATCTCTAAATGCCTATGCATAGGCAAAAGAAAAGGCGAGCTAATTCTCGCCTTATATAACAACTGGCATAGTAGACAAAATGGTTGCTAAAAAGTGGCTTAAAGCCTTATATTACGGGCTTTAAGCCACTTTTTTGAATTATGAACCAAAAAAATGTCATTTTTGCCACAGTAGCGACATTCGCAAACATGGTATAAGAAATAATATTCAACGCTATAAATGCAATGCCTGTAATAAAACATTTACCCTTAAAAAGAAATTAAATCCAATAAATATTTGGAATGATTATTCAATAGGAAAACAAACCTATAAACAACTTGCCGAAAAATATCATTGTTCAATTAGAACAATTCAAAGATATCTCGAAAAAGCCCCTAAAACAGCATTAAATCCACCACTATCACGTTATTTGAATATTATTGCGGATACCACCTTCTTTGGTCGTGAATTTGGTATTTTAGTCCTGATGGATTCGCTTTCTAAAAAAGTGGTTTACCATCGTGTCATCAAAACGGAAAAAGATGTTTATTATAGGATAGCGTTTAATTCACTTCGCATGAAAGGCTATAAAATTCAATCAATTACCTGCGACGGCAGACGGGGTTTATTGAAAGATTTATTGAATACACCGACGCAAATGTGCCATTTTCATATGGTAGCTATTGTGATGAGAGCGCTACGAAAAAAGCATCAATCTATGGCAGGAAAAGAATTAAAAATCATTGCATTGACACTTAAACAGAGCGCTAAAAAAGACTTCTATTTACGATTACATCATTGGTATTTAAAACATAAAGCGTTTTTAGAAGAACGGTCAGATAAACCGAATGAAAAGGGCTATTATCCTTATAAACATCGGAATGTAAGAAGTGCTTATCATAGTTTTAAACGTTATATGGATTATTTATTTACCTATGAAAAGTATGGCGATTTAAATATCGAAAAAACGACAAATAGACTTGAAAACTTATTTGGATAACTAAAGGAAAAATTATCGCATCATGCAGGATTAACGAAAAGGCATAAGATTATGTTTATAAAGGATTTTTTAAATAAAAAGAGTTGCTAAGAATAATTAAAAATATTCATTAGCAACCACTTTGTCATATAGGCATAGTTTTCACGAAATTAGCAACCATTTTGTCTACTATGCCTAACAACTAATAACAGATTACCTATTCATTATGAATTTCTAAATTAGTCGCTTGCTTAGCTTGTGCTGTCTTCGCTTTATCATTACGTGCTTTGGCAATGGCATTTAAATACTCAACACTCACATCACCTGTAATATATTCCCCAGTAAAGACCGATGCATCAAAATGATGAATATTAGGGTTTTCAATTTGAACAGATTTGAATAATGCTGAAAGATCTTGGAAAATCAGACGATCGACACCAATTATTTCCGCCACTTCCTCTACCGTACGATTATAAGCCACGAGTTCTTCACAAGTTGGCATATCAATACCGTACACATTTGGATAACGAATTTCAGGTGCAGCAGACGCAAAATAGACTTTTTTAGCCCCTGCATGACGTGCCATTTCAACGATTTGTTCTGATGTTGTACCACGTACAATAGAATCGTCTACCAATAACACATTTTTCCCTTTAAATTCAGAGGCAATGGCATTTAATTTACGACGAACAGAATTACGGCGTTGTGCTTGACCTGGCATAATAAAAGTACGAGCTACATAGCGATTTTTCACAAAGCCTTGTCGATACGGTTTTTTAAGTACATTCGCAATTTGTAATGCGATATCCGTTGAAGTTTCTGGAATAGGAATAACAACATCAATCTCATCTAATACATCAGTCCACACTTTTTCAATTTTTTCACCTAAAAACTTACCCATGTGAACACGAGCAGCATAGACAGACACACCATCAATTACAGAATCTGGGCGTGCAAAATAGACATATTCAAAAATACAGGGGTTTAACTTCGCATGGTTTGCACAGATTTCTGAATAAAATTGTCCATCAAATGTCACATAAATTGCTTCACCTGGTTGCACATCACGAACATAATCGAAACCCACAACATCAAGCGCTACACTTTCTGAAGCGAACATATATTCGGTTTTACCTTCGACTTCACGTTTACCCAGTACAAGCGGTCGGATACCAAGTGGATCTCGAAATGCCACCATGCCATGTCCAATAATCATCGCTAAACAAGCATAAGCACCACGAATCACTTCATTTGTTTTACGTACGGTTTCAAACACATTTTCAGGAGTGAGTGGGACTTGGGGATATTGATCAAGATAGTAAGCAAAAATATTGAGAAGAGATTCTGAATCAGAGTTGGTATTCACATGGCGCTTAGCTAATGTAAAAAGCAACTGCTTTAATTCGGCATTGTTGGTTAAATTACCATTATGAACCAAGGTTAAACCATAAGGAGAATTAACATAGAAAGGTTGTGCTTCTGAAACACTTGAACTGCCAGCTGTTGGGTAACGAACATGACCAATGCCGACATTTCCTTGTAGACGTAACATATGCTCTTGACGAAACACATCGCTGACTAATCCATTCGCTTTACGTAGGCGGAATCGATTTTCATCGTCGATCGTCACAATCCCTGCAGCATCTTGCCCACGATGCTGTAATAACGTAAGTCCATCGTAAATCGCCTGATTAACAGGCGTTTGACCAATAATCCCAACAATGCCGCACATAATAACCTCTTTGCTTAACTAGATTTTAAAAAACTGGAATTGGCTTGTAGCTGTTCAAAGAACCACTTCACAATGAAATCAAAGTGTGGAATCAGTTGTGATTCTTTCCATAATTCGCTTTGGCTGAATGCGGTAAATGTATCTAGGAAGAACAATATTGCAGCAACAATAAAGACACCACGCAATACGCCAAAGGCTGCCCCTAAAACACGGTCTGTACCCGTTAATCCTGTTTTATCCACTAATTGCGAGATGAGTGCATTAATCAATGCACACAGAATTAACACGGCAAGAAATAAAATCCCTGCTGCAATACCATTACGCAAATATTCAGAGTTTTGAATATAAACAGAATCGATTTGTAGCAAATACCCACTTAGATAAGGATAAAACTTGCTTGCAACAAAAAAAGCGATAACCCATCCTGCTAGAGAAAGGACTTCGCTCACAAACCCACGCCAAAGACTTACGAGTAAAGAAAAAACAATAATTCCGATGATAACTGCATCAACCATAAATAACCTCGAATGCCTTTCGGCATTAAACGGACACTATTTTACAAAAAAAGAAAACGTTTGCGTAGTCCATTTTTCAACAGTTTGTGAAAAAATAGACGACATCAAACAATATAATGCGCTCCTAAACTCACTTTCCTATTCAACATCGCTTTTACCACGCCTTGTGCGGCTTTAAGTGCATGGTAAATTTCGATGCCTTGATAGGCATGATGTTCAAGAGGGCAATAACGTTGTTCTAACCCAATCAATACTTGAGATAATTTTTCAAGATTTTCTTGCGTTCGATATACATTGGCAAACGTCGCCATTTGAGAACGAATCGTCGTTAACACTTCGCTTGCCGTCAGCATTTTATCACCCTTTGAGTTCTCTAACGATAAGAAAAACTGTTTTATGTTCTCCATGCATATATCATGGCTTACAAGCGGTCGGTTTTCCGCTAAATTTTGCAAAATCCGTTGGATTGCTCGTTTAGCAAAAACCAAACTCCCCCCGACAGAATTGCCACCTAAACGGTTCGCCCCTTCAATGCAAGAAGAAACTTCGCCTACGGCAAAAAGCCCTTTCACTTCACTTTCGGCAAATTCATCGATCACAATACCGCCGTTACAACTGTGAGCAAATGGCGTAATCGCAACCCTATCTCGTACAAGGTTAATTCCAACTTCTTGCTCCAACCAACTTAAATACACGGTGTAAAATTCCGTTTGATCTTGATAAAGCTCAGGGGAATAGTGCAGATAAATGCCTTTATCTTCTGGGTGTTCAAGCAAATGCTTCATCATCACTAAATCAAACTCAACGCAAGGAAAATCAATGCTAAAAGGGGCATAATCACTGCGTTCGGTCATCATCTGTTGAAACTGCTGTGGTGAAAGGTGTGGAAACAGATCTCGCCCTTGGCTGTCAGTCACTTTACTGACATATTTTAAAGTATGCTCTCCAAACAGCACTTTATACTTAGGTTCAACAAACGCAGGGATAAACTGGATAAATTCTAAGTTGGTCAGCCTTGCCCCTGCTCGTTCAGCAATGGCGTGCGTTGAACCAATCACGTCGGCTGGATATAGGTTATCTTTATACAGCCCTGCAATACCCCCTGTCGCTAAAATAATTTGGCTGGTTTTGCAAAACACATAGCGGATCTCACCGCTTGTTTTATAGGAAAACAGCGCCCCTTGAACTTGCTGATTATCGCTGACAATATGTAACAGCGTCGCATCTTCATAGACTGTCGTCCCCTGCTCTTTGATAATCTGCCTTGCTCTTTCTGCTGCTTCTCGCCACTGATTAATCAAATAAATCGGGCGTGGATATTTCGCAAAACAAGCGGGGCGATTGTCATTACGTTTCCAAGGTTTAAAACCGATACGTTCTAATAGCTCAATCGCCTGTGGCGAATCTTCAATATAGGCTTGCACAATTTTCGGGTTATTCATTCCCTGTGCAACACGCTCAATATCTTCTTGAAAGAGAGCTTTATCCTGTTGCTCGCCCGTTACCTGAATACCGAGCGTCGCTTTCAACGGAAAAAAACTCGCGCCACTGCCGATAGGGGCTTTGGTAATTAATGTTGCTTGAATACCCTGAGCCTTTGCCTCAGCACAGCACGCAAGCCCTGCGATACCGCCACCAACAATAAGAAGATCGGTTTGGATTTGGTGTGAAATAGAGATCATAATTGTACCTAAAAAAATCAAGCGGTAAGCTTCTGCAAACTATTTGCAAAATCTTACCGCTTGTCTAACTTATTGTCTATTAGAGCAATGACGGCGCTGCATCTAATAAAATTTTGGTGTACTCTTCTTTTGGTGTGTCGAAGACATCGGCAGCATTACCTTGCTCAACAATTAATCCACCATTCATTACCACAATTCTATCTGAAACTTGGCGGACGGTTTGTAAATCGTGAGAGATAAACACCATCGCAAGATTTAACTCTTTTTTCAGATCGGCTAACAGGTTTAGTACCTGTGCACGAACAGATACGTCAAGTGCTGAGGTTGGTTCATCTGCAACAATCAGTTTTGGATTTAACGCTAACGCACGGGCAATCGCAACACGTTGTTTTTGTCCACCGGATAAACGGGTTGGCTCAACAAGTGCGGCCGAACGCGGTAAACCAACACGAGAGAGTAACTCGTAAACACGTTTTTCACGTTCGTGCGGTTGTAGCACGTTGTGAATATCCATTGGATCTCGGAGAATGTCTAATACACGCATACGAGGGTTTAGTGCCGTTGCTGGGTCTTGGAAAATCACTGAAACTTGGCGACCAAACTGTTTACGTGCTTCAGAGCTACCATATTTCATCTGTAAGCCGTTGAATTTCACCGTGCCTGATGTTGGTTTTTGCAAACCAATAATCACACTCGCTAATGTGGATTTACCACAACCTGATTGACCTACTAAGCCTACGGTTTCTCCCGCTCTCACTTCTAAGCTAACACCACCCACTGCGGTGAATTTTTTCGGGTTAAACATCGTGCCATCACGAGATGGGAACTGTACAACAATGTTCTCTAATTCAATGATAGGCTGTTCTTTTAATGGTTTCATACTCATTGTTTATCCCTCCAAATGTGAAGCCCAAAGGTGTTTCTGGTTGTCGCTTGCAGGTACAAGTTTCAAGCGTTGATTTGGATTTGCATCTGGACGTAATGAACGGCTTGCAAAGCGGTCGCCTTTCGCAAAATCAAACGGTGACGGAACACTACCTGGGATTTGATATAAACGCTCTGCACGACATTCCGTTGAAAGTACAGAACCGAGTAAACCACGTGTATATTCATGCGTTGGGTTAGACAATAACGATGAAGTCGGTGCCATTTCCACTACTTGTCCTGCATACATTACGGTGATGTGGTGTGCCATTTGTGCGACTAATGCAAGGTCGTGGCTCACGAACACCATTGCAAAGCCAAGTTTTTCACGCAATTCGTTGAGCAATTTAATTACTTCGGCTTGAACGGTTACGTCAAGGGCTGTGGTTGGCTCATCAGCGATGAGTAATTTTGGTTCACGCGCCAATGCCATTGCGATCAATACACGCTGACGCTGACCACCCGAGAGTTCGTGTGGGTAGCGGTTTAAGGTTTTCTCTGGATCGAGTTTTACCCATTTTAATAAGGTTTCTGCTGATTGTTTACCACCACGGCTGATAAGTTGTGCCATTTGATCTTTGATACGCATTGATGGGTTTAATGCACTTAAGGCATCTTGGTAGATCATAGAGATCTCGTGTCCACGCAATTCGTTGAGCTTATCGGTTTTTAAGAGATCGTGTTGGTTACCTGCACGGTCGGTAAAGAGAATTTCCCCTGTAATTTTTGCTGTTGAAGGCAATAATCCCATAATTGAGAAGGCAGAGATAGATTTACCACAACCAGATTCACCCACTAATCCCATTGTTTCGCCTTCGTTAACGGTAAAGCTGATATTATCGACAAGTGGAATATCGCCATAACGATTTGGGAAACGGATTGAGAGATTTTTCACCTGCAAAATCGGTTTTGCATTTGGGTTTAATTGCATACGGTCTGTGCGAGTACCTTCTTTCTCGTGTAATTTAAGCAAGTAGCGTTTTAATGCAAGACTTTCTGCCATCGCTTCTTGTACATCCGTTGAAAGCGGTTTTGATACATCTTCTTTATTCGCAGTAGTTGGGCTACGTTTAAGTTTTGGATTGACTAACGCATCAGTTAAACCTTCAGAAAGAATGTTGAGCGATAATACCGTTAAGAGAATTGCTAAACCAGCAAAGGTTGTTGCCCACCAGAAGCCACTTAAAACTAAGTTACGACCTTCTGATAAGATATTCCCCCAAGATGGGAATGGTGGTGGAACACCTGCGCCTAAAAATGAGAGAGATGCCTCTAATACGATAGCATCTGCCACCATAACCGTTGCGAAAACAAGGACAGGAGCAGCAGTATTACGAACCACGTGTTTGAGTAAGATATAAGTACGGCTACCGCCAATCACACGTTCTGCACGAACATAGTCTTCTTCCCATTGAGAAACTACGTTTGCACGTACCACGCGGGCAAGTTGCGGTGTATATACAATCGCAATAGCTAAGATAATCACCGGAACGGTGTTACCTAAAGTAGCAAGTAGTACAGCAGCTAACGCAATTCCTGGGAACGCCATAAGAATATCCATACAGCGCATAATCACTTCATTACCTAGTTTGTCGGCTGTTGCTGCGGTTGCACCAAGGATACTTCCAAGTACAATCGCAAGTCCCACTGCACCTAAACCGATAAAGAGAGAGGTTCTTGCACCGTAAACCATACGAGAGAAAATATCACGACCCAAGCGGTCAGTTCCGAAGAAATATTCACTACTTGGCGCTTGTACAGGTCTTAAGGTTTGTAATGGATCATAGCTTGCTACCGCTGGTGCAAAAATAGCAACCAAAGCAATAAAGACTAAGAAACATAAGGCGATTTTTGAACTGGTTGGTAAGGCTCTAAATCTTGCTCCGCCTGAAGCAAGTCTATCAGCTAATCCTTGGCGAAACATTATAAACTCCGAATTTTAGGGTTAATTAATAAGTACAGAATATCCACAATGATATTCACCAATACAAAGGTAAATGCGATAGTTAAGACTACCCCTTGAACTAGGTGTAAATCGTGATTTACGATACCGTTAAAGATGAGTTTTCCCATACCTGGTAAGTCAAAAATCTGCTCAATAACAACTGCACCACCTAATAAGTAACCTACACGTAAACCTAATACGGTCACAGGTGTAATTAAGGCATTGCGTAATACGTTATGACGAATAACGGTTGAATAAGGAACACCATTACCAATCGCAGTACGAACATAGTCCTTGTCCATTTCTTCTACCATTGATGTACGCACAACACGAATAAGTGATGCACACACAGGGATAGCTAATGCGAGTGAAGGTAAAATCATTGAGTTCACATAACCACTGACACTTTCACTAAATGGGGTAAAACCGCCAGATGGTAACCAATCTAATTCAAGAGAAAACCACTGAATTAATAAGATACCTAACCAGAATGAAGGTGTCGCAACGGCTGCTACAGAAAGTAAACGAATAACTTGATCTGCGAAACGATCACGGTAAAGCGCAGCAACAACGCCGAGCGAGAAAGAAATGATCGCAGCAAGGAACACACCAATAAAGGTAAGTTGTAAAGTTAATGGGAATGCTTTACCGATAAGTGATGTAATTGGCTGTTCTGGCGGTGTTGTCATACCAAAATCGAGCACTAATACATTACCGATAAAACGGAAATATTGCACAATGACAGGATCATTTAAGCCGTGTTGTTCACGATAAAGCTCTTTTGCTGCTTCACTTGCACTTTCCCCTAGAGCAACTGTTGCAGGATCTCCTGGTGTAAATTGTAAGATAATAAAAACTAATGCACTAACGCCAAGCATCATAATGGGGAGAGCCATTAATCGACGTAGTAACAGACGAAGTACGATTTCCATTTTTTTCTCCGACTACAAGAAAGGTTAGTGGGATAGGTTATAGTTATATAAAGAACAAGCGGATAGATTACTCAAATAATTTGCAAATTTTTAAGTGAATCTCTCCGCTTGTGAAAATTTCCAAAGGAAAGACCTCTATTCCCCTTCATAGCGAAGGGGAATATGATAGATTATTTACGGCCGACACCGATAAATGAAAGACCTGTTGTTGGAATTGGTTGGAATCCATCTAGAGATTTATCATTCCAAGCGGTCGGTAATTTACGGTGAACGATCGGATAAAGTGGAACTTGTTCAGCAATGATGTTAATTGCTTTTTCCCAAGCTGCTTTCGCATCTGCTGGGGCTTTCGCTTTAATTGCTGCATCAAGTAACTCTTGTAATTGAGCATACTCAGGTGTGTCAGACCAGCCAAAACGTTTTTTCGGCCATACATCACCACGGTACCACCAGCTTAATAATAAGTCTAAGTCATTACTAAATACTGATGGGTCACCTGGTGCCATAACAACTTCATATAAGCCTTTATCTACGTGGCCGCCATATAATGCGCCAGATTGTAAGTGTTGTAAGCTTACTTTAACACCTGGGATTTTATTCCAAGATTCAAGGACTAACGGCGCACATTCTTTCACCCAAGAATGGTCAGTTGAAAGTAATTGGAACTCTAATTTATCAAGACCTGCTTCTTTTAATAATGCAGCTGCTTTTGCTGGATCATAGTCATATTGGCTAGCTGCTTTAACATAGTCAGGGTGTGTATCTTGTACATAAGACGTTGCCGCTTTTGCATTACCAAGGAATACCACATCAATAAGTTTTTGTGTATCCAAACCATAGTGCAATGCTTGACGTACTTTTGGATTATCAAACGGAGCTTTCTTACAGTTAAACATTAAGAATAATAAACCGAATGATTGCACAGATTCGACAGCACCTTTACGTTTTAAGCGCTCTGCATCTAAATATGGAACGCTTTCCATCGCTTGTGTACGGCCAGATTCTTGAGCTGTTACACGAGCAGCATCATCATTGAGTAAGAACCAGCTCATTTTCTCAACGCGTGCAGGATATGGGCCGTTGTATGCATCGTAAGATTCAAACACAATACGGTCATCTTTCACTGCAGAAACGAATTTATATGGACCTGAACCCACTGGGTTTGCATCGAATGTGGTTTGACCAACAGCTTCAACAACGTGTTTAGGAACGATTTTCACGATACCTAAACGAAGTTTGAAGATAGAGAATGGATATTTAAGTTTAAATTCAACCACTTTCTCATCAACTGCTTTTACAGATTCAATGAATGGGATGAATTGTGCAAATAAAGATGCTTTCGCAGGATCTAAAACACGCTCATAAGAGTAAACAACGTCCGCTGTTGTGACTGGTTTACCATCGTGGAAAGTTGCACCATCACGAAGTGTCACACGCCAAGTGACATCATCAATTTGTTCAGGTTCTTTCGCAGCCAATGCTAAGTATGGTTGGCGAGTTGCAGGATGTAAATCTACTAAACCTTCAAAGAAGTGCATATTCGCAGCGAATGATGATGCGCCACTTGATGTAGCTGGGTCAAAACCTGTTGATAATGGATACGCAATACCCGCCTCGATTGTTGAGCCTTTTGCAGGCGCTGCATACGCTTTAGAAGCGAAAGAGCCGATTGAGCCAGAAAATGCAAGACCAGCACCAACTCCAGCTACTAACTTCATAAAGCCACGGCGAGATTCATTGTGTTCAAAATGTTTAGTCATATGAGACTCCTTGAGTAGTGTCGTTTTCATTGAATGGTTGCGTGTACTACAACACACTTTAAACAACCACAAAGTTTCGCATTTAATTTTAATTTTGAAGTGTTTCTATCAAAATTAAAACTAAAAATGGATTGAAAACATCATAACACTAACAAAAGTGATGTCAACATATTGTCAAGATAAGTATTTACATTTGTGATCTACTTCACGAAATGAAGGAGAGATAAACTAATTATCAGGTTGATATCCATGATCATCGAAAGCGGGATTATTTGCCCCAGCTTTCGCTAACTGATCACAAATTTCATTCTCTCGATGGCCTGAATGCCCTTTAACCCATTGCCAATCTACTTGATGGCTAGACATTGCCTGATCTAATGCTATCCATAAATCTTGATTTTTTACGGGAGTCTTATTACTCGTTCTCCAATTATTTTTTTTCCAATTAAAAATCCATTTTTGGATACCATTTTTCATATATTGGCTATCACTATGTAAGCGTACCTGACACGGCTCTTTTAATGCATTTAAAGCATCAATCACCGCTCGCAATTCCATGCGATTATTCGTAGTCAAATAATATCCTTGAGAGATTTGTTTTTCCTTGCCTTGATAGCGTAATAAAATACCAATACCACCAGGACCTGGATTTCCCAAACAGGAACCATCCGTAAAAATTTCAACTAATTTCATCATTATAATAAAGATAAAGGGCAAAATTGGTTGCTATGCCCTTTTTTATTTAACAAGCGGTTAGATTTACACCTTATTTTACATGACTACCGTTTTATTTTGATAGACGAAAACTCTGTCCGCTAACACTAATTCTAATGCTCGGCTTAATACTGTTTTTTCCACATCACGTCCCGCTCTCATCATAGCATCAGCGGTATAGGTATGGTCAATATTAATCACGTTTTGCATAATGATTGGGCCTTGATCAAGCTCATTATTAATAAAGTGTGCTGTTGCGCCAATAATTTTAACACCACGTTCATAGGCTTGTTGATAAGGTTTTGCACCAATAAATGCAGGTAAGAATGAGTGGTGAATATTCACAACACGATTTGGATAACGCCCTACAAATTCCGGATTCAATACGCGCATATATTTGGCTAACACAATATAATCAGGCTCGTACTGATCAATTTTTTCCGCGAGCAATTTATCATGCTCTACACGTGTTAACCCTTCATGACTGACTAAATGGAATGGTACTTCAAAGCGTTCAGCTAGACTACGTAACGTATCATGATTACCAATAACAGCAGCAATTTCAACATCTAAACCACCATAGTAGGTTTTCATTAAAATATCCCCTAAACAATGGGCTTCTTTTGTCACTAAAATCACAATACGTTTCTGTTTTTGTGTAATTAATTTATAACTCGAACCTTCTGGTAAAGTAAATTGTAAATCTGCGAGTAATGTTTGATCGTTAAAAATACCTTGTAATTCGGTTCTCATAAAGAAACGTCCAGTATCGCTATCGACAAATTCACTATTTTTAACAATATTTAATTGATGCTTATAACAAATATTAGTGATTTTAGCGACTAACCCTGTCGCGTCAGGACATTCCGTTAAAAGGGTTTTGTTTTCTACCATATATTTTCTATTACCTATAAATATAATGATTAAATAAATATGACTTAGTAAATAATCTAATAAAAGAAAACCCACACCAATGATGTGGGTCTTTGTAATTATTTTATCCGTACTTAGATTGCAAAATCAGCTAATGATTTGCCTGAATTTAATGCCAGCTGGATTTCACGAGGAGTTCTTCCTTGGCCTGTCCATGTTTTTTCATTGCCATTTGCATCAACATATTTATATTTAGCAGGACGTGGAGCTCGAGGTTCACGTTTTTTACGCTCGACTGCTGAGCCAGAAAGTAATAATACAAGTTCTTCTGCAGAAATGCCATCTTGTGCTAATAAATCCTGATATTTCTTTAATCCAGCTAAGCGTTTCGCATTTTCTGCTTCTTGAGCTTTAATTTCTTCTTGTTTTTCTTCAATAACAAGAGCGATTTTTTGAGCAATAGATTCTAATTGCTCTAAAGATGCTTCTCGAGCTAAAACGCGTAAACTACGAATATTAGATAATGTTTTTAATAAATCTGACATTCTTTTCTCCTAAAGTTATTTTAATATTTCATTTCTCTTTCAATAAAATTGAAACCACCGTAATTATCATAACCTAATCTATTTTTTTGGTAAATATAAAAACACATTTCTTATCTAAATTATCCAAAGATCGGATCTCACATGAATAAATTATCGCTAGTTTATTCATTATTTCACATTTATCCTATTGGCAACTGCGATATCTTAATGTAATCTAGCAAAGTCCTACAAATTGTAGAGGTGCGACTGCAATAAGTATTCTTTTGGAGTGGAAAACGATGAAAAAAGAAGAAAGGGGTAGCCGCCGAAATCAATTAAGCGTCATCTTAGTTGGTTGGTATCGTTATCGAAAGGAACGATACTGTCATAGCATAAGCTATGGAGTGCTACTGTTAGGCTGGGTACTAGTTTTTCTTCCTTCCCTCCCTTATCATCTTTTACTCTTTTCCAGTGTAAATTTTCCAGTAGATCTCTTTCTTTGTTTGGCAATTTTATTTTATAAAAAACAATCTTAGAGGTTTTATGAATCTAGTTGATTATTCAAGTTCAATATGGTCAGTTGTGCCTGCGCTTTTAGCCTTACTACTTGCCATTATCACACGCCGAGTGATTTTTTCCCTAAGCATCGGTATTATTGTTGGTGCAATTATGCTAGCTGGTGGCAATGTTGTTGATGCATTTATTCATCTCAAAAATAGTGTTTTTTCACTTGTTTATAAAGAAGAGGGAATAAATGCTAATAATGTGAATATTATTTTATTCCTACTTTTACTCGGTATTTTAACTGCCCTATTAAGTATCTCAGGAAGCAACAAAGCATTTGCAGATTGGGCCCAACAACATATCAAAGGGAAACGCGGTGCAAAATTAATGGCTGCTGCTCTTGTATTTTTTACCTTTATTGATGACTATTTCCATAGTTTGGCTGTAGGTGCAATTGCAAGACCAGTAACTGACAAGTTTAAAGTTTCTCGAGCTAAATTAGCCTATATCCTTGACTCTACTGCCGCACCAATGTGTGTTTTAATGCCTATTTCAAGTTGGGGAGCTTATATTATTACCTTAATTGCAGGGTTATTAGCAACTTACGGAATCACAGGTTACTCTCCGCTAGGCGCATTTATGGCGATGAGTGCAATGAATTTTTACGCTATTTTCTCTATGATTTTAGTCTTTGCTGTCGCCTACTTCTCCATCAACATTGGCTCAATGGAAAGATTTGAACAACTTGCAGAAAACACATCAACGCCAGAAGATGAAATCCCTGTATCATCAAAAGAAAAAGGGAGTGTTCTAAATCTTATCTTACCAATTATTACGTTAATCATCGCAACAATTTCAATGATGATGTATACCGGTAATCAAGCATTAGCAGCCGATGGAAAACCTTTTGATGTCTTAGGCGCCTTTGAAAATACCACAGTCGGTATTTCATTAGTTGTCGGTGGATTAAGTGCATTGGTTGTAGCAACGGTATTGATTGTTTTAGGTCGAAAAGTCAGTATCAACGATTATATTAAATCTTATGCTATTGGCTCTAAGTCTATGCTTGGTGCTATCACTATTTTATTCTTCGCTTGGACAATTAATGGTATTGTGAGCGATATGCAAACGGGTAAATATTTATCAAGCTTAGTTGCTGGCAATATTAACCCTGCATTTTTACCTGTTATTTTGTTTACCTTAGGTGCTGCAATGGCCTTCTCTACAGGAACAAGCTGGGGAACATTCGGTATCATGTTACCAATCGCTGCTGCAATGGCGGCCAATGCTGAGCCAGCACTATTATTACCATGTTTATCTGCGGTAATGGCTGGTGCAGTATGTGGTGACCACTGCTCACCGATTTCAGATACCACCATTCTGTCATCTACAGGTGCGCAATGTAATCATATGGATCACGTTACTTCACAATTACCTTATGCGATAACTGTCGCAGTTGCTTCGGCAGTAGGTTATTTAGTGCTTGGATTTACAACCTCTGCTCTACTCGCTTTTGCAACAACAGCTGCAGTTCTACTCGTTCTTATTGTAGTATTTAGATCGAAAGCAATAAAAGCTTAATTTCTCAAAATAAACAAGCGGTCTGTTTTGGTAAATATTTTACAACAACAGACCGCTTGTCTATATAAAACGCTTGCTAAGGCTGAATAATTTGAGACGGTTCCAATGTTGAAGCATCTGCGCCGAATAACAACCTCACCGCCATTGCAGTTCGAGCAAAAAATTCTCGAATACGTACTTTATAATGCCCTTCAGGATATTTGGCCGCAAAACAAATTGCATCAATATTTTTAAATTTTGCGATTAACAATGCTCTTTCACAATGAAATTGCTGAGAAATAATCGTAAAGGCATTAAGACGAAATACTTTATCTGCACGAATGATCGAATCTAACGTATTATATCCCGCATAATCTTGCTTAATATTCTGTAATGGAATCCCCATTCTACGCATATCCGTCGTCATCATTTTCGGTTCATTATAATAGGCGGTTTTATTATCTCCACTCATTAATAAATAATGTACCTTATTACTCAAAAATAAGGACTTTGCTGCTTCCAAACGATATTTATAATATAAATTCGGCGCACCAGACAAATAAAACTTAGCCGTACCTAAAACAACTGCATATTCTCGTTTCGGGATTTTCTCGGCATCCGTATAAATTTGATCTTTAACCCAATATCCAGTACCAAAATCAATCGCAAGCATCAATATAAAAATCACAACAAATAACCTGAATATCGGTCTTACAAGACGTGACAACCCTTTAGACAGTTTTTTCAAAAAACTCCCTTTTTCATTTGTCTGTTGCGATACTTGTAATTCTTCCATTATGTCCTATTTTTGCACTTGCTTTGCTTCCACATGAGTAATATAAATTGTTGCCCCAATAATAATCGCCGCTCCTAACCATAGCTTACCCGGTGGCACCCAGTTAAAGACAAGCCAACCTGCTAAAACGTTCAATGGTAACTTAATAAAATCAAACGGCTGAATATAAGAGGCATCAGCAAGATTATAGGCTTTAGCCACCGCAAGCTGTGCTAATGCCGTTAAAAAACCTAATAAAATCAAGAAACCAAAATCACTAAATGACGGCAAACTAAATCCTTCAGGGCTTAAATTCGTCAATGCAATCAACAAGTTAAATGGAGTAATTAGAATAAATAGATAGGCGACCATTGTGGTTGGCGAATCTTCACTAGACAGTTTTTTCACCATCAACGAATAACACGCCCAGAAAAATGCGGCAGCAACAGGCAATAACACTACCCACTCAAAATTTTCTGACCAAGGCTCTAAAATAATCATTGCCCCCACAAATCCCAAGAAAGTCGCAATCCAGCGTTTTGTATCTACTTTCTCTTTCAAAAATAGCCCAGAGCCAATAGTCACAAACAGTGGCGATGTCATCAACAACGCAATCCCCTGCCAAATGGGAATAGGATAAGCCAAAGCCATTGTCCAGCATTGAATACCGATTGCCGATAAAAACACCCGAAAACAGTGCTGACCAAAATGTTTCGTTCTTAACGACTGAAAAAAGCCCATATTTGCCATACTTGGCATTAAAAAGACAAACGCAACAAGGTATTGCACCAGAGCAATAACACTGGCATCAATCGTTGAAACGGAAGTTAATTTAGGAATAAGCGTATTGACACAAGCAAATAAAAAGCCTGCGGTAATAATTGCAATAGTGCCTTTGACGGGGTGGTGGTGTGACATAACTACTTAAAAATGAAAAATAAAACAAATTGTTAGCATAGCCTAGCTAAGGGAAATTGCAAGCTTGATTTTAAAAATCTAAACATATCGATATACAATCAAATGTATAACGAAATAATCTCAACCTAAAGCGTTATCGTCTAACTTCCTGAGCAATTTGATAATCGTCAAAACTTCATCAACGGAAATCTCTATATTCCCTACGAATGACTTAATCGGGTCAATTTTCTATTTTGTGGGGAAATTATATGAAACATCAATCAGACAGCAGCCATTTTTCGGCGGAACGACGTTCGTTTCTCAAAGGTGGTGCTGCGTTAAGTGGGGCGGCACTTGCAGCAAGTGCTGTTCAAATTCCAATTGCAAAAGCGAACCCAAAAACAACCGCTTCTACGGCGAATGAAAAACTTGTTTGGAGTGCTTGTACCGTAAACTGCCACAGCCGTTGCCCGTTGCGTATGCACGTTCAAGATGGCGTGATTAAATATGTAGAAACCGATAATCTTGGTTTAGACAATTACGGCGATTTCCACCAAGTGCGTGCTTGCGCAAGGGGACGTTCAATGCGTCGTCGTGTTTATAACCCCGACCGTTTGAAATACCCGATGAAACGGGTTGGAAAGCGTGGCGAAGGTAAGTTTAAACGTATCACTTGGGACGAAGCCTTTGAAGAAATTGCGTCTAATTTAAAACGCATTATTGCTCAATACGGCAACGAAAGCCTTTATTTGCCGTTTGCCACAGGCACATTAGGAGCAACAGTTGCAGCATCTTATCCGCCACCACGCAGTATTTCCAGCCGTTTTATGAACAGTATCGGCGGTTGTCTAGGGCATCACGGCACTTACAGCTACGCTCAAATTTTTGAAGCTATTCCTTATATGTACGGCAGTAACGCAGGCAATAGCCCAACGGATATTGAAAATTCCAAGCTCGTGGTCTATTTCGGCAATAACCCTGCGGAAACCCGTATGAGTGGCGGTGGTGTGACTTACCTTTATCAACAAGCGGCGGAACGTTCGCAAGCTAAAACCATTATGATTGATCCACGTTATAACGACACTATTGCAGGTCGTGGCGAGTGGATCCCGATCCGCCCAGGTACAGATGCGGCATTAGTGGAAGGTATGGCGTATGTGATGATTACCGAAAACTTGGTCGATCAAGCCTTCCTTGATACTTATTGTATCGGTTATGACGAAAAAACCTTACCTGCGTCAGCAAAACCGAACGCTCACTACAAAGCCTATATTTTAGGACAAGGGGACGATCAAACGACAAAAACTCCAGAATGGGCAGAAAAAATCACCGCTATTCCAAAAGAGCGTATTATCAGCCTTGCACGAGAAATTGCGACCACAAAACCTGCTTATATCTGTCAAGGTTGGGGGCCACAACGCCACGCCAACGGTGAACAAGCCGCCCGTGCTATTGCCATGTTAGCCTGTTTAACAGGTAACGTGGGGATTAGTGGTGGCAACAGCGGATCTCGTGAAGGTTTCTATACAATGCCGTTTGTGCGTTTGCCTGTGGGCGAGAACCCGATTAAAGCAAAAATTCCTATCTTTATGTGGACAGATGCCGTAACTCGTGGCAAGGAAATGACCGCTTTAACCGATGGTTTAAAAGGTGCAGAGAAGCTCAATCAGCCGATTAAATTTATCCTGAACTACGCAGGCAACTGTATTATCAATCAACACTCAGACATCAACCGTACCCTAGATATTCTGCAAGATGAAAGTATGCTCGAAATGTTGGTGGTGATTGATAACCATATGACATCGACCGCAAAATGTGCCGATATTCTCTTACCAGACTGTACTACTTCAGAGCAGATGGACTTCTGTATGGACGGTTCGGCAGGCAATATGGGCTATGTCATTTTTGCAGATAAAGCGATTGAACCACAGTTTGAATGCAAACCCGTCTATGAAATCTTGGCAGGCATTGCGGAAAAAATGGGGGTTAAAGAGAAGTTTACCGAAGGCAGAACCCAAGAAGAGTGGTTACGCCATCTCTATAAACTTACTCAAGAGAAAAATCCGTTCTTCCAACAGTTCAGTTTTGAAGAGTTTAGAGAAAAAGGCATTATCAAACAGAAAGATCCTGCTGGACATATGGTGGCGTTTAAAAAATTCCGTGAAGATCCTGTGGCAAATCCACTCACCACCCCATCTGGCAAAATTGAGATCTACTCCGAACGTTTGGCCAAAATCGCCGAAACGTGGAAATTGCCTGAAGGTGATGTGATTAGCCCATTGCCTATTTATGCTCGTCAATTTGAAGGCTGGGATGATCCGAAGCGTGAGCAATATCCGTTACAGCTTGTCGGTTTCCACTATAAATCCCGTGTTCACTCAACCTACGGCAACGTCGATGTGTTACAACAGGCTTCGCAACAATCCGTTTGGATCAACCCGCTTGATGCCGAAAAACGTGGCATCAAACACGGTGAAATGGTGCGAATTTTCAATGATCGTGGTGAAACGCGTGTAATGGCGAATGTCACACCGCGTATTATGCCAGGCGTAACTGCAATGGGTGAAGGGGCTTGGTATATGCCTGATGGAAAACGGGTGGATCATAACGGTAGCTTTAACGTCTTAACGACGCAACGCCCGTCGCCATTATCAAAGGGCAATCCACAACATACGAACTTAGTTGAAATTGAACCAGTGGTGAAGGGGTAATAAGCTATGAGTAAAAAACAATACGGATTTTACATTGATTCGCAACGTTGCACAGGCTGTAAAACCTGCGAACTGGCGTGTAAAGACTATAAAGATTTAACCCCTGATGTGAGCTTCCGCCGTATTTACGAATACTGCGGTGGCGGTTGGAAACAACAGGGCGATGCGTGGACGCAAGATGTATTCTCTTATTATCTGTCGATTTCCTGTAACCACTGCGACAATCCCGCTTGTGCGAGCGTTTGCCCAAGCGGTGCAATGCATAAACGTGAAGACGGCTTTGTGGTAGTTAATCAAGAAGTTTGTATCGGTTGTCAATATTGCTCAATGGCTTGCCCTTATGGTGCGCCACAATTTAACCAACAACTCGGCAGAATGACCAAATGCGACGGCTGTTTTGAACGAGTTGAACAAGGTTTAAAACCAATGTGCGTCGAATCTTGCCCATTGCGTGCGTTAGATCTATTACCGATCGATGAACTTAAAGCAAAATATGGTGAAATTCGTGATGTCGCCCCGTTACCAGATTCGAGCTACACCCAGCCGAACATTGCATTGCGTTTAAATAACAACGCCAAACCGACCAACTATCAAGGCGGTTTCTTAGCCAATCCGAAGGAGGTATAAAATGGGTGCTGGATTACACGAATTACCCTTAGTCTTTTTTACCGTACTGGCTCAAACAGTTGTTGGGGCATTTATTGCACTTAGCTTACTGCTTGCGACAGCACAAGGTAAAACAGCAGCAAACAAAATCCATTACATTATGACAGCCCTTTGGGTATTAATGGCAATCGGCTTTATTGCGTCTACCACCCATTTAGGTTCACCTGAACGAGCATTTAATGCATTAAACCGTGTTGGTGCATCGGATTTAAGTAATGAAATCGCCACTGGCTCACTATTCTTTGCCCTTGGTGGTGCTTACTGGGTATTAGCGGTTAGCCGTTATTTGCAAAAAGATCGCCCAAACTTACCGCTTGTTAGCTTTGTTTCATCTATTGAACACAAACTACCAACAGCGTGGCAACCGTTGGGGCGTGTAGTTGTTGCTATTTCAGGTTTAATTTTTATCGGGGCAATGGCAAAACTCTACCTAATCCCAACTGTGCCAACGTGGAATAGCGTCTATACGCCAGTATCGTTTTTCTTAACGGCTGTATTAGCTGGTTCTGCTTTGGCAGTCGGCTTATTACAAGCGGTACGTTGCGGTGAGTATTTACAAAAAAGCTTGGTTGGTATTGCAATCGTTGGGGCGATTGCCACTGCAATTAGCACCTACTTGAACTATCAATATCTCTTAGGGGTAAAAACGGCGATCTTCACTGCATTAGATCTCGTACCTGATTATCTCACTATCACCTTTATCCGCTTTGGATTGATTATTGTCGGTATTGTCTTATTGCTAGTAGCACTGAAAAAACGCACTGCACTCATCAGCTTCAGCGGATTTGCGTTAATCCTGATCGGTGAATTACTCGGTAGAACCTTGTTTTACGGATTACATATGACGGTGGGATTGAAAGCGTTAGGGGGTTAACAGACATAATGTTTCTTTAACTTACCTTCCCCTGTTTATGGGGAAGGTAGATAGAAAATCTAAGATCTAAACTGACTTGGCGAACAGTGATAATACCGCTTGAATGTCTTGCTAAAATGCGCTTCTGAGCTATATCCCACCTCTGCTGCGATTTGTTGGATACTTTTTTGGCTGTATTTCAACAAACTCTCCGCTTTCTGCATTCGTAGTTCCGTTAAAAATTGCCCTGCCAACATTCCCGTTTTCTCTTTAAACTGTTTAATGAAGGTCGCCCTTGACATTGCACAACGCTCAGCAAGACTTTCCATTGTCCACTCTTGAGCTGGATCTTCTAACATCGCATTGACCGCATAACTTAAACGGTTATCTTGCAATGCCGCTAAAATGCCTTCTTTTACCTGATGATGCGCTAAATAATCACGAATTAAATAGGTAAATAATACATTAGATAAAGCATTTACAACTGCTTTACCGCCTAATGCTGGCGTTGCCTCTTGGCGCAATATGGCTAATAGCGACAGAATAGAATGATTTTCCGTAGAGAGATACCATTGTGGTAAAGAAATGAAAGAACGAGACAATGAGCTGGAATAATGAAAATAACCACAAAACATTTCAAAATCATGTAATAAGTGGTTGTTTGCACACAGTGTAAATGCACCATACTCCTGTTGTATATCAATTCTCAACGGATCTGGAGCAGCTTCAACCTGTTTCTCTATAATGTGTGCTGAACCATAAGGTAAGAAGAACACATCCCCTTCCTTAAGGTGATAGCATTGTTCTTCCAAACGTAAACAGCACTGTCCTTTTGAAATAATGTGGAACACGCCTAACAGATCTCTATTTTGTGGGTGGTTTAATTGCCAACTGCCATTAAAACGGCATAATACATTGATTTCTCCTTTAATATTGGCAAATTCAATTAACCTATCTAAATAGTCCATTTTACCTCCCCTTTATAATGAATAATAAGCTGATCATATTAAACAAAACAGGAGTATAAACAGATAAAAACCGAATAAAAACAACTTATTTGTAAAAAATTAGTTAAATCTGACCGCTTGCATTTAGCCATTTAAAAATCTAGACGTTTAGATGTCTAAAATTTCTTGACGAAATTATTTCCTATTCGTAAACTTGAAGCTATTCAAAGACAAGCGGTCGCTTTTTTACCGTTTTTTGCAAGGATTTTTATGGCACAGCAGATTACTCTTTTTGATGATATTCCCCTTGAGCTTGCTTTAGGCGGAACACTTTCGCCTATCAATGTCGCTTACCAAACTTATGGCACATTGAACGCTGAAAAAAGCAATGCTGTGCTGTTGTGCCACGCCTTAACGGGTGACGCTGAACCCTATTATGCACCGCCTGCGGATAAAGGCTGGTGGCAAGATTTCATCGGTGCAGGATTAGCTTTTGATACTGATAAATACTTTTTTATCTGCTCGAATGTGCTTGGCGGTTGCAAAGGTACGACTGGTCCTTCGTCTATTAATCCACAAACAAACAAACCTTACGGCAGTCAATTTCCTGTTATCACAGTACAAGATATTGTGAAAGTGCAAAAAGCCCTGATCGATAAGTTGGGCATTACCCAGTTACAAGCGGTTGTAGGCGGTTCTTTTGGTGGAATGCAAGCGACACAGTGGGCGATTGATTATCCGGAACAAGTGAGAAATGTGGTTAATCTCTGTTCTTCGCTTACTTTGAGTGCAGAAGCAATCGGCTTCAATCACGTTATGCGACAAGCGGTAATAAACGATCCCCATTTTAACAACGGCGATTATTATGGCAGTACTCCCCCAGATAACGGCTTAAAAATTGCCCGAATGCTTGGTATGCTCACCTACCGCACCGATGTACAACTTGCCAAAGCCTTTGGGCGAGAAGTGAAACAGACGGGAACGATTTGGGGTGATCATTTCCAAGTAGAATCATATCTCAGCTATCAAGGGGTCAAATTTCTAGATCGCTTTGACGCCAACAGTTACTTACGCCTGTTAAGAGCTTTAGATCTCTATGATCCTGCTTTAACCTATGCAAACGAGCAAGAAGCACTCAGTCGCATTAAAGCGAATTACACCCTTGTTGGTGTAACGAGCGATCAACTCTTTAAACAGATTGACCTACATAAAAGCAAACAGCGTTTAGAAAATGCAGGCATTGCCGTCGATTTTTACGAATTTCATTCCGACTTTGGACACGACGCGTTTTTAGTGGATTATCCGTTTTTTGAAGAGATGATTAAGAAAGGGATTGCGAAGTAATTAAACGCTTTTCAACCTATTCGGCAACACTGACTGAAACAGCTCTCGGCTTTTCAGCGGTGCTGATCCTAGATAAGGCTTCAAGGCAATGCGGGTGAAGCGTTTTGCTGACTGTAAGGTGTCTTTCTCTGAAAAATCCATTTCCGAAAAAGCTAATAAATCTTTGCCGATAAAGGTGTGATTATTTTGCAGTAGCGAAGCGATAAAGCCTTCACCTTCTCTAAATTGATAGGTCATTTTGGGATCGACAGGCTTACCTGTTGCGGCACAATGACAAAAATCTACCCCATAACCTAATGCTTTAAGTGTTTGAAATTCAAAAGCGCGTAAGATCGGTTCAATCTCATTTGGCTGGCTTGCCAACTTTGTCATACAGTGTAGATAATGCTGAAATAACTCAGGGTAAGCGGTGTGATTTTCCAATACTCTTGCAAGCACTTCATTGACATAAAAACCGCTATACAGTGCCAGGGTTTGCATAGGTAAGGTCAAGGAAGCCGGTTCGGCTTTGGTGAGTGTTTTTAAGTCCCCTTTGCCCGTCCATTTCAGTAATAACGGGGTAAAGGGTTGGAGAACAGACTTCAATGGCGAACGTGGTCGTCTTGCCCCTTTAGCAAGTAAGGTAATCCGCCCGTGATTTTCAGTGAAAAAATCAACAAGCAGACTGCTTTCGCTGTACTCTCTACGATGTAGCACAAAGCCACGTTGCCACTGTTCGATCATTATATCCCTTTAAAATTTAAACAGTATCCTAAATAGATTAAGATTTTTCAAGGTTAGCGCTTTATTGAGCCATATTTAATTTCATAATGTGCTACAGCTTCATTTTCTTCTTTTTCAAGATCTTTTGAGAATTTCAATAATGATTGATATGACGTATAAAAATTAAAATTTGTTTCTAATCTAGCTGGAGATAGAGAACCATAGAATAATGAATCAAGAGAAACTTTAATGACCCATTCATCAGATTTCTTGGCTGATCTTATATTTGGCATAACGGATAAATCAAAACACCCTTCATATGTTACCCCTATATTCTTTTCACATTCATTTGTTAATGCCTGAATAAATGTTTTAGATAACCGCTCATCATTTAATTCAAAATCAATGATATAAGTATTTTTTTTCTTAGAACGAAACTCAGGAATGTAGAAAATTGGCTGCTCATTACAAAAAATAGATAAATAATAGTAATACTCATCAGTTTGATGAATATCTATATAGTTATATCCTATTGATATATCTAGATATATATTTTCATTGATAAGTTTTGCCATTCGTTATCTCTAGTAAAAGTACATATAGAAAATATGTACTTTCACAATCTTTTATAATTTATTCGTCAATATAACCCAAACTTCTTAACGCACGTTCATCATCCGCCCAGCCGGCTTTAACTTTCACCCATAGCTCAAGGTGGACTTTATTATCAAACAGACGTTCCATATCCGCACGGGCTTCGGTGCCGATCACTTTGATCTTCTGACCTTTGTTGCCGATCACCATTTTTTTCTGCCCTTCACGTTCCACTAAAATCAAACCATTGATTTCATAAGTGCCACGTTCGTTGGTTTTAAACTGCTCAATTTCAACCGTCACCGAATAAGGCAGCTCTTCACCCATAAAACGCATTAATTTTTCACGGATAATTTCTGACGCCATAAAACGTTGCGAACGATCGGTAACATAATCTTCAGGATAGTGATGAATGCCCTCTTTTAGCGACCCACGCACAAATTTCTCTAAAATATGTACGTTTTTGCCCCGTTGAGCTGAAATCGGAATAATCTCTTTAAACGGGAATTTCTGCGATAAAGCGGTAAGATGTGGCAATAATTCTTCTTTTTCCTTGATATTATCCACTTTGTTAATCGCTAAAATCACTGGAGCTTTGGTCGAACGCAATTTATTGAGTACCATTTCATCATCGTCCGTCCATTTCGTACCTTCTACCACAAAAATCACCATATCGACATCACCAATCGCACTGGCTGCCGCACGGTTCATCAAGCGGTTAATCGCTCTTTTTTCTTCAATGTGAAGCCCTGGAGTATCGACATAAATCTCTTGATACGCCCCTTCGGTTTTAATCCCTAAAATACGGTGGCGTGTTGTCTGAGCTTTACGAGAAGTAATCGAAATTTTCTGCCCTAAAATTTTGTTTAATAGCGTTGATTTCCCTACGTTTGGGCGACCAACAATGGCAATAAAGCCACAATATGTTTTTTGATCTGTCATTATTTTGTTCTCTTAAAAATATTATTTTATCCCCAAAACCTTTATCACCTGCAATGCGGCATCTTGTTCGGCTTTGCGACGGCTCGTGCCGTTACCGATAAAGATTTCATCGACTTTTTCAACTTTACAACTGACTTTAAAAGTTTGGTTATGGGCTTCGCCTTTAATATCAATCACTTCGTAAGTCGGTAGTGGTAATTTACGCCCTTGTAGATACTCTTGCAAACGGGTTTTTGGATCTTTTTGAGCTTCGCCTGGTTGCATATCATTCAGAAGCTGTTGATACCAACAATGCACACGCTCTATCGCTCGATCAATCCCAGCGTCTAAATATACCGCTGCAATAATCGCTTCCACACAATCGGACAAAATGGACTCTCGACGATAACCACCACTTTTTAATTCTCCAGCCCCTAATTTCATATACTCGCCTAACTCAAACTGACGAGCGACAACCGCAAGGGTCTGTTCTTTCACCAATGCTGCACGCATACGGCTTAATTCCCCTTCATCCGCTTTAGGGAATTTTTCATATAGAGCTTTACCAATGGCAAAATTTAAGATGGAATCGCCAAGAAACTCAAGGCGTTCATTATTTTTTGACGCAGCACTGCGGTGAGTGAGGGCTTGGGTGAGGTAATCAAGGTTAGCAAATTGATAACCTAATTTTTTCTGTAATCGTTCTAGTTGCATAAGTTTATTTGTCATTTCAATTCATTCCCTCGCCCGCTTGCGGGAGAGGGTGGAGAAAATCCGTAGGATTTTCGGAGGGAGAGGGCTTTGCAAATTGTTTATAAAATCTTACCGCTTGTTTGCCCTCTCTCTGCTCAAAATAGCCTTACGCTATTTTGAGCTGTCTCTCCCCCACAAGTGTGGGAGAGTAACGTTATTATTTAATCGCCGTAAACATTCTCTCAAAACGTAATCCGCTTGGAAATTCGTTCGGTTTCTTATCAAGGCTTAACCAAATAACACTTGCTTTACCGACCATATTCTTTTCAGGGACAAATCCCCAAAAACGGCTGTCTTCGCTGTTATCACGGTTATCCCCCATCACAAAATAATGTCCTTCTGGTACTACCCATTCCCCAGCAGGAATACCGTCTTGTTTGAAGAAATAAGGCTCGTAGTTAAAAGCATGCGGATTATTTAAAATTTGGTGGGTAACATCACCAATCTCGGTACGTTCAACTTGCATTTCACCGTGGTAGAAAAAGTCAGGATTTGGTGCACCGCCTTCGTATTTAAACACCACTTCTTTGCCCGAATCGCCGTGAACAACGGTTAAATTACGGGTATGAAAATCATATTTCACACGGTCGCCACCGACACCCACAACACGCTTGATATAATCAACGTGTGGCTGTTTTGGGGCTTTAAATACCACAATATCCCCACGTTCAGGCTTACCCATCGGAACAAGCGTATTTTGCCAAATCGGGTCTTTAATTCCATAAGTAAATTTATTCACTAACAGAAAATCACCCACGCGTAATGTTGGCTCCATTGAACCGCTTGGAATTTGGAACGGCTCAAAAATAAATGAACGTAAAATAGTGACTAATGCCAACACCCCAAATAGTGACGCAAAAAAATCCCCCACTAATGAACGAGGTTGAATTGCGGCTTTTTCTTCTGCTGAGAGCGGTTTACCTAAGCGCTTTTCTTCACGCTCAATCGCACGCAAGCGGCGAGGTTCAGCACTAAATTTGTAAAACGACCAAAAGCCACCACAAATAACGACCAAACCTACTAATATAATGGAAATTGTATTTGGTAGTTGCATTGAATCCAACACTTTCCAAACACCGTACAATACTGCAATAAAACCAATGGTTAAAATATTGCTCATATTTAACACTCACTCCTTTTGGAATTTATTTACTATCCAAAATGTAGGGACACTCTGAGTGTGTCCATTACAACATTTAATTTATCAATAGATATGAATGTTATATGTGGACACACTCAGTGTGTCCCTACATATATCTGTTCACTAATCTTTCCCAACGTGCAAAATCGCTAAGAACGCTTCTTGTGGCACTTCCACGTTACCTAAAGATTTCATTCGTTTTTTACCTTCTTTCTGCTTCTGTAACAGTTTTTTCTTACGGCTTACGTCACCGCCGTAACATTTCGCCAATACGTTTTTACGCAACTGCTTCACCGTCGAACGAGCGATAATATGGTTACCAATCGCCGCTTGGATCGCAATATCAAATTGCTGACGTGGAATTAACTCTTTCATTTTTTCCACTAACTCACGACCACGATAAGGGGCGTTGGCTTTGTGGACGATTAACGCTAACGCATCGACACGCTCGCCGTTGATCATAATATCCACACGCACCATATCTGCCGCTTGGAAACGTTTGAAACCATAATCCAAAGACGCATAACCACGCGAAGTCGATTTTAAGCGGTCGAAGAAATCCAATACCACTTCACCCATCGGAATTTCATAGGTTAATGCTACTTGATTACCGTGATACACCATATTTGTCTGTACACCACGTTTTTCCACACAAAGTGTAATCACATTGCCTAAAAACTCTTGCGGTAACAACATATTACATTCTGCAATCGGCTCACGAATTTCCGCAATATTGTTAATCGCAGGCAACTTCGACGGGCTATCTACATAGATAACCTCGCCATTGGTTTGTTCCACTTCATAAACTACTGTCGGTGCTGTGGTAATGAGATCTAAATCATACTCACGTTCTAAACGCTCTTGAATGATCTCCATATGCAACAAGCCTAAGAAGCCACAGCGGAAGCCAAAGCCTAATGCCGTTGAGTTTTCTGGCTCATAGAAAAGCGACGCATCATTTAAGCTCAATTTCGCCAACGCATCACGGAACGCTTCATAATCATCAGAGCTAATCGGGAATAAGCCTGCATAAACTTGCGGTTTTACTTTTTTAAAGCCTGGTAACACTTCGCTTGCAGGATTGTGATGATGGGTTAAAGTATCCCCAACCGGTGCACCTAAAATATCTTTAATCGCACAGACCACCCAACCTACTTCGCCTGTTTTTAATTCCGTAGTATCCACTTGTTTTGGCGTGAAAATACCGAGACGATCCACTTGATAAGATTGTCCTGTACTCATTACCTTGATTTTATCGCCTTTTTTTAACACACCATTTTTGACACGCACAAGGGAAACCACGCCTAAATAGTTATCGAACCACGAGTCAATAATCAAGGCTTGCAACGGTGCATCAGGATCGCCCTCTGGGGCTGGAATTTTCGCCACGATTTCTTCTAAAACGAGATCGATACCCACGCCAGTTTTTGCTGAGCAACGCACCGCTTCCATCGCATCAATCCCGACAATATCTTCAATCTCTTCTGCAACACGCTCAGGATCCGCTGCAGGCAAGTCAATTTTGTTTAAAATCGGCACCACTTCCAAATCCATCTCAATCGCCGTGTAACAGTTAGCAAGGGTTTGTGCTTCCACACCTTGTCCAGCATCAACGACCAACAACGCCCCTTCACAGGCAGCAAGGGAACGAGAAACTTCATAAGAGAAGTCCACGTGTCCTGGCGTATCGATAAAGTTTAACTGATAGGTTTGACCATCTTTTGCTTGATAATTTAAGGTAACACTTTGTGCTTTAATGGTAATACCACGCTCACGCTCAAGATCCATAGAGTCTAACACTTGAGCTTCCATCTCACGATCTGACAAACCACCGCAAGTTTGGATCAAGCGGTCAGATAAAGTCGATTTACCGTGGTCAATATGAGCAATAATAGAAAAGTTACGAATGTTCTGCATTTTCATAAGGGCAGTAAATGTCCTATTTGTATTGTTATTGATAAAAGAAAAATAATCGGCGGATTGTACCTGAAAATTACAGGAAAGGGAAAAGGAAAGCGGTGGGATTCAGTAATAAATTTAAATAAGCCTATAACAAAATTTGCTATAGGCTTTGATGGCTGAAAAATTGCCTTATTAGATCTAGCTGACTTTACTCTGCTTCAATATCTTCAAAAAGTAGTAATTGTTTTGCACAATTTATAGGGGAGTCAACTCTTAATTCCACCACTTCCCAAGAATTACGATCTTCATCATAGTAAGTATATATTTGAGAAGTCTGGCCATTTAATCCTATTTCACAAAGTCGCCCCAATTTTTCATTAACCTGATTAAGAGAGTGAGCAACTTGACTACGTATAGCCTTTGAGTCACTTCCTTGAAGTTTTTCATTAACAAATACTTGATATTCTCGTTTTGCATGCTCTAAATTTGCCATAGTTGAACGAATCATTCTCTGTTTAAAGTCCATACGGCTGGCTGGTGAACTATGAACGGCAACACACAAATAACCACAAGATTCTTGAGCAAAATTATCAAGATGTGCTGATTTTATATTATGTAATTCATTTTCAAATCTCGTTATTTGACCATAGAGATACTCAGCTTGTTTTTCATGTGACTCTCGTACTCCTACGTTATTATAGCCTCTTTCAGCCTCCCTTCCCTCTCTCAAAGTTTGACGAATTGTATGAATAAGCTCTTGTGTAATAGTAAGCTCTTTTCGTAATTCTTTCGCTGTTGGATAATCATTAGGTTTAATACTGGAATTGATTTTACCAATAAGAGCACCAACTAGCTGAGTCCCTATCTCTGATGATGATCTACCTTCATTTGCAAGGGAAGATCTTTGCTCAGCCGTACAACCTGTAAGCACTAATGATGCAATTCCCATCCATAATATTCCCCATTTATTCATCGGCTAACTCCTTATGATATTTAAATAGAAAGATTTATGTCTAAAGATATTATCAATAAAGCCTATTTTTGTTTTGATCGCATACAATTATCTTAAAATAGATTGATAACTACTCTTCTTAAACTGAACTGTATAGGTTATTAAGATGTATCCTTTTTCATAGAAACTAAAAAAGTGCGAAAAAATAATCTGTAAATATTCCGCACTTTTTACTTAAACATTTATTTCGAACAAAACTGTTTAATCAAGACTTCTGGTGAAGGATTTTTTTCTTTTGGCACTCCCCATCTTACTCCTGCATTAAATAATAGCTCAGCATTTGCTTTATTTTTGCAAAGGAAATTTTTCATAGAATCTTTATTAAAATTTGGATACTTTTCAAAGAAACGATTAAATTTATCATAGCTTGGGGCTTTCTGTAGCACTAATTGAAATGCTTTAACTTCATCTTTCGCCACACCACGTCCATTCATATAAAAATCAACTAAATTTTCGTAAACATAAGGATTACTCGCTTCAAAAGCTTTAGTGTAATATTCAAAAGCTTTCTTATCATCAGGTTTTACACCTAAACCTTCTGCATATAAATCACCAATATTGCTATAAGCTCTGTTATTATTTTGTGCAGCTGCTTGTTGATAAAGCTCCATTGCTTTTTTATAGTCTTGAGCAACACCTTTTCCCCTGCGATATAAATTACCTAAATTATTTTGTGCTCTATAATCCCCTTGAGCCGCAGATTTTTGATACCACTCTGCGGCCTGTTTATAATCCTTTTTATCATCATATAACAGACCAATTTCAAATTCTGTTCCAGAATGTGGCCTTATTTTTTCAGCTTCTAAATAAAGCTCTAAAGCCTTATCAGAATTGCTTTCTACACCAAGCCCTTCTCTATACAGTTCACCTAAATTGTTCATAGCTAAAGCGTGTGTTTTTTTACTTCCCTCTTTATTAGCAATAGCTTTTTCATACCATTCTTTCGCTTTGGTATAATCTTGTTTTACACCTAATCCTTGATGATAAGCCCAACCTAAATTATTTTGAGCCGTTGCGTTATTTTGTTTTTCGGCTTTTAAATAAAACTCAACTGCTTTTTCGTGATCTTTTTTGAGACCAATCCCCTCATCATATCGATAGCCCAACTGCACTTGAGCATGACTATCTCCTTTTTGTGCTAATTCCGTCAGATCTTTCAGTGGCAGTTTGTCATAATCTATATCAGCAAAAACACTGCCTGATGCTAAGACTAGGCTTAATGCCGCAATTTTGGTTAAGGTAAATAAATTTTTTCTCATAAATACCTCATGATTAAATGAATTTGAATTATCAATTTATTAAAAATGTTTAGAAAAATATCCGCCTGTGAGGTTGTTAAATGAAATTATTTAAAAGCCGTAACTCATTTTTCCCCAAAAGCTGACTTTATCTGACATTTTGCCATTATCTAAACTATCTAATTTAGCATTATATAAACGTCTAGCAACAAACAAGTCAAAATTCAGCCCTTTTACTGGTGTTACTTTTAAACCTAGGCCTATAGATGAAACAATTCCATCTTGTCGATTTGAATCATTATAACTAAATTTCCCCCAATCATAGAAAATATAGTTTTTCAAATTCAAGTTACTATATTCTGGCGTAGTAATTTCAGAACGCCAAATAATGCTTTTATCCGAACTCAATCCACTATATCTAAAACCACGAACACTATATACACTAGCGATTGAGTGATAGTCTAAACTTGGTATTTTATTAGCAGAATATTGCCCTTCTAATGATGTTTTAATATTCCAATTTTTAATATCTTGAGAATAGCTCAAGCTATAACTCGTTAGATTATAGTTGCGCTCATAACCAAACTTACTTAAATCATCTGTTTTATTTGAGCCTGGAATTTGATCGGAATAATAGGCTTGATTAACATTAAAAAGCACAGTGCTAGATAATGTCGGTTTAATTTCTCCAGACAACCCTATATTTACACCAGCTAATCCCACTCTGAAGTTATTATCTAAGGCTAAGGCTCCTTGATTTGCCTCAATACGAGAACGTTGATCATAATAACGGTATAAATAACCTGCGTTGAATTTCAGTTGATCTTTTATTCCTATATCAAGGGTTGGGAGATAATAACTCCAATTCAAGCCAATTTGTAATAAATTACCTTGAGCTGTTTTTCGGTCTAATCCATTAAGAAGCCCATTTTTTTCGTCACTATCGGTATGACTATAAGATAAATTCATACCAAGCGTTTGATGTTGTTTATAAAATGGATATAAATAACTCAAATTAAAAGCATAAGAATCTTCAGGTCGCTTAAAACTACTGAGAGCATTAAACGTCAATACATCATCATTACCAGATAAATTCGCATTAATATGCCCTAAACTGAAACGACCATAATTCAAATGACGACTACCATAGTTATCTACTGCAATATAGTTGTAACGTTTGCCATAGGGGGCATGTGAGTACACTGTAAGTGTAGAGCTTTTAGTTTCAGGCTCTAGCTCATAATGCATTAGCGTGACTTTTAATGGATTTTCTTGAGCCATATTCAACTCACGTTGTTCAAACCATTGTCTCCCATCTTCGTGGAATTTATTTTCCTTGAGAGATGGGAGAGAAGCTTCAATGTTTTGATCAGAATAGTCGGCAGTACCTTTGTAATATATTTTTTTATTTTTATAAAGTTCAATAACTTCCAAAATAACTTTATCATTTAGTAATACTCTTGGAGCAACCGAATATTTATTTATATTATTAACATTTATTAAATATTCAATATGTTTTACCAACATATCTATTTCACTATTACAGCATAACTCTTTTGATATGGACTCATCATCTATAATTATATTACCAACATCTCCAATAAGATGTATCCCTTTATACATACCAATCTCATTTGAAAAAACATAACCGGATAAAAATAATGATAAAAACGCATAATATTTTTTCATTTTTACTTTCCTTTTTTCTCTAAATCTACAATTTTAACAGATAAATCTTTAATAACTTTATTTACACCTTTTCGATTTTGCTCTATTTTTTTTATAGTCAAAAAATTATTATATATAACCACCATCTTTTTAATATATTCCAGTGAATCATTTAAACGTTTAAGTTTCTTAAACCCCTGATATACCTTATTAAACATAGGTGGTTTTTTAGAAAAAATCTCTTCAAGCTTCTCTTCATAACGTGATTGTAATGCCATTAATGATTCTGATGATGCAGTTATAACTGTTTTTTTATTTGGTTTTTCATTAATCAAATCATATGCAACCTTAACAAAGTCAGAGAGATTTTTTATACCTAATACTCTTGCAGAAATAGAATCCACTATTTCAATTCCTATATCACTACTCATAATCATATAACTCGCAAATTCTAGCGTATCCATTTGATTTTGATATATTTTATCTACCGTTCGAGCTTCCAATAGAGCCTTTTCTAAATCCTCTTTTGAAGTTAGTTCATTAACTCTTTTTAAACGAGCATCAGAGTATACATTTTCAGGTGTAAAATAATCATGTTCTTTAAAATGCTTTAATATTTCATGACTTACTCTTTTTCCATCAAGATACTCTTTATATAGCTCAATATCTTTATCATCAAAGCTAATTTTTTCTTCGTTATCTAGTTGACCTTCTGCCAGTTTATCAACATTCTCTGTTTGATCATTGATAGGAGCTTCTTCATTCTTTGGCTTCTCTTCTACAGGTTTGTCAACGTTATCAGTTTGATCATCAATAGATGTTTCTTCATTCTTTGGCCGCTCTTCTACAGGTTTATCTATATTTTCTAAATGTACTTTTCGGCATAATTCACCAGCTGAATCAGAAATGCAAACATCATAAGCTCCTGCTGTTTTAAATTTATTGTTACCTTTTTCTTCTAGGATATTTCCTGCACCATTTTCAATTTTTCCTTTAGCAGAAATTTTTATTCCTTCTACAGCTTTAATATCATTATTAGACACATTAATAATATTGCCATGTGAATTACTGATCTCGAGAGTTCTTCCTGCTTCTAACTTTTTATTAGATAGTTCATAATCAGAGGCATTAACTTTAATATTCATTTTACCATCTGCTGATATACTTTTATTACCACTTATATCCCCAATAATATTAATATTATAGCCCTTAATTCTCCCACTACCTTTTATATCTCCTTTAATTAATAAATCATCCCACCCCCTTATATTATTATTGCCATCTATATCTCCTTCAATAGAAATATGTTCACCTTCAATATTTCCATTGTTATTTACATTTCCCTGAATCAATAATCCCCCGAGAGTCTTGATATTTCCGTAACCTTCGACATTTCCTTTAATAGAAATAAAATTATCATTTCCATTTATATTTTTAGCATATTCATTTTCCCTAAAATTAACATTACCTATTATATTTAAAGGTGAATCTCCACTTAATAAAATATCATGATTAATAAATATATTACCTTTAGTATGTAAAGTGCTATTACCCGATGTATATAAACTTCCTATGTTAATAGATGGTTCTTCATGGTTTATAGTAGCTTGATCTTTTATTTCTAAAGGTAATATTTCTAAATCTTTGGTATGTATAGATTGAAACCCTATTTTATGGGACTTAATACTAAGTTGTTCTGATGTTATTCCCCCCAAAGATAGTTTATAACTATCTATACTAGCTATTTTTGTTTCTAAACCATAGTTTGAGTGAAAGTGCACATCATCAAATGAACTTATTTTGAATAGATTTTCTACCTTATATCCATAATCGCCACTAGAACCAAAATATGCAATACCTTTTTCTTCTGTCGTATGTTTATTTAGATAAAAGTTGTTTACATGAAATCCAAATATTGAATTGAGCTCGGCAGTTTGTATATCTAAAGTTACTTTCGGTGCAATAATAGGTCTAGACAAACTTATATATGGAGCTTTCAGTTGAAATGTGGTTTCAGTTTCAGATTCTGATACATTTATCGTATCTTCAAAGGTGATGCCGGTAGAGGCTGTGATAAAAGCATTAGTGTATTTTAGACCATTTTCAAACATACTTTTATCAATAAAAGTCATATTTACATCATCTGAATTGCAATAAGAAGTTAGTGAACAGTCTCTGACAAAAACATTTACAGGATCTAATAACCAATCGCCTAATTTTCCCTTAGGTGCAGAGGTATCTATATGTAGATTTTTACTTAATTTAAGAATATTCCCCGATGTTTCAACAAAACCACCATCACCTGCTTTTTCGCCGCCTTTAGCCGTAATTTTTCCATCTACTTTAGCTTTATCGCCCCAGATAACGACTTTTCCTCCATTGCCTTTTTCTGTAGCAGAGGCATCAATTTTTGCACCTTTTTTGATTTCTGTTTTTTCAGCAAGTTGGATTGTGCCTTTACCTTGTTCGTCACCGCCAATATAAGCTGTGCCACCACCTTGCTTGCCTTTAAGATCGATTACCGCATTCTCTTCAACTGTGATACCTTTCCCTGTAATTTTGATTGCTCCACCACGGTAAACACCATCCGCTGAAATTTTTCCACCCAAAGAAACATCACCCTCTTTAGCTGAAATGGTAACGTGACCTTGTTTATCTTTATCTGTGCTGTGAACATTAAGCGTGCCTTTATTGGTTACTTTACCGCCTGAAAGAGTGATTTTTCCATTTTTAGCAAATACATCACCAAGATTAAGTACTTTATTTTTTGGTGCAGATAAACTGTAAGTGATTGCTGGATTGGAAAGATCGCTTAGCGTAATTTTTTGTCCTGCAAGTAAAAATACATTGCCATTTTCAACTTTAATTTTTCCATTATTAGTCACCGAGCCACCAACAAATGCCACTGTTCCATTCTTAGACACCGTGATTAAACCATTATTGACGATTTCGGCCATCGCTTTATCTTTGGCCTGTTCAAAAGCAAATTTGCCTTTTTTCAAATCTTCATTAGAGATATTCAGTGTTGAGGCGACAAAAGAAGATGTATCAATAACAGCATCTTTCCCAAAAATGATGCCATTTGGGTTGATTAAAAAAGGGGCTGTAGTAGATTAGCACTTATGCTATACTACAAACATGAAGATAACTCGTTGTAAATTAAGTAAAAAAGTTCAAATAAAACTGCTTGAATTTTTTGTTGCACAAGTTACTGCTAGAACAGCAAGTGATTTGCTTGGCATTCAGCACAATTCAGCAGCTTTATTTTACCGCAAAATCAGACTTGTGATAGAATATAATCTCAACCTTGAAGCTCACACTTTGTTTGATGGCGAAGTAGAGCTTGATGAAAGCTACTTCGGTGGCATTCGCAAAGGCAAGCGAGGTCGTGGAGCTGGTGGCAAAACAGCTGTATTTGGTCTTTTGAAGCGTAATGGCAAGGTTTATACTGTTGTTGTAAAAGATACCAAGCAAAGTACCTTAATGCCTATCATCTCAAGCAAAATCAAGCCAGATAGCATCGTTTACACAGATGGTTACAGAAGCTATAATGCTCTTGATGTGAGTGAGTTTAAACACTTTCGCATCAATCATTCCAAAGAGTTTGTCAAAGATCACAACCACATCAATGGCATTGAAAATTTCTGGTCTCAAGCCAAACGAGTACTTAGAAAATACAATGGCATTGACAAGAAAAACTTCCATCTTTTTATCAAAGAATGTGAGTTTAGATTTAACTACAGCACACCATCTAATCAGCTTAAAATATTGAGAAAATGGTGTGGGATTTAGACCTTATCTACTACAGCCCCTTAAAAAAACTTGTCCGTTTGATTTTAATGTACCGTGAAGTTCAGAGAGTTGGTTAGAGACAACTTTATTGAAAACTGCAGAATTTTTATTTTCTTGAATAAATTGAACAAGATCGCCCTTATTGATATTGAAACTTTTCCAGTTAAGTATCGCATTTGGTGAGTTTTTAATAGTTGTTGTGACACCATTCACTTCCATATGCGCTTTCCCCGCAATGACTTCCATCCCTTGTAAGCCATTCGCAAAAGAAGGGGAAGAAAAGAGTAATAGTAAAAGAGAAGCAATAGGAGTGAGTTTTAAAGAAGAAGTATGGACGTTAGTATTTGGGGAAATTATGCTACTTGATTTACTAACTGATTGATTGCTCTGATAAATTTTTTCTTTCATAAAGGACTCTCTTTTTGAAGATTTAAAGTTCAGCTTTAGCACTATAAAGATGCAAAATTTGCTTAAATTATACTCTTGTTTTTGTGTGAATTAAATAGAAAATAATAGGGAATAACAAAGAAATAGGATTATGTAAAAAGAGCGATTGAATCCTTAGCTTGGCTTTGCTTAAGGAGTGATTTATTTCAATGTAAGCTGTAAAAACAACATTTGACACTTTCGCCCTTGCTCCCTATCATCTTTTCCATTCACTTTATTTTTGCTTGGAAAAATTATGCAACACAACCGAATTGAACAATTAAAAACTGCCCTTACACAACGTATCTTAATTTTAGACGGTGCGATGGGGACGATGATCCAACAATTTAAATTGACCGAAGCGGATTTCCGTGGTGAGCGTTTTAAAAATTCTAGCGTGGATCTGCGTGGTAATAACGATTTGCTTACCCTGACCCAACCTTTAGTGATTTCCTCTATTCACGAGAAATATCTTGAAGCCGGGGCGGATATTATTGAAACCAATACATTCAGTTCCACCACCATTGCACAAGCGGACTACGATTTACAAGCGGTCGCTTATGAGCTGAATTTTGCAGGGGCGAAGCTGGCTCGCATTGCGGCGGATAAATACAGCACCCCTGAAAAACCGCGTTTTGTGGCAGGTATTCTCGGTCCGACCAACCGCACCGCCTCAATTTCGCCAAATGTGAACGATCCGGGTTTTCGTAACATTACCTTTATGGAATTAGTCGATGCCTATGCGGAGGCAACTCGTGGCTTAATTGAAGGTGGTTCGGACATCATTATGATCGAAACTATCTTCGATACCTTGAACGCCAAAGCCGCCGCTTTTGCCATTGACCAAGTGTTTGAAGAACTGGGCGTGGAATTGCCGATTATGATTTCGGGGACGATTACCGATGCCTCTGGGCGTACCCTTTCGGGGCAAACGACCGAAGCCTTTTACAACTCGCTCCGCCACGCTAAACCGCTCAGCTTTGGTTTGAACTGTGCCTTAGGCCCGAAAGAGTTGCGTCCTTATGTGGAAGTGATGTCGAAAATCTGTGAAACCTATGTGTCCGTTCACCCGAATGCCGGCTTGCCAAATGCTTTTGGTGGCTACGATTTGGGGGCGGAAGAAATGGCGGCTCACATCAAAGAGTGGGCGGAAAGCGGTTTCTTAAATATCGTGGGCGGCTGTTGCGGTACCACACCTGAACATATCAAAGCCTTTGCGGAGGTAGTGGCAGGGATTAAACCTCGTGCCTTGCCTGAAATCAAAACGGCGATGCGTTTGTCGGGGCTTGAGCCGTTAAACATTGATGATGAAAGCCTGTTTGTGAACGTGGGCGAACGTAATAACGTAACAGGTTCGGCGAAGTTTAAGCGTTTGATTAAAGAAGAAAAATTCAGCGAAGCCATTGAGATTGCTATCGATCAGGTGGAAAACGGTGCGCAAGTGATTGACGTGAACATGGACGAAGCCTTGCTCGACTCGCAAAAATGTATGACCCGTTTCCTCAACATTATGGCGACTGAACCTGATGCGGCGAAAGTGCCTGTGATGATTGACTCGTCCAAATGGGAAGTGATTGAGGCAGGTTTGCAATCAGTGCAAGGCAAGGGGATCGTGAACTCCATTTCGCTCAAAGAAGGCGAAGAAAAATTTATTCACCAAGCAAAACTGGTTCGCCGTTATGGTGCGGCGGTGGTCGTAATGGCGTTTGACGAAGTGGGGCAAGCGGACACCGAAGAACGCAAAGTAGAAATCTGTACCCGAGCTTACGACATTCTCGTGAACCAAGTAGGCTTTCCGCCTGAAGATATTATTTTTGACCCGAACATTTTTGCCATCGGTACGGGGATTGAAGAACACAATAACTACGGTGTGGACTTTATCAACGCCACAGGCCGCATTAAACGTAGCCTTCCACACGCCAAAATTTCAGGCGGTGTGTCGAATGTGTCCTTCTCGTTCCGTGGTAACAATGTGATGCGTGAAGCCATTCACGCCGTGTTCCTTTACCACGCTATCAAGCAGGGAATGGATATGGGGATTGTGAACGCAGGGCAACTGGCGATTTATGATGATCTCGATCCTGAATTGCGTGATGTGATTGAAGATGCGGTGCTAAATCGCCGTCCTGATGCCACAGATCGCCTGTTAGATATTGCAGAAAAATATCGAAATGTGACCGCTAGTAGCAATGAAGACAGCGGCGTTGCCGAATGGCGTACTTGGGCGGTGGAAGAGCGATTGAAACACGCCCTTGTGAAAGGGATCACCAACTATATTATCGAAGATACCGAAGAAGCTCGCCAAAAATTCCCAACACCGCTCGAAGTGATCGAAGGGCCACTAATGGACGGTATGGACGTGGTGGGCGATTTGTTCGGCGACGGCAAAATGTTCCTACCACAAGTGGTGAAATCCGCGCGAGTGATGAAACAGTCGGTTGCTTATTTAGAACCGTTTATCAATGCGACCAAACAGAAAGGCTCGTCCAGCGGTAAAGTGGTAATTGCGACCGTAAAAGGCGACGTACACGACATCGGTAAAAATATCGTGAGCGTAGTGTTGCAATGTAATAACTTTGAAGTGATCGACTTAGGCGTAATGGTGCCTGCGGATAAGATCATTCAAACAGCGATTGACGAAAAAGCGGACATCATCGGCTTAAGCGGTTTGATCACACCGTCTCTTGACGAAATGGAATATTTCTTAGGCGAAATGAACCGCTTGAACTTGAATATTCCTGTGATTATCGGCGGTGCAACCACCTCCAAAGAGCATACGGCGATTAAACTTTATCCAAAATATAAGCACGAAGTGATTTATACCACCAACGCCTCTCGTGCGGTAACGGTTTGTGCGGCATTGATGAACCCTGATACCAAAGCGGAATTGTGGGAACGAATGAAGAAAGAGTACGAGCAAATTCAAGAGGCGTTTGCTAACAAAAAAGCGCCACGCAAACAGTTGCCGATTGAAGACGCACGCAAAAATGCCTTTGATGCGTTCAGTGGCGAAT
Source organism: Actinobacillus indolicus (assembly GCF_004519515.1). Classification (NCBI taxonomy): domain Bacteria; kingdom Pseudomonadati; phylum Pseudomonadota; class Gammaproteobacteria; order Pasteurellales; family Pasteurellaceae; genus Actinobacillus; species Actinobacillus indolicus. The sequence goes on along the minus strand of NZ_CP038145.1, from coordinate 1,894,152 downwards.
GGGCGGATTATCAAGTGCCAACGCCAAAACAAACAGGCATTGTGGAATATAAAAACGTGCCGATTGCGACCTTGCGGAAATTTATCGACTGGTCGCCGTTCTTCCGTTTATGGGGCTTAATGGGGGGCTATCCTGATGCCTTCGACTACCCTGAAGGCGGCGAAGAGGCACGCCGAGTGTGGAACGATGCGCAAAAAGTGTTGGACGAATTAGAGCAAAATCACAAGCTCAACCCAAGCGGCATTATGGGTATTTTTCCTGCCAACAGCGTAGGTGATGATATTGAAATCTATCAAAATGCCGACCGCACTTTAGTGGCAGGCAAAGTCTATAACCTCCGCCAACAAAGCGAACGTGGCAAAAACAGCAAAAGCCCGTACAATCTTTGCTTGAGCGACTTTATCGCCAGCAAAGCCAGTGGCAAACAGGACTGGTTCGGTATGTTCGCTGTCTGTGCAGGGATTGAAGAACACGACTTAGTGGAAGGCTACAAAGCCGCAGGGGACGACTACAACGCTATCTTACTCCAAGCGGTCGGCGACCGTTTAGCCGAAGCAATGGCGGAATACCTGCACTTTGAACTTCGCACCAAAGTCTGGGGCTACACCAACGAAACCCTAGACAACGACCGCCTAATCCGTGAAGAATACATCGGCATCCGCCCAGCCCCCGGCTACCCAAGCTGCCCTGAACACACGGAAAAACAGATCATCTGGGATTTACTGGAAGTGGAACAACGTATCGGTATGAAACTCACCGAAAGCTACGCAATGTGGCCGGCAGCATCTGTCTGCGGTTGGTACTTCACCCACCCTGCGAGTAATTATTTTACCCTTGGACGCATTGATGAAGATCAAGCGGTGGATTATGCAAAACGCAAGGGGTGGAATGAGAGAGAGATGGTGAAGTGGCTTGGGGTTTCGATGAAGTAAGATTAGAAATGTAGGGTGCCTGTAAACGCACCTTGTAACTAGAAGCGGTTGGATTTTCTCAAAATTTACAAATTATTCGTAGGGGCGGGGTTTATCCCCGCCCGAAAATATCCCACATACAGAAAATATGAAAAATAGTCTCCCCAAACGCCGCAATAATATGCGATTACCACATTACGACTATTCTCAATATGGTTGCTATTTCGTTACAGTTTGCACCAAAAACAGGAATTGTCTTTTTGGAGATATTGCTAATGAAAAAATGCACTTAAATAAAATTGGAATAATGATAGATGAAACCTTAAATGCTTTATTAAAAGATTATCCCAAAAGTGAATTTTCTCACTATGTTATTATGCCAAATCACATACATTTCATTTGGTTTAATCAAGACGATGTTTTACTTTCAAATTTGGTTCGTAAATTGAAAGGTATTACGGCTAAAAAATATCGAGAGATGATGAATAATCAGATTTATGAACCATTATGGCAACGCAGTTTTTATGAGCATATTATTCGAAATGATGAAGATTTTTTGAGAATTTGGGAATATATTGAAAATAATCCATTACAATGGCATTTAGATCGTTTTTATCAATAGATTCGGGCGGGGATAAACCCCGCCCCTACGAAAAATTAATATCTGTGTAGGTGCTATTAGGTGAAATAATCAGCTAACAATCGCCAGTTGTATATTAATTAATAGTAGTCAATTTTTGGAAAAACAGGATATTGAAAAACAAAAACAGGACACTGAACACAAAAAACAAGACATTAAGCAAAATCCTGACAAAAAAACAAGACATTCAGAGAAAACCCAGAAACATATCACCGCACTTTCTCAGATTTTAGCTAATCGTATTTTTTCACGAAGAGATGTGGTCAATATACTTCATCTTTCCGCATCTGCGTCATCGGAATTGATTAAGAAAATGTTAGAAATGAAGGCAATAGAAAAAGTTGCTGGGCAAGGTAAAGGGAAATATCAATTTCGATAAATGGCAAAAACAAGATATTAAAAATGCACACACCCCACATCTACATCGGTACGGGCGGTTATAGCGATACGGATTTAGTCGGTACGCTCTATCCGTTTGGGACGGACAAAACGGATTTTTTGTCGGTTTACAGCCAGCATTACGATACCGTTGAGATCAACAGCACCTTTCACGCCCCGATTGGCTATAAGGCAGTGCAAGGTATGCTAGAAAAGTCTGAAGGGAGATTAAAATTTGGCATAGTAGACAAAAGTGTTGGTAAAAAGTGGGCTAAAGCCTTATAGTACAAGACTTTAAGCCCACTTTTTGAAATATGAACAAAAAACTGTCCTTTTTGCCTTAAGAACAATATCCAAAAGTATGGAAAGAAAAATAATATTCAGAGATACTTTTGTTCATCCTGTCATAAAACCTTTTCTTCCACAAATAAATTAAATCCAATAGATATTTGGACTGATTACACCATAGGAAAACAAACCTATAAACAATTAGCCGAAAAATATCGCTGTTCCATTAGAACTATTCAACGTTATATTGAAAAATCCCCCAAAGCTAAATTAATTCCTTTACAACAAACCTATCTCAAGATTATTGCAGACGTGACCTTCTTTGGTCGTGAATTTGGTGTATTAGTTTTAATAGATACCTTATCTAAAAAAGTCGTTTATCATCGTGTCGTAAAAACAGAAAAAGACCTCTATTATAAGCTCGCATTGAATATACTTCGAGAAAAAGGCTATATGATTCAATCCATTACAAATGATGGACGTAGAGGGCTATTAAAGGATTTATTTAATACACCAATTCAAATGTGCCACTTCCATATGGTCGCCATTGTGATGAGAAAATTAAGAAAAAAGCATCAATCACAAGCAGGTAAAGAATTAAAGATTATTGTAAAAACGCTAAAAGAAAGCCACAAAAATGAATTTTATTTAAGATTACATCAATGGTATTTAAAACATAAAGAGTTTTTAGATGAACGGTCTGAATATCCCAATGAGAAAGGATATTTTCCTTATAAACACCGTAATGTAAGAGAGGCTTATACCAGTTTAAAATACTATATGAAATATTTATTCACCTTTGAAGAATATGCTCACTTAAATATAGAAAAAACAACAAATAGGTTGGAAGGGTTATTTAAAGAACTGAAACAGAAATTATCGGTTCATAGCGGATTAACGAAAAAGCATAAGATTATGTTTATAAAGGATTTTTTAAATAAAAAGAGTTGGTAATAATTAGGAAAAATAATTAAAACCAACACTTTTGTCCATTAGAGGCATAGTTTGCAAAAAAACCAACACTTTTGTCTACTATGCCTAAAATTTTCGGTGAAACTGCATCAAGATTTTAGCCATAAACGTACCGCTACCGCAGAGCAAGCACAGGCATTT